>JAZOUO010000086.1:0-4059 GCA_045658225.1 Eubacteriales bacterium
TTATGACGATGCAAAATTCTTTGACAAATATGGTGTTCATGCAAATCAGTACGTGGACGTAAAATCTATTATGGGTGACAGCTCGGACAATATCCCAGGTGTTAAAGGAATTGGCGAGAAGGGTGCGTTCAAGCTTATTGCTGAGTCGGGAAGTCTTGACGCCATATACGAAAATCTCGATGTAATAAACGCAACGCAGAGCGTAAAGACAAAGCTGATTGATGGCAAAGACTCGGCGTATATGTCCCGCACGCTTGCCACCATCAAAAAGGATGTTCCGCTTGGAATAACCTTGAGTGACGTTGAATTTCGTGGCATACAGCGTGATGACGCAAAAAGACTTTTCACAAGATACGGGATGTTTGCTGCGCTCAAAAAATACGGACTTGACAGGGACGAGGAGCAGCCCGACACCCCCGCGCAGACTGCCGAGATAAAGAACGTGAGCATATCGGATGTACTCTCGCTTGACGGTGAGATTTATGCCCTTGAACTTTGTGGCGAGGAGATTTTGGTGTCGGACGGCAAAGATGTCTGGAGTGCTGAATTTTCAAAAGAAATTTACAATTTTTTAAGCTCCAAAAAAATTATTGCTTATGACTGCAAGACCTTGTATAAATCCCTTGAGGCAAAGGGAGTGACTTGGCGCGATTGCTATTTTGACGTAATGCTCGGCGCGTACGTTGACGATTCGTCGCAGGGCAATTACGGCATAGAACGTCTCTGCACGCACTATCTTGGCGAGACCCTCTCCGAGAGCATACCGCAGGTGTGGTATATTGCGAGAATAAAGTCCGTTATAGAGGAAAGACTTGAGGAAAGCTCGCAGATAACCCTTCTCCACGAGATAGAAATGCCGCTTGCGAGCGTGCTTTGCGATATGGAGCAGAGAGGCGTTCGAGTGGACTGCAAGGGCATTGCCGAGTACGGAGAGCAGCTTGACAACAGCGCCGCCGTGCTTGAGACTATGATATACGCGGCGTCGGGTTATCAGTTCAACATAAACTCCCCCAAGCAGCTTGGCGAGGTGCTTTTCGACAAGCTCATGCTTCCTTTTGCGAAAAAAACTAAAACAGGATATTCCACCAATGCGGAAACTCTTGAAAAGCTCCGCAAATATCACCCGATAATAGACGATATTCTGGACTACAGACAGGTGACAAAGCTCAAGAGCACGTACGTTGACGGACTGCTCCGCGAGGCTGATGCCGAGAGCAGAGTTCACACCACCTTCAAGCAGATGGGAACTGCCACGGGCAGACTTTCCTCGACAGACCCCAATCTCCAGAATATACCGATAAGAACCGAGGCTGGCAGACAGTTCAGAAAGTATTTCGTGCCTACGGATGATAACCATGTGCTTATAGACGCGGACTACTCGCAGATAGAGCTTCGCGTGCTTGCTCATATCTCAAACGATAAGCATATGATAGACGCATTCCTTGGCGACGAGGACATACACACCTCCACCGCTTGCCGCGTGTTTGGTGTTGAGCGCGACGAGGTGACTATGGAGATGCGAAAGAGAGCAAAAGCGGTAAACTTTGGAATCCTTTACGGAATGGGCGAATTTTCACTTTCCGAGGACTTGAAGATTTCTATTGCCAAGGCAAAGGAGTATATACAAAACTACCTTGACAGCTACCCGAATATAGAAAAATATCTTTCCGACGTTGTGAGAGAGGCAAAGGAAAACGGCTACGTCACGACAATGTTCGGGCGCAGACGAAATATCCCCGAACTTTCAGCGCAGAACAAAAACATTCAGAAGTTCGGCGAGAGAATAGCTATGAACAGTCCCATTCAGGGAAGTAGTGCTGACATTATAAAAATCGCTATGATAAACGTGGAGCGCAAGCTCAAGGAAAGTGGCACGGGCGCGCGTCTCATTTTGCAAGTTCACGACGAGCTTTTAGTCGAATCTCCCGTGGACTGTGCGGACAAGGTTTTGGGGATACTAAAGGCAGAAATGGAGTCTGCTGTAAGACTTTCCGTTCCGCTTGACGTTGAGGCAAAAATAGGCAAGACCTGGTACGAATGTCACTAAAACTGCGATTTTTCGGCAGATATGTAAAAATAACGGATTTTTTTCATAAAAGTTCATTGATTTTTTGAGTTGATTTGAAAATATCAAAGTGATATACTGAATTAAAGTATTGACGGAGAGGGAATTTTTCCCGAAAAAAAGAATGGAAACGGTAAAAAAATATCTGAAACGGTACTTTATCGATGCCATGGGCGCTATGGCGCTCGGACTTTTTGCGTCGCTTCTCATCGGCACGATATTTGGAACGGTTGGAAAGTATGTAAACGGCGCAAATATTGACAATGAATTTCTCAAGTCCTTGGCGGAGATATTCAACACGGTAGCCACCTATGCAAAGGCGGCTACGGGGATGGCGATAGGCGTTGCAATTGCGTATAAGCTCGGCGCACATCCGCTTGTTATGTTTTCCTGTGCGGCAGTGGGCGCTATGTCGAATGCTATGGGCGCAGTCATAAATGGCGGCGCAATAATCAAGTGGGCGGCAACTGCGGGAGCAGGCGAGGGAATATTCTACGCGGCGGGTCCTGCGGGCGCGTTTTTTGCGGTGATTATCGCGAGCGAGATAGGAATGCTTGTGTCCAAAAAGACGAAGGTGGATATACTCGTCACACCCATCGTCACACTTATAGTGGGCTTTGCGGCAAGCTTCTTGCTCTGTCCGCTTGTGTCGTACGTAATGTATTATCTTGGCGTGTTTATTGCTACAGCGACAACTTTCCAGCCCTTGCTTATGGGAATCGTGGTCTCTGTCGTTGTGGGAATAATCCTCACGCTTCCTATATCCAGCGCGGCTATATGCGCTATGATTTTCTCCGCGTCGGCGCTTGAGGCTGCGGTACTAAACGGTACATCTGAGGGATTTTTGCTCGCAGGTGGCGCGGCTGTTGCAGGCTGTTGTGCGCAGATGGTAGGTTTTGCGGTGTCAAGCTTCCGTGAAAACAAGTGGGGAGGTATTATCTCGCAGGGACTTGGTACGTCTATGCTTCAAATGGGCAACATTGTGAAAAATCCGAGAATATGGATTCCTCCCACACTTGCGTCTGCTATAACGGGACCCATCTCGACTATGGTGTTTAAACTGAAGTGTCAGGGCGTTGCGGCAGGCATGGGCACGTGTGGAATGGTAGGGCCTCTCGGAGTTATTGACCAGATGGCAACAGACGGACAGATGGGTGATCCTATGATGTGGATAGGGCTTGTGCTTGTTTGTATAGTGCTGCCTGCGGTGCTGTCGCTGTTGTTTAGCGAGATAATGAGAAAGCTTGGGTGGATAAAAAAGGACGATATGCTTTTGAGTGAATAAAATATTTTTGATGATACTTTTTGTCCGCGTCGACAAAAAGTATCCAAAAAATGCCGCAAGGGGCGGGAGGTTGCGATTCCTCCCGCCCCTTTGAACCCCACCCACGCAAACGCTTACTCGGTCATCGTTTATAACGGCTAAGACGGAAATTATTTATTTTTCGTAGAAACTATTATCTTGTTGCGCCGTAGGCGCAGGGTTAGGGAGATTTTTAAGAGGGGAAGGGGTTGTCGGGTGCTCTGAAAGAGCAAATTTCACGGGAGTGAAATTACGACGCATTCCCCTCTTGAACGGCTTTTTGGTGACTTTGCAGCTGTTGGCAAAGTCACAGAGAAAAAATATTTCAAAAAGCCCTTGAAACTTTGACCCTTTTCTGCTATAATAATATAGTATCTTAAAAAGGATAAAGAAAACGCAGCTGTGCTGTGAAAGAAGGCCATACCAGCCGGGGAGGTAGCGGAGCCCTGAACCTGAAATCCGCTATACAGGGGTGGATCCCGCAATTGAGGGCGGACCCTTTACGAATGAGGCATATCTGTTGTGTTGATGGGCGGGTCTTGCGCAATCAAGAGCTGTGAATCATGTCAGATGGGGAACTAAGCAGCATTAAGCGGTAAACTTGATGTGCCGTGAGGTTGCCTGCCTTGAGCAGTAGGTATGCAGATCGCGTGGAGGGGAAACACGAATTTGCGGTGTATGGTCTTCTTTT
>JAZOUO010000087.1:0-25781 GCA_045658225.1 Eubacteriales bacterium
AATTCTCATTCGTGTTGCCGCCTGTGACTGGTGAGCATCACGAAGGATTGTATCTGTAATATAAAGTTTGCTCATTTAAATTAACCTCCGAAAAGTGAAAGGAATACGCCTGCTGCGATAGCAGAGCCGATTACACCTGCAACGTTGGGGCCCATAGCGTGCATAAGAAGGAAGTTTGAGGGGTCCTCCTTTTGTCCTACGACCTGCGATACTCTCGCCGCCATAGGAACTGCGGAAACGCCCGCGCTTCCTATCAAGGGATTTATCTTTCCGCCCGAGATCCAGTTCATTACCTTTGCGGTGAGAAGTCCACCGCAAGTCGAGATGCAGAATGCGACCAGACCGCACGCGATAATAACAAGGGTTCGGATATCAAGGAAGTTCTTTGCGCTTGCAGTAGCTCCGACCGAGATACCAAGCAGGATAGTGACGATATTCATAAACTCGTTCTGAACGGTCTTTGAAAGTCGCTCGGTGACACCGCATACGTTGAGTATATTACCAAACATAAGACAACCGACAAGTGCCAAAGCATCGGGAACGATAAGTCCGACTACAACTGTGACAAGTACGGGGAAAATAAGCTTCTCGATACGGGAAACAGGACGAAGCTGACCCATCTTTATATGTCTTTCCTTCTTTGTCGTAAAGAGCTTCATAAACGGGGGCTGTATCATAGGTATAAGCGCCATATAAGAGTACGCCGCGATAGCAATAGCTCCGAGAAGCGCAGGACCGAGTGTCTTTGTGACAAGAATTGCCGTAGGTCCGTCTGCCCCGCCAATGATACCGATAGACGCCGCCTCACCGAGACTGTAAAGTCCCGAGATGAACGCTGCCGAGAATGCTACGAATACGCCGAGCTGTGCGCCCGCGCCGATAAGAAAATACTTGGGATTTGCGATAAGGGGTGTAAAGTCGGTCATCGCACCTATACCAATAAATATGATACAGGGATATATACCAAGCTTTACGCCGATATAGAGCAGGTCAAGGAATCCGCCCTCGCTGATTACCGCCTTGATGGATTCAAGAACAGTCATATCCTTGTTTACCCACATATCAAGGTGGAACAGATTTGCTCCGGGAAGATTCGTCAAAAGCATACCTATCGCTATGGGAAGCAGGAGCAGAGGCTCAAACTTCTTTGCAATAGCAAGATAGATAAGCACGAATGCGATAATATACATTATCGCGTATTTCCACCAAACTGTATCTCCGCTAAAAAGCTGTGCAATTCCCGTATTTTGTATGAAATTTTTTATTGTTTCAATGATGCCGTTAAGCATTATTTTTATTTCCTTTCATCAGAATTTGGGAATTTTATCAGTTAAGAGTGACAAGAACCTCGTCTGTATTTACGGATGCGCCCTTCTGTACGTTTACAGATGCAACAGTGCCATCCTGGGGAGCGCAGATGTCATTCTCCATCTTCATAGCCTCAAGAACGCAGAGCACGTCGCCCTTCTTTACCGTGGCGCCTGTGCTTACGTTTACCTTCATAATAGTTCCGGGCATAGGTGCTACTACCTTAACTGCACCCTGTGCGCCGCTTGCCTTGGGTGCCACGGGAGCTGCAGGAGATGCCTTAGGAGCTGCTGCGGGTGCTGCGGGTGCGGCAACAGGGGCAGCTACAGGAGCAACCACGGGAGCTGCGCCACCTACCTCTTCAACAACTACATCATATGTCACACCGTTTACGGTCACGTTAAATCTTTTCATTTTTATATCCAAACCTTTCTCTTATATTATCTTTTATTCCAAGTGCCTGTGTTTACTCTGTTGAATGATACTACGCGGAATCCGCTTGCAAATTCACTGCCGTAGTCGCCGCCCTCTATTGCCGCCGCTACCGCCGCGGTAATTACTGCGATAAGCTCGCCGTCGTCAGCCGTAGCAATGGGAGTTGCTACAGGCGCTACCGCGGATGCCGCCTGCACCATTATTTCTTCTTCCTTCTCCTTCTCTGCCTTGGCCTTTGCCGCGGATCTCTCGCGCGCCTTTCTCGGCAGGTCGTAAAGCACTACCTTTGAAAGACTGACGACTATTGCCAAAAGCGCAAGCACCGCAAATACCATTACAAGTCCCGTCACGGTTCCTTGAATTGCGTATTCGATACGCTCAGACATTTCAAGATCCTCGCCCTCTATTTCATAAAGAGGAGCATCTGTGGCGTTGGTATCTGTCTGCGGATCATTAGACTGAGCAGCGGCACAAATACCTACCGTCATAATTGAGAACAGAAGAATACATATAAGAGCAAGTATTCCTATTCTTTTAATGTTTTTCATAAATGCCTCCTATCGTCAAAGAGGTGTTCTTGCATATTTTCTGTCAGGGCAACCGTCTGCCTTAACCGCAAGCATATAAAGTGCCGAGCAGATTCTCGCGCGAAGCTCTGCCTCGGGAATAATATCGTCTATATCTCCTTTTTCTGCCGCACGAACTGCTGATGCATACTTTTCGCACCACTCCGCCTCAACGTCAGCTCTGGACTTATCCTTGGTTATTTCGTCATTCATAAGGAACGCAACTGCGCTCTCAGGCGACATAACGCTGATAACTGCACCCTCAAGGGCATACGCAATATCTGCTCCAACGGACTTTGAGCCGAGGAGTGTGAAGGACGCTCCGTAAGCCTTGCCTGTGACAACCGTCACCTTTGCTGTGGTTGCGTTTATATACGCGGATGCAAGAGTTGCACACGCCTCGCTCTTTTCACAATCAGCAAATCCTATGGAGTCAACGAGTGTGAGCACGGCAATTCCAAATCTGTCGCAGAAGCTTATCATTTCTGCCGCCTTCTTTGCGCCGCATCCGCATAGCTTTCCGCCCTTTTTGGAGTTTGTATTGGAAGCAATAACTCCGCAAAGCTGACCGCCGAAGAACGCAAGGCCTGTAGTCACGCACTCTGCCATATCTCCGTAAAGCTCGATGAACCTTCCGTTGTCGCAGATTCCGGATACGAGAGATGCGCCTGTAAGTCCATCGACATTTACTGCTCTGCCTGCATCGTCGCCACTCATAACGCAAGCCGAGTCCTTATTGTTCTGAGGAAGTATCTCAACAAGCTCTCTTGCGCGTGCAAATGCGCCTTTCTCGTCCTCCGTCTTTATTGCTACCTTTATTGCCTTGTCCTTTTTGGAATCGGGAATGATATATGTGACTGCCTTGTCTGTTGCAGATATTACAATATCAAACATTGATGCCGTCACAAGCGCCATACCCGTGCAAGCACCGTCGATTATAGCTATCTGAGGAATGATTCCAGATGCTTTTGCCACACAGCTCATAAATCTTCCGTATGCCGAAAGTGCCGAGCTTCCGTCAAACACAACAGCTCCCGCAGTATCAAAGACACCGATTACCGGTGCGCCATTCTTTACTGCCATTTCATAAAGCATCTCTATCTTCTTTGCACCCGTGGAGTCAAATGCGCCCTTGAGTCTGTCGCTATCCTGCACAAACGCAAAGGTAAGCTTGCCCGATACAGAGCCGTAACCGCAGATCACGCCGTCATAAGTCTCTTCGCAGCCGCATCTCTTGATATATGCGCCTATCTCAACGAACGTTCCCGCGTCGAAAAGCGAGGAAATTTTCTGATTTCCGACTGTCAAATTTTTGTTCATTTAAAATCCTCCGATTTTGAAATTTCACATTATTGAGGAAAAAATTCCATTCTCCCCCAAGTATAATTTTATTATAACCCATTTGATACATTTTGTCAATGTAATCTTAAAATTTCTTAGCTAAATATTGGCAAAATCAAATAGTATAAAAATTTTTTCATCCCAACAGTTTGCGACAATTTTTTTGAGGGGTATGTTGTAAAATATATTTTGTACAAGCAAAACAATAAAAAATCAAAGGAAAGGTCAAAAAAATGCTCTGCGAAAAATGTAAGAATAAAAAACCCACTGTCTTTTTCACCGATACGGGCGGTGTCAACCACTCTCTCTGCGCTTTTTGCGCTGCAAGCTTTAACAGTTGCCCCACCGTCACGGAAAATCCCGCGACTGACGTGCTTTTTACACCCGAAAGCTGTATCATACATAAACCCATTCTATCAAGCCATACAAGTCTCTTTACCGATAAGAATTTTGTATGCGAGGCTTGCAGGACAAGCTCCGAGCAGATGATGATGTCCGGTGAGTTTGGGTGTCCCGTGTGCGCCAAAATTCTTCTTGAGAAAAGCTCACCTCACACAAACAAAGCGCCCCGTCGCATACGTATAGAAAAAGAGCGCTCGCGCAGTATATCCGAGCTTCAAAGAAAGCTTGGCGATGCCTTGTCACAGGAAAATTATGAGGGCGCGGCGTCCTTGCGCGATCAGATCCGCAAGCTTCAAGGTGCAAAATAAGGAGGTATAATATGTCTTGGTTTAACACGGACGGAAAAATGTCCGAAAATATACTTTTTTCCAAATTTACATACACGAGAAATCTGTCAGGATTGCTTTTTTCGGGCAATCAGCAAAAGCAAATTGCTGATGTGATAGCGCGCGCCGAGTCTATACTCAAAAAGAACGGCTTTCACACCTGCAAAATAGAAAAGTCTGCAAAAAACACGGCTATGTCATATTGTGAAAAGCAGTATGCGGAGCAGGATTTTTGCTCTTTCCCCTACGACAAGGCGATTTTCTTTAACGAGCCATGCAGCCTTAGCATCTCGGTTGGCGGCTCAAATCTTATCAATATATACGCCATTCTGCCCGGCGCGTCTGTGCGAGATGCCTACAAAATATCACACTCGGCAGAGGAGCTTCTAGACTCGGAATTTGATTTTGCATACGATGAATCATTTGGTTATCTCTCCCCCATTCCGAGTATGTGCGGCAGCGGCATAAGAATAAGCTGCGCGCTATATCTCCCTTTTCTTTCACACGCAGACAAAATTCCCTCGCTCTGTCATTCACTGTCCGACCTTGGAATATCTCTGTATCCACTATTTTCGCAAAGTGTCGGGGGCGATATATACGTTATGACCTATTCTCCGCCCATGTCCGTTGGCGAGGAAGAGTCCGTAAGCAGATTTGAAAAATTGATGCTCGACATTATAACTCTTGAAAAAGAAGAATTAAAGTCATATTCAGCGGATAAAATTTTTAATATTGCCGAGAGAGGCTCGCGCGCGATGGGTGCACTTGCGTATTCCAACTCGCTTACTGAATCACAGCTTATCTCTCTCATCTCGGAAATTCGCCTGTGTCTCTCGGCAAGATGTGACATAAAGCTTGTAAAATCTGTATCCCCGTCATCACTCAACAGTATTATGTTTGAATCTCTTTCATTCTCCATACTTTCAAGCTCGCGTGAACGTATAACAAACAGAGCTGAACTTGATTGCGAGCGCGCCGCGCAGGTACGTAGACTTATAAATTCACTCCCAGAAAAGAATGCGCTTATAGCTACATAAATCTTAAATTTGGAGATAAAAATGGCAGTAAAATTCACGCCAAAGGCGCAAAGCATTCTTTCAAAAATAAATACCGTTTCACAAGAGCTTGGACATTCATATATCGGCACGGAGCATCTGCTCCTCAGCATCATTAAAACTCAGGGTTGTATTGCATCGGAGATACTCAAATCTCGCGGAGCAGATGAGGACGACATAATCCAAAAAATCAATCTACTGGGTGTCGCAGGCATACTTGACAGCACGATAAACGCCGAGTTTACGCCAAGCCTTAAAGCTATAATCAACAACGCCTCACAAAAAGCATCGGTTTTCGGTCAGCGATTTGTGGGAAGCGAGCATTTGCTTCTCTCCCTCGTCTGCGAGGATAGCTGTGTTGCGACAAGAATTCTTGAGAGCCTTGGGGTATCAAGCATTGGTATCAAAAATGATATTGAGCATTTCATAAGCTCAGCGCCAAGTGCAAGCTCTGATTCAGATGATGATATATACGAAACAAATGAAACTCTGTCGCAATACGGAAAGGACCTGACACAACTCGCCGCAAATGGAAAGCTTGAGCCCGTTATCGGTAGAACTCAGGAAACCGAGAGACTTATCAGAGTCTTGTGCCGCAAAAGTAAAAACAACCCTTGTCTTATCGGTGAACCGGGCGTTGGAAAGACTGCGATAGTAGAGGGGCTTGCGGAGAAAATATCGCGAGGTCGCGTGCCCGAGCTTTTGCTCGGCAAAAAAATTATTTCCGTGGACTTGTCACGTATGATCTCGGGCGCAAAATACCGCGGAGAGTTTGAGGAAAGGCTCAAAGCTCTTATCAGCGAGGTAGAGTCACGCGACGATATAATTTTATTCGTGGACGAGCTTCACACCATAGTCGGCGCGGGCGCGGCAGAGGGCGCGCTGGACGCAGCCAACATCATAAAGCCTGCCCTTTCGCGCGGCGAGATACAGATGATAGGCGCGACCACTATTGAGGAGTATCGCAAACATATAGAAAAGGACGCAGCGCTTGAGCGCCGCTTTCAAGCAATAACCGTCGGCGAGACCAGCCGAGGTGAGACTCTTGAAATACTCAAGGGTCTGCGTAAAAAATACGAGGAGCATCACAAGCTCAAAATTTCAGACGAGGCACTCTGCGCCGCGATAGATATGTCGGTAAGATATATAAACGACCGATTTTTGCCCGACAAGGCGATAGACGCACTTGACGAAGCCGCGGCGGCTCTGCGCCTGAAAGAAATATCCCGCAAGAAAAAGAGCGATGCGCTTGAGCTTGAGCTAAAAACAATCCAAAAGGACAAGGAAGCTGCCGCAGTGTCGGGTGACTATGAGCATGCGAAATTCTTGCGCGATAAAGAAGTAGAGATTATTAAAAAGCTTAATGGTGAACGCCAAAAACAAGAAAAGCCGCGGCGAAGTGTTCTGCGCGCGACCCACATAGCCGATACTATCACGCGACAGACTGGTATTCCCGTCTCCAAAATTATGGAAAAAGATTCACAACGGCTTTTGAATCTTTCATCGGAATTATCCTCGCAGATAATCGGTCAGGACGAGGCAATAAGTGAGCTCTCACGAGCCATACGCAGAGGGCGCACGGGACTTAAGGACCCTTCCCGTCCCATTGGCTCGTTTATCTTTGCAGGGGCGACGGGCGTGGGTAAGACCCAGCTTTGCAAGTCACTTGCAGTTTCTCTTTTCGGTAGCGAAAAGTCGCTTATCCGCATAGATATGTCGGAATATATGGAGCGACACAGCGTGTCAAAGCTTATCGGCTCGCCGCCGGGGTATATCGGTCACGGCGAGGGCGGAATACTCACCGAAAAGGTCAAGCGCGCGCCCTACTCTATCATTTTGCTTGACGAGATAGAAAAGGCGCACCCGGATATATTTAACATTCTGCTCCAGATACTTGACGACGGTATTCTGACCGACTCCTGCGGTCGAAAAATTGATTTTAAGAACACGGTAATAATTATGACATCGAACATCGGCGCGCGCAATATCACAAAAAACGCGCTCGGATTTGGTGTGTCGGACACGAGTGACTTTTCGGGCGAGAAAAGCGAAATAATAAGCGAGATAAAAAGGACCTTTTCGCCCGAATTTATAAACCGCGTGGACAACATTATCGTGTTCAGACGGCTGACTGTTGAGGATATGACGGGGATAGCAAAAAATCTGCTCGACGGACTTGTCGGGCAGATGAAAAAAATGAAGATTCAGCTTGAGTACGACGACTCGGTTTGCGAGTATATAGCTAAAATCTCGCACGACGAAAATCTCGGCGCGCGGCCAATAAAGCGCAATATCACGCGTCTTATTGAGGACAAAATATCCGAAAAGCTCCTCACGGGCGAGCTGAAATCGGGCGGAAAATTAAGATTGACGCTTGAGGGGGATAATATTGTTTTATCGTAAATAATTTTAATAAAATGAATAGCAAAAGGCGGTGCATTGCACCGCCTCATTTATTATTTACTTCACAAAAATCTCAAACGTCGTTTCCCTCTCGTACGTCTCCCCTGCTTTGAGGATGGGGTTTGTGAAATTTTTATGGTTCATGCTGTCGGGCATTATTTGGGTTTCCAGACAAAATGCGTTCTGCGGAGACTGCGGATAATTGCCTTTGAAGGGGTATTTTTCATTGGTCAGAAAATTTCCTGTATAAAACTGCACGCAGGACTGATTTGTGTAGACTCTCATTCCCCTGCCGCTTTTCTTTTCACAGACCTCGATTTTAGGTCGAGACGCGTCCACGTCCTCAAACACGAGACAGTGATCGTAGCCGCCTGCGGTCTTTAAGTCGTTGTCTGAAAAGTCGAAGTCTTTGCCGATGGTCTTTGGCGTTCTGAAATCAAATGGAGTATTCTCCACTCTCTTTATCTCGCCTGTGGGGATAAGACCCTCATCGGTGGGCAGATAGCTATGCGCGCGGATGCAGACCTCGTGGTCAAACACCTTACCGCTATCAAAGCCCGCAAGGTTAAAATACGTGTGGTTTGTGAGGTTTATCACAGTGGTTTTGTCGCTCTGCGCTCTGTAAGTCAAGGTAATTTTGCCATCACAGACTGTGTATTCAACGATGACGTTGAGATTTCCGGGATAGCCCTCCTCTCCGTCGGGAGAGAAATAGGAAAATTTCACGCTGCTCTGACCTGTTATCTCGGATTTCCAGACCTTATGCGAGAATCCCACCTTGCCGCCGTGGAGATGGTTTTCGCCGTTATTGCAATAAAGGCTATATTCCACTCCGTCAAGCGTAAATCTGCCTTTATTTATTCTGTTTGCCCATCTGCCGACGACTGCTCCCTGATAGCCGTCGCCGTATATATAGGAATCAAGGTCATCATATCCGCAGATAATATCATTGTACACCCCATCTTTGTCGGGCACAAAAAGAGACACCATAGCTGCGCCAAGCTCCATTACCGAGAGCTTTATGCTTCCGTTATCAATGTCGTATATATATACGTCCTCGCCGCTTGGGGTCTGTCCAAATAATCTTTTTGAAATCATATTATTCACCGTATCCGTCGGGGTTTTTGGACTGCCAGTTGTGCGAGTCCGCGCACATCTCGTATATGCCGTACTCTGCTCTCCAGCCGAGTATTTCCGCGGCTTTCGTGGGGTCTGCATAGCACTCGTCAATGTCTCCCGCGCGGCGTCCGCAGATACGGTAGTTAATTTTGACACCCGACGCCTGCTCGTACGCATTTACAACGTCCAGCACGGAATATCCCTTGCCTGTACCGATATTGAAATGATCAAGTCCGCGTCTTTGCTTTATTGACTCAAGCGCGCAGAGGTGCGCTTTTGCAAGGTCAACTACGTGTATATAATCGCGCACTCCTGTTCCGTCATGTGTGTTGTAATCGTTGCCGAATATGCTCAAAACGGGAAGCTTTCCAACTGCGACCTTAGTCACGTACGGCAAAAGGTTATTCGGAATTCCCTTGGGATCCTCGCCGATAAGTCCACTCTTATGCGCGCCAATGGGATTGAAATAGCGTAAAATGGAGATATTCCACTCATTGTCTGCGGTATAGAGTGCTTCAAGCATCTTCTCAATTATTATCTTGGTTTCTCCGTAAGGATTGGTTGCGTGTCCGACCTTTGCGTCCTCGCGAATGGGTACACACTCGGGCGTGCCGTAGACCGTTGCTGACGAAGAGAAAACTATGGTCTTTACACCGTGCGCTCTCATTGATTCAAGGAGTATGAGCGTGCCGTTGACGTTGTTGTTAAAGTATTCGAGAGGCTTCTGCACCGACTCGCCAACCGCCTTGAGTCCAGCAAAATGTATGCAGCTATCAATCTCGGGATTTTCCTCGAAAATCCTGTCAAGTGCGGCTCTGTCAAGAATGTCTGCCTCGTAGAGCTTTGCATCCTTGCCCGTTATCTTTTTTATTCTTTCAAGCACAATGGGCTTACTGTTTGAAAAGTTGTCAACAATAACTACGTCGTATCCCGCCTGAAGAAATTCAACCGTTGCGTGCGAGCCTATAAAGCCTGTTCCGCCTGTAATAAGTACTGCCATTTTCCTCCCCCTTATTTTTTCCAAAGACCGTTTTTATATTCTCCATCATCTATCATCTTGCGAATGCTCATTACTACTCGCGGCTTATCATCTGGGTACGTCACGCCGTACCACTGAGCCGAGGTAGTATAAACACTGACTTTACATTTTCCCTCTTTCATCATAGCATCAATGACTATGGGAAGATATATCTCTTTTTTGAGCGTGTCTCCACTATTATCTGCCATAAACTCCCGCATTTTAGCTCGAATATACGGGAAGATTTCGGGGGTAAGTCCCCAACAGTTCATGGATACCACGCTACCACCGGGAAGGAACACCCAGCTATCTCCGTCAAAGTATTCTGCGTCATTTCCAGAGATACGAATCTTGGTTCTTTCATTTATCTCTACAAGTCTGCCGTCATTCTCCATAGTGCAGACTCCTCGCGATACAGTTCCGTTTTCGGTCAATGTATTTTTTAGCACGTAGCCTATCATACAAAAGTCTGTATCGGGGCGAATTGACCAAAGATGCTCGGCGAGACAGACAAAAGCATCTCTGCCGTAAAAATCGTCGGCGTTTATAACTGCAAATTTGTCATTTCCTATTGCGTCCTCGGCACAAAGAAGTGCATGAGCTGTTCCCCAAGGCTTTACTCTGCCCTCGGGCACTGTAAAGCCCTCGGGAATATTGTCTATCTCTTGAAAAGCATATTCCGTCTTTATAAACGGCTCAACACGAGAGCCGACAGTTTCGCGGAAAAGCTCAAAATTCTCTCTTTTGATTATAAAAACAACCTTATCAAATCCTGCTTTTATTGCATCGTAAACCGAAAAATCTATAATAAATTCGCGATTTTCGGTTATAGGGTCGAGCTGTTTGAGTCCGCCATATCGAGATCCCATGCCTGCGGCAAGAATTACAAGTGTCATAATATCCTCCAAAATACTGTATGTACTTTCATTATATCATAATCCTTTGAAAATGTATATATTTTTTGAAAATTTTTATATAGAATTTGAATGTTGACAAACAATAATTTTAAGCGTATAATTGTATCGAATACTACGCTTTTTGTAAAAAGGAAGGCAAAAAAATGAAAAATTTGGCTAAAATTTTGTTATCGACAGCCCTTGCATTTGTTCTGTCTCTTGCGGCAGTTTCCTGCAACAGTACCGATAACAACACACAAATACCACAAAAAATAAATATAGCAACTCTCAATGGCACAACGGGCTTTGGTATGGCAAAGCTTATATCTGACGCAAAAGCATCTGAAACTCAACTTAACTACAATATTGAGGTGCAGACTGACCCAAGCCTTATCCAAGCTTCGCTTATAAGCGGCGAGCTTGATATTGCAGCCCTGCCCACTAACGCGGCGGCAAATCTCTACGCCAAGACAAACGGCGGTATAAAAATACTAGCAACGAACACCCTTGGTGTGCTTTACGTGGTTGTAAATGAGGCAAATTCCGATATAAAGACCCTCTCCGACCTTGACAGCAAGACAGTTTACTGTCCTGCTCAGAACCCCACGTTTATATTCAAGGGACTTTGCGCGAAGGCGGGAGTTAATATCACGATAGACAACACATACGCCCAGCCCGCAGATCTCCGCACGGCGTTGGTTGCAAATCAGGTTGATATTGCAGTCCTTCCCGAGCCTATGGTGACTATCGCAAAGGCAAATAACAAGTCTCTCGCCGTCGCTCTTGACCTCACGGCAGAGTGGGATAAGGTTTTCTCCGAGGGCTCGCTTGTGCAGGGTTGTGTGGTTGCAAGAACCGAATTTATCGAGCAGTATCCCGAGGCAGTTGAGACATTCCTCTCGGAGTATAAGGCATCGGTAAATTACGTCAACGAGAACACAACCGACGCGGCAAAACTTATTGCCGAGGCAGGCATTTTTGAGAATGAAAACGTGGCAAAAGCAGCTATTCCCAAGTGCAATATCAAGTATGTGGACGGCGATGATATGGCAGAAGCCCTTGATCTGTTTTTCAAGACACTTTACGACATAAATCCTCAGGCGGTGGGCGGATCTGTTCCCTCTGTGGACATCTACTACAAATCAAATGATTAAAAAATTTCTAAAAACAGTACTGATAATTCTCTTCTGGGGACTTGTGTGGCAGGCTTTGTCCATGATAGTCGGCAATACGCTACTGCTCCCCTCTCCGTTCACAACGCTTGGGAGACTTTTCGAGCTTATGTGCACACTTGAGTTCTACGGAACAATCCTACGCTCGCTGATAAGGATATTTATAGGCACGACGGCAGCAGTCATACTCGGCGTGATTTTGGCGGCAGTAAGCGCGAGATTCAAGCTTCTGCACGATTTTATCTCGCCTATTATGACGGTAATAAAGGCAGTGCCTGTGGTGTCGTTTATCGTACTCCTGCTTTTGTGGACGGGCAGAGATATTTTGCCGTCCATAATATCCGCGCTGATAGTTTTACCTATCGTTTGGTCAAACGTCGAGATGGGAATTTCCCATACAGACAAAAGCCTTATCGAACTTGCAAATGTCTATAAAATGAGTGGATGGAAAAAAATACGCCATATTTATATACCCTCAACGCTTCCCTATTTTATCTCATCGCTGAACTCATCATTGGGTCTTGCGTGGAAAGCAGGAATCGCCGCGGAGGTGTTAGCTCTCCCCGTGATTGCGATAGGCAAACAGATATACGAGTCAAAGCTTTATCTCGAAACCACAGACCTTTTTGCGTGGACGCTGACGGTGATAATCATAAGCCTTATAATTGAAAAGCTTATTGTCTTCGCAATTAAAAAAGCAACCTCCTCAAAAATAAAGATAGGAGGCTGGGTATGATAGAAATTTTGAACGTGACTAAAAAATACGGCGAGCAGACCGTGCTTGATAATTTTTCACTGACCGTAAATGACGGCGAAAAGCTGACTATCACGGGCGAGTCAGGTATAGGAAAAACAACGCTTTTGCGAGTGCTTTCGGGACTTGAGACGGTAGATAGCGGAAATGTTATCTGCAACGAAAAAATGGCATATATGTTCCAAGAGCCAAGACTTTTGCCGTGGAAAACCGTCGCAGAAAATATCTGCGTTATGCTGAAATCAGAAAACTACCTCTTGGCGCAGAAATATCTTAACACAGTAGGGCTGTCTGACGCAGCAGACAAGCATCCGAGCGAGCTTTCGGGCGGTATGGCGCAAAGAGTCTCTTTTGCGAGATTTCTCGCCTATACCGAGGAGTCTGGCGCGACCTTACTTTTACTTGACGAGCCCTTCTCTGCTCTTGACAAGGACACAGCAGACAAAATGTTAAAGCTCCTGCTTGACTTTGCCATTGACAAAACGGTAATTCTCGTCACACACGACAAGGTTGCGACAGAAAAGCTTGGCGGCAGGGTCGTGAAATTGTAAAATAAAAATCCATCGGCTCAATGCCGATGGATTTTCTATTATTGTTCATATTCTATTTGAATTGCGCCGAGGTTGTTTTCACCCTTGATGATAAGCTGCGGGCCATTGAGATTGCCACCGTCAACATCGGCATTAACTGCGCCAAGGCTGTTGTCGATGTCGTAAATATAGTTCCAGCTTGACGGAACGCATATTTCCATGGCGCCGAGATTGTTATCTACGTGCAGAACTCCGCCACCCTGATATGAGTCGGCATTTTCAAAATGTATCGAAAGCGCACCAAGGTCGTTTTCAAACCATTCCTCGCTAAAATCCGATGCGTCTATATACTTTACCGACGAGGACAAGGATGATTTGTCTGTTTTGTGTACGAGCTTGAATTTCTTGCGTTTTTTCTTTCTGATTCCCGACATAAGAGTTGAAACTCCGATCCACAATAGCGCGGCACAGCCGAAAACTAGGCCGTTATGTAAAAAGTCGGGATTGTCAAGACCGCAAACGTACGCTATATTTTTCTCGATTATCATAAAGATAAACGCAAGCGGAATAAATATCTCACCTATCTTGCCGCGAACAAGTCTCTCTATTACCCACGAAAGCAGCAAAAGCACTCCTACAATCGCAATAAAGGATATTTCACCCATGACACTTTCAAGCGGCGGGACGATACCAATTGCGTTAAGAATGAGCGCGACTGCAAGCAGAATAAATCCCAATCCCCAAAAAATCTTCCAAGCTTTCATTTTCCTAACCTCATTTCATTTATTTTGTCTCTTAAAATCTTGTAGTATCCGCGTGAAAAATACGCTTTTTTAGTACAGCCCTTAAAGGTTATCTCGCCGTTCCCCACGACCTCACGTTTGAGCGAGGATATGAGAAGCACGTTTGCGATAGTTGACTTTGATATTCGCGCAAAGGAGAGCGGCAGAATTCCCTCAAGCTCAAATAGCTTGGAATCACAGGTAAACATACGCTCGCGCGTGTGGGCGTACACCTTTCCGTCGCAGGACTCAAAAAATAATATCTCGTCTATCGGCACGTAGTACTCCGTGCCTGACAGATATAGCAGCATCTCCTGATGGCTCAGGATAAGCCTTTCAAGAGCCGCCTCGATGCTTTTGATTTTGTTCGTCCTTTGCGGACAGCGGATTATTATTTCTTCCTGTCCGTCCTCGGAGATCTCGGTTCTTATCTTCAAGTCAACGCCTCCCTTCCTGTCGATTACAAGATCATTTTATCATTTTTTTGTGATTTTGTAAATAAGTTTTTGCCAAGTGGTAGATTTTGGGGTGTAAAAGGCAAAATTCGGATACAAAAAAGCCATTTATTCTGGGAAGTTTTTGAAATGAGGGGAGGGTGTTGTCACATGCAAGCAAGTGACGCGAGTTTTCTGCCTTTGGCATAAAACGTCGTCATGCTACGCACGAGGAGGGGAGAAAAACTTTTTCCAAAAAGTTTCTCTCCCCTCCTTGCATATTCCCTCTTATCTCAACATAACCGCCAGAGCGCACCAACCGTTGTCCTCTGCCTTCTCGACTATCTTAAAGCCGTTATTTTCAAAGCAATTAACAACGTCATCGCATCTTTCGGATATTATTCCCGACGCTAAAAGCACGGTCTTATCATTCATAAAGTCTGACACGTCGGGTGTCATACGAATGATTATGTCTGCCACGATATTGGCACAGACTATATCATAACCGCCCGCCATTTTGTAAGCTTGCTTTAAAAGGTCGGACTGCTCGCATACTATTCTGCCCTCAAGTCCGCTGTCCTTGATGTTCTCGTTTGCAACACGAACGGACATAGGGTCTATGTCGTAAGCATAGCACTCATCAGCACCCAGCTTTGCACCGCATATCGCGAGTATTCCGCTTCCCGTACCTACGTCAAGCAGACTGTCACCCGCTTTTACGTATTTCTGAAGCAGACCAATAATAAGCCTTGTGGTCTCGTGAGTACCCGTGCCGAAAGCCATACCGGGATCCATCGTCACAATTATCTCTCCGTCTTGCGCCTGATATTTTTCCCACGCGGGAACGATAACTATTTTTCCGATTTTGAAGGGTTTGTAATATGCTTTCCACGAGTTTGCCCAGTCCTCCTCACACACGCCGACCACCTCGACTGTGGCGTCCTCAAAGGAATTTGCCGACAGTCTCTCCTTTAAAAAGGACAGGTCGTCTGTGAGATTGCTTCCCTTTTCAACGAAATACGAAACAGACGCATGGCTCTTGTCGGCATTGAGAATACTCTCGTCGATAAGGTCGCCATAGCAGGTCTTAAGGTCAATATCGCTGAAATCCTCTATCATAAGGTTGGAATTTATCATGCTCATTACCGCAACGAGTCTGTCAAGCTCCTCTGTCTTTACGGTCACTTTTATCTGCGACCATTCGGTGACCTCACCGAAATCGCCGCATATATAATCTTTATCGGTCATTTTGTACCTTCCAAATTATTTTTTCTTAAAGAATTTTCCCTTTTTTGTGTAATTGTTCTCTCCGCAAGCGTCGGCAAACTGATAAAGCATCTCTCTCTGCTTTTCGCTCAGTCCCTTGGGAACTTCAACTATTGCCTTAAATATAAGGTCGCCTCTACCCTTTGAGTTTACTATCGGTACGCCGCGTCCCTTGAGTGTAAAGGTCGTGCCGTACTGCGTGCCCTCGGGAAGATTGTATTTTTCTCTGCCCTCAAGCGTAGGAATTTCTATCTCTGCGCCGAGAGTTGCCTCAACTATAGTGACGGGAACGTCGCAATAGAGATTGTATCCCTGACGTGTAAACGTAGGGCTTCGGCGAACACTTACCATTACGAATACGTCACCTGTGGGCCCACCGTTTCTACCGTCGTTGCCCTCGCCGCGAACGACAAGTCCCTTGCCGTGATCAATACCTGCGGGAATGGTTATATTGATCTTCTTGTGCTCGCGCTCAAAGCCGCTTCCGCGACAGGACTTACAAGGATTTTTGATGTATTTGCCCGTGCCTCGACAAGTATCGCACGTTCCTGTAGTCTGGAACTGCATGCCGCCAAGGTTCTGCACTCTCCGCACCTGACCAGAGCCGCGACACGTCGGACAAGTCTCCGCCACGCCGTTCTCCGCACCCGTTCCCTTACAAGCCGAGCACTTACACTGACGGGTAAAGTTTATCTCCTTTTTGCAACCGAAAACCGCTTCCTCAAAGTTTATCGTGATATTTATCTCGATATCCTCACCCTTTGTGGGCGCATTTCTGTTCTGACGCGATCCACCGCCAAAGCCGCCACCGAAAAAGCTACCGAAAATATCTCCGAAATCCATATCAAAGCCACCAAAGCCGCCGTATCCGCCACCCGCACCCGCCGTGGGGTCAAACGCCGCATGACCGAACTGGTCATACTTTGCCTTTTTGTCGGGATCGGAAAGCACCTCGTAAGCCTCGTTGGCTTCCTTGAACTTAGCCTCTGCCTCGGCGTTGCCCGGGTTCATATCCGGGTGGTATTTTTTTGCGAGGTTTCTATACGCTTTTTTTATGTCGGCGTCGCTCGCACCCTTTGAGACGCCAAGCACCTCATAATAATCTCTCTTATCTGCCATATTCTAATTCTCCGTTGGGTTAAATCTGTAGGGGCAATCCGCGAGTTTCCTGCGATTTTCGGGAAATTCGTGAATTCCCCCTACATATTTACGTATATAAAAACTCATTTGGCGGGAAGGGCAAATACCCTTCCCGCTTGATTTTGTCAATTATTTGTTGTCGCTATTGTCCTCGTAGCTTGCATCGTAGAACTGACCGTCACCGCCCTGCTGTGCATTGGGATCATAGCCCTGTCCCTGCGCGCCTGCCTGTTGGCTGTAAAGCTTCTCGGAAACCTTGTAGAACGCCTTTTCAACTGCCTCGGTATCAGCCTTGATAGCCTCGGTGTCATTTGTCTTTACAGTCTCCTTGAGCTTATCTATTGCAGACTGAATGTCAGCCTTGTCTGCCGCGTCGATCTTGTCGCCAAGCTCGCCGAGTGTCTTTTCGCACTGGAATATCATAGAGTCGGGTCTGTTCTTTACGTCAACAGCCTCCTTCTGCTTTCTATCCTCCTCAGCAAACTTTTCAGCGTCCTTTACTGCCTTTTCAATGTCTTCCTTGGACATATTCGTGGAGGACGTGATAGTGATGTGCTGCTCCTTGCCTGTGCCCTTATCCTGTGCGGTGACGTTTACAATACCGTTTGCGTCAATATCGAATGTGACCTCAATCTGAGGAACTCCGCGGGGTGCGGGAGCAATGCCGTCAAGCACGAAGCGTCCGAGAGTGGTGTTGTAAGCCGCCATCTCACGCTCACCCTGAAGAACGTGGATCCCAACGGATGTCTGTCCGTCAGCTGCTGTGGAGTAGATCTGGCTCTTCTTTACGGGGATAGTTGTATTTCTGTCGATAATTCTATTGAACACGCCGCCCATAGTCTCGATACCGAGCGAGAGGGGTGTGACGTCGAGAAGGAGAAGGTCCTTAACGTCTCCGCCGAGAACGCCGCCCTGAATTGCCGCGCCGACTGCTACGCACTCGTCAGGGTTGATGCCCTTGAAAGGCTCTTTGCCTATAAACTTCTTAACTGCTTCCTGAACTGCGGGGATTCTTGTAGAACCACCTACGAGGAGCACCTTGTCAATCTGAGAAGCGGAGAGACCCGAGTCACGAAGCACCTGCTTTGTGGGGCCCATTGTGGACTCAACGAGGTCGGATGTGATTCTTTCAAACTCTGCTCTTGTAAGAGTTGCTTCGAAGTGGAGAGGTCCGTCTGCGGTCGCGGTAATGAAAGGAAGGTTGATCTCTGCCGTTGTCATACCAGAAAGCTCGATCTTTGCCTTTTCAGCTGCATCCTTAAGTCTCTGAAGAACCATCTTGTCGCGGCGAAGGTCAACGCCGTTCTCTCTCTGGAACTTATCTGCCATCCAGTCTATAATTCTCTGGTCGAAGTCGTCACCGCCGAGCTTGTTATTTCCTGCTGTTGCAAGAACCTCGAATACTCCGTCAGAGATCTCAAGCAGAGATACGTCGAACGTACCGCCACCAAGGTCGAATACCATGATTTTCTGGTCGTTGTCCTTATCTACGCCGAATGCAAGAGCTGCTGCCGTAGGCTCGTTGATAATTCTCTTAACCTCAAGTCCTGCGATCTTACCTGCGTCCTTTGTTGCCTGTCTCTGCGCGTCGGTAAAGTATGCGGGAACTGTGATAACAGCCTCGGTGACAGGTGCGCCAAGATAGCTCTCCGCGTCAGCCTTGAGCTTCTGGAGAATCATTGCGGATATTTCCTGAGGGGTGTATGTTTTGCCGTCGATGCTGACCTTTTTATCAGTACCCATATCTCTCTTGATAGAGATGACTGTTCTGTCGGGCTTTGTGATGGACTGTCTCTTTGCGACCTGTCCTACCATTCTCTCGCCTGTCTTTGAGAATGCTACTACCGAAGGTGTTGTTCTTGCGCCTTCGGGATTGGGGATAACGATAGGCTCGCTGCCCTCATAAACCGCTACGCAAGAGTTTGTTGTACCTAAGTCTATTCCTATAATCTTTCCCATAATAAATTTCCTCCTATGGTGTTTTGTTTTATGTTTTTTGATTTTGTTTTCTTTGTTTAGTTTGCAACGCTTACCATTGCATATCTGAGTATCTTATCGCCCTTGGAATATCCCTTCTGGAATACGTCGACTATAACGCCTTCCTCGAGGCTCTCGTCCTCTACGTGCATAACTGCGTTGTGACGGTTGGGGTCAAACTGCTCGCCACGCTCTCCAAAGCTCTCAACCCCCATTTTGCCAAACGCGTCTTTGGCACTCTTGAGAATCATCTCTACTCCCTTGGATACCTTTTCCGCGTCCTTGTATTCGGCCGCCTTTTCGAGATTGTCGATAATGGGAAGAATGGACTTAAGCGCGTCGGCGTAGGCGTCAGCATAAATTCCCTCTTTCTCCTTTGCGCTTCTCTTGCGGAAATTGTCGTATTCAGCCATCATTCGCAAGTACTTGTCTGCCGTCTCGGCGCATTCCTGCGTCTTTGTCTCAAGGCTCTTTTCACATTCCGCAAGCTTTTTTTCAAGCTCCTTGACCTTTTTCTTTTCCGACTTGTCGGACTTTGCCGACTTTTCTTCGACCGTCTCAACAGTCTCCTCGACGGTCTCAGCAGTCTCCGTGGTTTCTTTTATGTCATTCTCTTTTTCGTTGTTTTTGATTTCCAATTTCAGCTATCCTCCTTTTTATTATCATTCTCCTCGGGCTCGCCTATTTCAAGCGACATACCCTCGTTTAAAACGCTTTCGACGTTGCCTGCAAGTCCCTCGATGGTGGCAACTACCTTTGCGTAGTCCATTCGTCTCGGGCCTATTATGCCTATCGCGCCTATTCTCTTGCCGTTTCTTACGACAGGCTTGAATACCAGCGCGGAGTTGTTCATTACCTTTACGGATGACTCCGAGCCTATTACTACGTTTATTCCGTCGCTCTCGGGGGTGGACACGAGGTCAAGTATCTCGTCCTTGCTCTCAAGTACGCCGAGCAGCTCACGAAGATGCTCCTTGTTGCTATACTCGGGATACTGAAGCAGTCTGTCCATACCGCTGACCTTGAGGTCACCGTCGTCAAGCTCGCTCATGCTCTCGTAAATTATTTTTATAATAGGGCTGATAATATATGCCTTATCTCCCATTGCCGCCTCAAGCTCCATAATTATAGGAAGCGTTATCTCGTTGGCGGTAAGACCCGAAATGTTGTCGTTGAGCGCATTTGCAAGGTCGCTTGCGGTAAGCTGACTTATGGAGCTTTCAAGAGATATTCTCTTTGTGCTGATGCTTCCCTGATTGCTTATCATAACGAGAAGCAAGCTGTGCTTGTCAACGTATATTACGTCAAATCTCTTGATGCTTACGCTCGATGCCTTGGGCTTTATAAGGAAGCTTGTGTAGTTGGTAAGATTGCCCGCAAGCTTTGACGCCGTGAGGAGTATCTGGTCAAGCTCGGTCATCTTGGATTTTAGCAGTTTGTTTATCTCGGCTATCTCCATGGTAGTCATTGAGTAGCTCTCGATAAGCGAGTCAACGTAAAATCTGTATCCCAACTCACTTGGCACTCTTCCTGCCGAAGTGTGAGGCTGTTCAAGGTATCCCATCTCCTCAAGCTCTGCCATCTCATTACGAATGGTAGCAGACGAGCAGGTCAAGTGCTCATTCTGCATAATATATTTTGAGCCTACGGGCTCACCCGCAGCTATATGCGCGTCAACAATGGTCTTGAGTATAAGTTTCTTTCTCTCGCTTAACTCTCCGCTATTTTTGACTGCCATTTTTGCACTCTCCCTTCCTTGAGATTTATTTTTTTAATTTTTAGCACTCTATGTGTTTAAGTGCTAACCTTGCACTAATAATTTACCACTTTATTAGTGTTTTGTCAACCCCCTCTAAGCTAAATTTTATGAATTTTCTGTAAACAGTGCTAATTTTACAGTGTTTTTTGCAAAAATAAGGCTCTCCTGAAATTATTTTCCCAAGAGAGCCTTGTTTTATCCGTTTTTTGTTGTGTTAATCAAAGTTATAATCGTAAATTATGGAGGTCACCAAGCCGTCGCGAATCACGAAGCTTAATGTGGTCTTATCCTTTATATATACTATTCCATTGCTCTTTTCGGTGTACCCGTCGCCGTATGCCTTAATTACGTCATCTCGGCTTGAGCCTATGGTAATTCCCTCCGGAGTTGATACCGAATCGTTAGTTATCGTGACGGTATCTACATAGTCCTTGGAGTTATCGGGATGGGTCTGTATCTTAAATCCACTATACGAATACACCTTGCCAACCTCGTTGTTTCCGCAGCCTATATCCACCTCATCGTAGGAGCTTTCCTTGCCGAGCGCACCCAAAATTGCGGCGGAATCCTCACCAGGAATTATCTCAACGCCCCCCGACTTGAATATATATTTTTCAATCTTGCCGCCATTCGTGCAGGACACAAGTATTATGCCCGCAACCATAATGGCAATAGCCAAAAGCAGTAATCTTCTCATTTTTGATTCTCCTTTCCTGTCTTTTCGTTATAATATTGCTGGACTTTTTTTGTCCACAAGTCAAGAGTCTCGGCATTGTCATTCCGGCTCTCAAGACTGTATTTTGTTTGCAATATCCTACCGAAATATCTTGTCAGCTTTTCCGCGCCATAAACGTTGAGGTGAAGTCCTCTGTCGTAGGTATCGGTGCTCCAGTCAAGACCTATTTCTTGATTTTCTATAAAATTGTAGTAATCAATAGAATTATTCGCTGCATACTCACATATCTGCTCATCCCACTCGTCGTACCACCAATAAGTTGCTGAGTTCGTGGGAGTCTTTATGAGAATAAGAGTTGCTCCGTTCTGCTCGCAAAGTTCCTTCATTTTATCAAGATACTCAAAGCATATAGCGGGAAGCTGTGCGTCATAGAGTCTGTTTGTAGCATCTGCCTCCTGCTCCTCAAAGCTCTTTTCCATAGCTCTGATGCCCATCTGCATAAGGTATCCGTTGTGGGAAACGGTATCTCTCTCAAACATATATCTGAAATCCTCTGCCGTTATGTCCTTCCAACGAGAATGGTAGCGGAGTATCGGGAAATAGTACGAGGCTATGTTCTCGTCCTCGGTCATTGAGGCAAGTATTGCTTTGTGCTTTATTGTGGAATTTTTCATTCCGTCAAGAGTCACACGGTTGTACTCCTCTTTTTGCGGCTGACCGTATTTCATTGAAAGCACGTTGAACACAACAACGTCGGGCGACTCGTATTTGAAAGTCTCTTCCAAGAGACAATACGACTGCCAGATAAGCTGCTGCGCACTGCCGCGGATATAGGACGTGATGCCGTATTCCTCCCAAAGCACAGGCGGCACGAAGGACTCATAAACCTCGCAATCCCCCACAAAAAGCACCTGATGCTCTATGCCGTTCTCCACTTCGCCGTAATACTCCGCAATAAGTGCGCCTTCTTTTGGCTCACTCATATATTTGGGCATTAACACCAATGAGGCAAGGTGCAAAACAACGGCTACGAGTATCACCGAGGAGCTCGCAAGTATTGTTATTTTTATTCCTTTACGCATTATTTTAATCCTTAAAATTGATTATATATGAAATTTGATGCATCAAAGCCTATTCCATAAGAGCCGAAGATTATTATAATGACCGCAAGCACCGCAAGACAAGCAAAGGTCAATGCAGGTCTCTCAGCTATTTTATGACGCAGAGATATTCCATCTGCTCTCTGAAATTTGCTGACGATATATACCGCAAATATTCCAAGTCCGACGACTATATATTCCTTAATTCCGACACCAAGGTCAAACACTCCGCCCGAGAAAAACTCGCCCCAGCTTGAAAAATCATAGAACATAGTGCCGACACTCCTGAACGCAAGCGGCACGTCGCGGTAGCAGTCAAGTATTCGGATAAGACCCATAAGAAAAAACGTTCTTACCTGACAGAAAAGTATATAGCCGCGGTTGTCCTCGAGGGTGGGAAATCTCTTGTGGAATTTAGCGTACAGGGGCGAGAGCTCCTGTGATACGAGGATAACAAAGCTGTTGAGCAGTCCCCACACGATAAAGTTCCAGCTTGCTCCGTGCCAGAGTCCCGTTGTAAACCACGTGACAATCGTCGCAAGATACACGGGCATTCTCTTGCCCAAAGCATTGCCAAGCTTTGCTCTGCTCAACTTGGAAAGCTTCTGCATAGGCTGGCAAATAGAGAGTGGGTAGAATATGTAGTCCTGAAACCACGTACCCATAGTAATATGCCAGCGTCTCCAATATTCCTTTGTAGAGGTTGCGGAAAAGGGATGGTCGAAGTTTTCCTTGATTTTGATGCCGAGCATTTCTCCAACACCTATGGTGATGTCAATACCGCCTGTAAAGTCCGTATATATCTGTGCAGAGTAAGCGACGATAAGAAACAGAACGTACACGCCGTCGTACCTCTCGGGCGAGGTCATTATGCTCTTTATCACTATCATTACCGTGTCGGCAATAACAAGCTTTTTGAAAAAGCCCCACGCGACGCGCAACATTGCCGGCGCGATATTATCCCATTTTGCCGAGTGCCCACAGTACAGCTGCTCTGACAGGTCGCTATGTCTTGATATAGGACCCTGAACGAGCTGCGGGAAAAAGGACACGAAAAGAATAAATCTTGCGATGTTCTTCTCGTGAGTCGTCTTTCCTCTGTAAATGTCAATGAGATATCCCATAGTCTGAAACGTATAAAAGGATATTCCCATAGGAAGCAACAGATTGGGTACGGAAAGCGAGGTATCCTCGGATAATATGTGTATTATTGAATTGATATTATTTACGGTAAATCCCGTGTATTTGAGCACGGCGAGAATACCGAAATTGAGGACAAGTCCGACTATAAGAATATAAAATCTTTTTTTCTTCTGCCCTGCCTTGTACGCCTTGCGGGAGTCCTTGTCCATTTGCTCCTTGTTCTGCTCGATATAACTCTTTTCCGCCGTCATATTGCGGCTCATAATAAGGCTGACTACCCAAGATGACAGCGCGATGAAAAGAATATACGGCAAATACCACTTGCCCGCGCAGAAATAAAAGAACAAGCTTGCGGCAAGCAGGAGCTTCCATTGATGCTTTTTAGGAAACAGATAGTACAAAAGCACCGTTATCACCAAAAAGCAGATAAATCCAATAGATGTGAATGACATTTATTATTTCCCTTTTTATTTATTCCTTGGAATTATTCTTCAGAATTATTCTTCGTCAAGCTTCTCAATAAGAGCGTAAAGCGACTGTGCGGAGTTAAAGTTTTCGGGGATTATCTCCTCCGCGGGAATAGATACGTCAAACTTATCGTTTATCTCAGTGATGAGAGTCACTATGTCAAGAGAGTCAAGTATGCCGTTGTCAACAAGTCCGTCCTCCGTCTCAAAATCTACGTCGGGATGAAGGTCGGAGAGTATTTCTATAAGCTTATCCATTGTTTTTACCACCTGTTTTATAGTTTTAGATATTCATTGTCTTTGCCTGCTCTCTCATTCCCTTTCGGTCAAGCTTGCCGTTGGGTGTGAGGGGCATTTTATCAAGTTTTATACATTTTGCGGGGAGCATATATCTGGGGATCAGTCCTCTCATATATTTGAGGACGTCCGCCTCGTCCATATCTCCCGTGTAAAACATTACTATTTTTTTGTTTTCGTCGTCGTAAACGCAGCAGGTCTGACGCAAGCTCTCGCAGGTCAGAGATGCCGCCTCTATCTCGCCAAGCTCAATGCGGTGTCCCATATGCTTTATCTGCGAGTCCTTTCGGGATACGAACACAAGCTCGCCGTGAGAGTTGTATCTGCCAAGGTCGCCCGTTTTGTAAACAAGCTCGGGGTAAGCCGAGTTGAGTGGGTTCTGAACAAACGCCTCGTCCGTCTTTTCCTTGTTGTTATAATAGCCGAGTGTCACGCACGTGCCGCGAATGTATATCTCGCCAACCTCGCCTGCGCCGACCGCCTTACCGTCGTCTCCAATAAGCATAATTTCCGTGTTGCGAAAAGGGGTTCCCACGGGTATGGGCTCACCCGCCTCAAGCTCACGGTCTGCCTTCCAATAGCACGACATTCCGGTCGCCTCGGTCGGTCCGTAGAGATTGAAAAACTCAGCGTCAGGATACGCCTCTCGCCACTTGTAATACTGCGCGAGCGGAAAAACCTCGCTGCCAAAGCAAATTTTTGTGAGGTGCTTGGGCGGATTTTTTTCAAGCGCGCCCAGCGAGGATATCATTACCAGCGCGGATACTACCCAGCAGACAGTGTTTATTTTATGCTCGTTGAGATAATCGCAAAGCTTCATGGGGAACATAAACAGCTGCTTTGGTACAAAGTAAGCCGTCGCACCGAATTTCAGCGTAGGCATTATTTCTTTGAGCGGCGCGTCAAAATAAAGCGGCGTCTGATTTGCAAACACGGTGTTCTCATCAAAGCCCACCGCTTCGCAGAGAGTTTCCGTGTAGTCTATAACCGAACGGTGACAAGCGCAAACTCCCTTTGGGATTCCCGTCGAGCCTGACGTGAACACGATATATATGGGGTCTGTGTCAATCTGACGCGAGCGAATTTTTGCAAGCGCCGCCGAGTCCTCGGCAAAGTCCGATATATCGTCGTAAAGCAGCTTTTCAAAGCTATCGGGCAGACTCTCTGCTCTTTTAGCGTTTTTCTTGTCGTAGATGACTACGCGGGGCTTTATGCTCTCAAATATAAGCTCGGCTCTGCGCGCGGGCATTTCCGAATCAAGACAAACGTAAAAGCAGCCCGCATATATAGCTCCCATAAAAGCGGCAATAGCGCTTGGGTGCTTGTTCATAAGCACGACGACAGGCTCGCGGTAGTATCCACGACTCGCCAGAAAGCTTCCTATCGACCTCGCGCTTGACAAAAGCTGGGAAAAG
>JAZOUO010000088.1:0-4019 GCA_045658225.1 Eubacteriales bacterium
CGTGGTACCGTTGCTACCGGTCGTGTAGAGCGTGGTACCGTTAAGGTTGGTGACGTAGTAGAGATCATCGGTCTCTCCGAGGAGAGAAAGTCCACCACCGTTACTGGTGTTGAGATGTTCCACAAGCTCCTTCCTCAGGCAGAGGCTGGTGACAACATCGGTGCACTTCTTCGTGGTGTAGCTAAGGACGAGATCGAAAGAGGTCAGGTTCTTTGCAAGCCCGGCTCCATCGCTCCTCACACAAAGTTCGTAGGTCAGGTGTACGTTCTTACAGAGAAGGAAGGCGGACGTGCTAAGCCCTTCTTCGCAGGCTACAGACCCCAGTTCTACTTCAGAACAACAGACGTTACCGGTGTTATCGAGCTTCCTGAGGGCGTTGAAATGTGCCGTCCCGGCGATAACGTTGATATGACTGTTGAGCTCATCAAGCCCATCGCTTGTGAGAAGGGTCTCCGTTTCGCTATCCGTGAGGGTGGTAGAACAGTAGGTTCCGGCGTCGTTTCCGAGATCATCGAATAATTTGCCTTAGAAAAATCTCGTAATTCTTCGTTGCTCCTCAAAAGCGGCTTGACGTAGGGAACTACGTCTGCGCCTTGCTTTTTCCGGTGCGCCTCGACTTACAAAATTTTTCGTCGGCAATGGTTTATATGAGTATAAGCCATTATAAATATGCCTGCGTCCAAAAGGACGCAGGCATGATTTGAATAACTAAAAAATATTATATCTTTGTGGGATCGGTGTAATTCCGTACCGGCGGTGAGCCTATGGCAAGTCCGCGAGCGAAAGCTGATAGGGTGAGATTCCCTGACCGACAGTAAAGTCTGGATGAGAGAAGATAGTTTATATTAGGCGCACAAGACTGCGCTGAGTCTTATTTCTCCCCTCCCACAAGAAAGGGGATTTTTTTATGTCTGAATTAACAACAAAGCAAAGCTCGGCTATGAAGGTCAAGAAGCTTTGCATGGCGGCGCTTTTCTGCGCCTTAGCTATCGCGTCCACGTACATTATGCACATCAAGGTAATGTTTTTGACCTTTGACGCAAAGGATGCGGTTATTACAATCGCAGGTCTGCTTTTTGGACCCATATATTCAATTGCAATATCTCTCATAGTTTCGCTTGTCGAGTTTATATCTATCGGTGATGCGGGCTTTTGGGGCTTCCTTATGGATTTTCTGTCAACGGCACTGTTCTCGACAGTTTGCGCGTTGATTTACAAATACAAAAAGAACATCAAGGGTGCTGTCATAGGACTTGTTGCGGCAATTTTTGCTATGACTGCGTTTATGCTTTTGTTCAATCTCTTTATCGTGCCGATATATACGCCGAATTTCACAACCGAGGCGGTGGCAAAAATGGTGCCCACCCTCTTTTTGCCCTTTAATCTGACTAAGGCTCTGCTTAATGCAGCAATTGTACTTGTTCTTTACAAACCTGCATCAATTGCGATGAAGGCGGCGAAAGTATTGCCGTCAAAGGCCTTGCCGCAGACGGAGGCTGCAACCGAGGATGTCAAGGAAAGAAAGAAAAAGAATCTTACGTTCAGCCTTGTAGTCACGGCGATTGGACTTTTAATTGCCGCGCTTTGCGTAGTGGTATTCGTTGTATTCCTTGACGGATCATTTGGCTTTGGAGCTTAATGTTTTGAGCTTTTTGAGAGATAAAACATATTATTTCTTATAATTTATTGATTTTAGCTGCTATGTGGTCTATAATATACATAGACTACATTTTCCACAACGAAAAAGGAATTTTAAAATGACAAACAAGAAAAACAAGATACTCCAAGCTGTCCTTTGGATAGTTCAGGGATTTATAGTTGGAATAGGAGCGATACTTCCGGGAGTCAGCGGAGGAACGCTTTGCTATGCTTTCGGTATATACGACCAAGTGCTTGAGGTCTTATCAAGTCCTATCAAGGGCATCAAAAAGCATTGGTTTATGCTAATATTCGTCGGCTTGGGCGGAGCGACTGGATTTGTCGGCTTTGCGGGGGTGACGAATTGGCTGTTGAGTCTGAACGAGGCAGTCGTACTGTGTGTCTTTGTGGGACTTATTGCGGGAACGTTGCCTGATATATGGCGCGACGCAGGCAAACAGGGCAGAGGCAAGGGTTCATATATAGGCCTTGCGGTCAGCTTTGTTGCTATTTCTGCGGTGTTCTTTGTGTTCAAAAACGTTTGGCACATAACTATTGCTCCCAATACAGTCGGTTGGCTTATTTGCGGTCTTTTGTGGGGGCTCAGCTTTATAATTCCGGGATTTAGTTCCTCGACATTGCTTTTATTCTTTGGAATATACGAGCCTATGAGTCACGGAATATCCACTCTGGATTTTGGTGTGCTGATTCCTCTCGGAGTGGCTATGCTTGCAACGCTTTTGCTTTTCTCAAGACTTATGAGACTTGTATTCGACAGATTTTTCTCCGTCGTATCTCATTGTGTTATAGGCTTTGTCGTGGCGACAACGCTTATGATACTTCCGCCTTTTAACGTGGAATGGTACAACATTCTGATATATATCGGATGTATTGCGGCGGGCTCAGTTGCGTCCTTCTTCTTTTCAAAGCTGTGCAGCAAAATAAAGCCCGAATAACTTGCATATCGAAATATGTATATTTGTGTCAGAAGGCTATTGACAAAGGCGCATTGATATGCTAAAATAATATAGCAAAATAAACATCTTATCAAGAGTGGTGGAGAGACAGGCTCTATGAAACCACGGCAACCTATCCTGAAATGAGGAAAAGGTGCCAATTCCAAGCAGATAAGTAGAGAAAATGAGAGTAAAGCTCTGCTTGTATGTCTGCAAGCAGAGCTTTTTATTGCAAAAAGGGTGTGGTCAAAATGGAAATAATCGCAACGAAATCAAGCAGAAGATCCTTTCCAATCATACAACTCATTGAAGGAATTATTACACTATTTTCTTCGATGCTATTTGTCTGCGGTTTTATTTATATGATTACTGCAGGAGGTGTTATTGACCCTGTTGAGATCGCCAAAGGTGTTCTGATCTTTGGAATTCTTATCGTTTCCTTGTGCGCAATAGGGTATTATTTCGTTTCAAGATACCTTCTTTGGCGGAAGCTTCCACAAGCAGTTGCAGAATTTGACGGTCATTATCTCTATATTCACGGAAAAAAAGAAACAAAAATCCACGTTCTCGACTTAAAAAACGCCAGAGTGACAAATGGATATCACCATTTTCGTCATGACGTATTCATTTATTTGAAAAATCAGAAAAGGATTGTCGTTCCCTTTACAGCAGACCCTTGTGAGACAAGAGGCAGGCTCGAAAGGATAGTTGCCTCAATAAAAGTTTAAAATTTAGTTATATATTGAAAAGAAAGGTAAAGTAATGAAAAAAGTATTATTTACATCCGAGTCGGTGACGGAAGGACATCCCGACAAAATAAGCGATAAAATTTCCGACGCGATACTTGACGAGATACTCCGTCAGGACCCCAATTCCCGCGTTGCGTGCGAGACCTTCTGCACGACCGGTCTTGTTTCCGTAATGGGAGAGATCACGACCGAGGCTTACGTTGATATTCAGACTATCGTAAGAGAGACGGTTCGAGAGATTGGCTACACTCGCGCAAAGTTTGGATTTGACTGTGACTCCTGCGCGGTTATAAGCTCTATTCACGAGCAGTCTCCCGATATTGCGATGGGAGTTGACAAGTCCTACGAGGCAAAAGAGGGAACTGATAACGACGGTCTTGACACGGGCGCAGGCGACCAGGGACTTATGTTTGGCTACGCTTGTGACGAGACCCCTGAGCTTATGCCTCTGCCTATCTCGCTTGCCCACAAGCTTGCAAAGCAGCTGACTGACGTTCGCAAGTCGGGGCTTATGGACTATCTCCGTCCCGACGGTAAGACTCAGGTGACTGTTGAGTATCACGACGATGTTCCCGTGAGAGTAGATACGATCGTAGTTTCCTCGCAGCACAGCGAGACCGTCACTCTTGAGCAGATCAGAGCTGACGTTATCGAGAACGTAATCAAGCCCATCGTG
>JAZOUO010000089.1:0-37706 GCA_045658225.1 Eubacteriales bacterium
GTAGACTACGAGTTTGATAGGTCGGAGGTGTAAGTGCAGTAATGTATTCAGCTGACCGATACTAATAGACCGAGGGCTTGAACCTCTTTCAAGGATATTTCCTTGAGGGTTCTTAAAGTTTGAGTTTCTTTTTCTCACTCTGCTTTACCTATTTTCGATTGGAAGTTTGCACACTTTTTTATAAAAGTTTTATATAGATCGCAACATCTGAATGATGTTGTTTTTTGTTTTCTGCAACAAATATTGTGAGAGGTGTACAAAATGACCTTTGAGGAAAGAAAAGCACAGGTAAAATCGTATCTTGGCAAGGTCGTGGATATAGAAATCGATCGTCCGATAGGATATATACATAAAAAGGAGAAATATTCTCTTACATATAATATAAACTATGGTTATATTCCCGGTGTGCTTGGCGGAGACGACGAGGAGCTTGACGTTTATTTGCTTGGAGTGGATATTCCCGTGGAGGAATACCGTGTGCAGATAATCGGTATTGTCCACCGTCACAACGACATTGAAGACAAGCTGGTCGCAGCTCCCGTGGGTATGTCGTTTACTAAATCAGAAATTGAGGCAGCCGTGCATTTCCAAGAGCAGTATTACGATTCGGAAATTGAAACTGTATAAAATAAAAGTGCAAAACAGATATTAACGCTCGTTTTCAAAAGCTTATATGCTTTTTGAAACGAGTGTTTTTTGCTTTTGTTGTTATGTTTTTGTGTGGCTAATCCGATGAAAATCACACATAAAAAGCTTTTGACACTTACAGCGTGTCACAATTGAAGTGATTATATCATATAATAAAATCGTCAATCACTGAATGTCAAAAAGGTGGGAATTTATATGTTTATAAACAAGACAAGTGACGGAAAGAACAATATTTGCGGAAAAAATATTGCAAAATTTCGCAAAGAGATGGATATATCGCAACGACAGCTGTCCGATAAATTACAGCTCATTGGTCTTGACGTTGATAAAAACGCCATTCAAAGAATGGAATCGGGGCAGAGATTTATCACCGATATTGAGCTTGTATATCTTGCAAAAGCGTTAAATAAGTCTGTTTCAGAGCTTGTGGACGTCGTATAATCAGAGTGTTTTTTAGGAGGCGTTATGTCCGATAAAAAAGAAGTTAAATTAAACCCACATAAAAACCATAGGGAAAGAGTAAGAAAGAAATATCTGGATCATGGATTGGAGTGCTTTGCAGACCATGAGGTTTTGGAGATGATATTGTTTTACTCCGTTCCGCAAAAGGATACCAACGTTATGGCTCACGAGCTCATAGATAGATTTGGAAGTCTGAGAAAGGTGCTTGAGGCTACGCCCGAGGAGCTTTACGAGGTAAGCGGTATAAAGATACATTCTGCTGTGCTTTTGGGTATTATACGTGATGTTAACCGCCGGTGTGTACTATCAGAGGTGCGCGAGGGCGAAGTTTTTGACAGAGTATCAAAGATAGGGGAATATCTAATGGGTTATTTCTCGGGTATTGCTAACGAGCGAGTTTGTGTAATGCTTCTTGACAACTCTATGAGGCTTATAGATTGCGTCAAAATATCCGATGGCAGTGTAAACGGTTCAAGTATAGACTACCGACTTATAGCTCAGACTGCACTTTCAAAGAAGGCATCAAGCGTTATTTTGGCTCATAATCACCCCGACGGATGCGCGCTTCCGTCCAGAGAGGATAGAGAAGTCACCCGCGGAGTCGAGGCAGCCCTTTCGGTCGTAGGTGTGAATTTGCTTGAACATATCATTGTTGGGGCAGGCAACTATCTGCCGACTATGATAGGTAAGTATTCATACGTACGCACAATGCCTCTTGACGACAAAATGCCAGAGGCATTTCACGGCACATTTTATGATATTTGAATCAATCTTAAAAATAAATTAAAATATTCCAATCAAGGTATATACTGCTCGAGTATATGCCTTGTTTTTTTGAAAAATACTTGAAATAGGTGTGTAAATATGATATACTAATAGAAAGGTGATTTTTATAGAAATATCACGATAATGCGGTTGTTTGATTGAAATGAGGCATTTCATAATCCTAAATTCAACAAATGACGGAAAGGCAGAAATAGCAAATGTCGAGACAGGCGGTATTAGAGGTCAAAAAGGCTGAGGAGCAGGCGCAGCAAATTATTGATAATGCGTATGCGACGTCAAAACGCATGATAAACGAGGCAGAGGCAAATGCGGAGAGGGCTTGCGAGGATTTTGAGGCTACCGTACGTGCAGAGTACAAAGCAAGCGTCGAGGATGTAAGACGTGAAGTCCAGGAGATAGTGGACAAGAACAAGGCCGACGACCAGAGAAAATATAATATACACGAAAAATTTGCACAGCAGCACATAAATGACGCTGTAAAGATAATTTTGCAGGGGGTCATGTCTGAATGTCAGTAAGTGTAATGAAAAAGCTGACGGTCATAGCTCCGTCGGGCGACGAGGACGCTATAATCAAGCGTCTTATGCGCTCAAGGTGTGTTGAGGTAAGATCTTCGCACACAGATGATTATGGCTATTTGCTTGAAAATTTAAGCTGTGACAAGAAACTATCCGAGACAGAAAGAAAAATAGCTGCGATAGAAAAAATTATTCCCGTACTTGTCAAGCGAACGAAGCGTCTTGCTTTGTTTGGTCCAAAACGCGTGAAAATAGACCGAGATGAATTTATTTCTGAAGGGCGGTATGACAGTTCGTGGAATATGGTGATGAATACGAATGATGCAATATCGCGTATATCCGAGTGTCGTTTGCAGATGCTTGCGGTGGATTCGGAGATAGCGTCTCTTACGCCTTGGATAAGCTACGGCATGAAGGCTAACTCGGCGGGAACGAAATATACTGACATCACGCTTGGCGTTTTGCCCGCGGGAACTAAAATTTCTGCAGTCGAGGATGCCATAGGACAGCTTCTTTGCGGAGTTGAGGTCATAAGTCAAGATTCAAAGGGAATATATATATATCTTATAACCCACAAGAATGATACTGACAAGGTACTCACAAAGCTTTCAAGTCTTGGATTTTTGAAGGTCACCTTTAAGAATATTGATAAATCTCCCACAGATGCAATAACTGATTTGCAGAACAAAAAGCTTGAGCTTGAGAATGAAATAGATACAGTAGATAAGATGATTTCGGACTGTTCAAACAAGCTTAGAGATATTGAGATACTGTGGGATATTGAAAATACAAACCTCGTGGCAATTCAAAGCAAGCAGAAGATGGCAAAAACTCAGAAATGTGTGGTATTGTCCGGTTGGATGCCCGAGGAGGGCTGTGACAAGGTAAAGGCAGAGCTTGACGGTGTCTGCTGTGCGTACGGAATATACGACGCGTTGCCCGGAGAGGAGCCGCCCGTTCATCTTTCAAATAACGGATTTGTATCGAATTTTGAATGGGTCGTTGGAATGTACTCATATCCTAAATACGGATCATTTGACCCGACACTTATAATGAGTGTGTTCTATTTCTTTATGTTCGGACTTATGTTTGCGGACGTAGGATACGGACTTTTGCTTACACTTGGAGGATTTCTCGGTCCCAAGCTTTTGGGACTCAAGCCTAACATGAAACGAAGCTTTAATATGTTCGGCTATTGCGGACTTTCAAGTATGGTAATGGGTGTTATTTTCGGCGGTTGGTTTGGAGACATGCCTTACGCCTTAATGGAAAACTATTTCGGCATGACAAATGCGAGAGAAGCTGTTCCATTCTTTAACGGGATATGGTTCAACCCCGTAGATGACCCGATGACATTCCTTATCGTATCACTCGCAGTTGGCGCTGTTCATCTAATCGCTGGAATGGCTGTGAAGTTCGTTCTTCTCTGCCGAGAGGGCAGGGTGTTTGACGCTATATTCGATATCGGATCGTGGTGGGTAATTTTCGCGGGAATCGCGGTCATCGTGTTGGTAGGCGCTATACCCGGCGCAATTTTGTGCGGTGTTGGTGTGCTTATGATAGTTTGCACACATGGCAGAAAAGAAAAGAACTTTCTTCTCAAAATAGGTAAGGGACTGCTTGGGCTTTACGATATAACAAGCTATGCTTCAGACCTGCTTTCTTATTCGAGAATTCTGGCTCTTGGACTTGCAGCGGCGGTAATAGCGCAGGTAATAAACCTTATGGGTACGATGATGGGACCAACGGTCGGAGGTATTATTGTATTGATAGTGGCGAGCATTATAGGTCACGCTCTCAATCTCGCGATAAATATTCTCGGATCATTCGTACACACAAGCCGTTTGCAGTATCTTGAATTTTTCAGTAAGTTCTACGAGGACGGCGGTCGAGAATTCAAGGCTATGGAGCCTTCGGAAAAATATACTATTGATTAATCAAACTATAAAGGAGACAAATCATGGAAATACTCACAAACATATTTACAGGTACTAACCTCGCGCTTCTCGGCGCAGGACTTGCGGTAGCTCTTCCTTGTATGGGAAGCGCAAAGGGAGTTAGCTTGGTTGGTGAAGCATCAAGCGGACTTCTTACAGAGGATCCTTCAAGGTTCGGTAAGGCTCTCGCACTTCAGGCTCTGCCTATGACACAGGGCGTTTACGGTCTTGTTGCTGCGTTTCTTATCCTTTTCCAAATAGGACTTTTCGGTACTTTTGTAGAGCTTTCGCTTCTTCAGGGAACGTATTTCTTGCTTGCGGCCCTTCCTTATGCGCTCGTTGGCTACTTCTCTGCAATAAAGCAGGGCAGAGTTTCAGCATCTGGTATCAATCTTATCGCTAAGCGCCCCGACCAACTTGGTAAGGCGATCACGTCCTCGGCTCTCGTTGAGACATACGCCATCTTTGCGCTTCTTATCACACTTATGATGGTGTTTATGTGCCCCTTCCTCGGCTAATATCTTCTTGTAGGAGGATTATTCAGAGTGGTAGGACTTGAAAAAATTACTCAAAAAATAATTGACGATGCTCAGGTGCGCGCCAACGGTATTATTGCTGCCGCAGAGGAGAGATGCCGTGAGATTAATGATGCATGCGAACTTAAAAAGCAGGAAATTGAGAGCAGAATCGAAGCCGACGCGGTAAAAGAGGGCGAGAGCATTAAAATGCGCGCGAAATCGGGTATCGCTATGAACAGACGAGACAGTATGCTTATGTTGCGTGCAAGTTTGGTGGATCAGGCGTTCTCAGAAGCACAAAAGCAGATACTTAGCCTTGAGTCTGAGCATTACAGAAATATGTTCTCCTCGCTTTTGGCAAAGGTATTGTGCGAGAGAGTTCAGTCAGAAAAGGATAGCATTCGTCTTTATGCAGAGGACATTTCTCCTGCAAGGTACGAGGTGCTGATGAACAAAAAGGATAGAGACACTCACGGAAGAGCTATTATTGACGGTGCGAGACGCGCGGTGGTAGGAAAGCTCACAAGTCAGACTCTTGACAAGGTAGTACTGTCCGATAAAAGTATAAATATTGACGGCGGATTTGTTATCAAGTGCGGAGATGTTGAGCTTAATTGTTCGGTAAAGACACTTGTTGAAGGTATCCGTCCCCGACTTGAAGCGGAGGTTGCAAGAATTCTGTTTTCCTCAGAGTCGGGCGAAAATAATCAAAACTGACGAGGTTGTGTAGTATGGCTTCCAAAATAGATACAACTGAATATATGTATTGCTCTGCGAGAATAAGAGCTATGGAGGTCTCACAGATCACACGTGATAAAATGCGCGCGGTGGCTGACAGCTTAACATTCGCGGAAGCAATGAACAAAATTTCGGAATACGGCGTCGAGCTTGTATATAACGAGGGTGGAGAGGTAGATGCCGAGGCGTCGCTTCAAAAGGTCTACACAGACGCGTGCGAGTTTATAAAAAACAATATGCCTCACCCCGAGCAGCTTGACTTTTTGAGATGTCCTTACGATTGCAACAATCTCAAGGCGGCTATCAAATGTTATTTCAGGGGAATATCTCCAGACTCTATGTTGTACGATTGCGGCGTTTGTCCCTCAGATAGTGCTATGGCGGCGATCAAGGGTGAGCCGACGGAGTATTCTCATAATATGTTGCACGCGGTCAGCGAAGCTATGGAGTCTTATTCCAAAACTAAAAATCCGCAGAATATAGACGTTATTATGGACAGAGCGTGTTTTAGCGATATGCTTGAGTGTGCCAAGGCATCGGGATGCGAGTTCTTTGTGAAGCTTGTTAAAGCTAAAATTGACCTTACCAATATTATAACTTGTCTGCGCCTTATACGAATGAATATGGGGCAGGCGGGGTATTCGCTTCTCTGCGGAGCTGTGCTTGACGGAGGAACATATGATACAAAGTTCTTATGTGAGTGCTACGAGGGAGGAGAGGATAAGCTTTGTGAGGCTTTGGCTTTCTCGGACTATTATAAATTTATCAATTGTGTTTGCGAAAACCCTGACGGATTCTCCAGGATTGAGAAATTCGCCGACGATATGTATATGGAGATAGCAAAAAAAGCAAAGAGCGTACCCTTTGGGCCTGAGGTCGCGGCGGGGTATCTTATAGGAATTGAGTATCAGATAAAAAACCTGAGAATAATTCTTGATGCAAAGATAACTGGCAAATCGGTGGAGTCTATAAACGAAAGATTGAGGTGCGCTTATGTCTAAGATATGTATAATAGGTGAGCGCGATAGTGTTATAGGATTTATGGCTCTTGGATTTTCGGTGCATGAGGCAAATGATTCGCAAGCGGCAAGGGAAGTCCTCAAAAGCTTGGCTGCAGACTCCGATAATGCTATAATTTTTATAGTTGAGAATTATGCAATGGAGCTTGAGGCAGATATTGCAAAATACAAGGATATGCCCGTGCCTGCTATAATTCCTATACCGGGAAAGAACGGTAGTATGGGATACGGTATGGCAAACATCAAGCGCGCGGCGGAACGTGCAGTTGGAACTGATATTCTTTTTAAAGAATGAATTGAAAGGTAAAATATAAAATGGTACAAGGTAAAATACTGAAGGTGTCCGGCCCTCTTGTTATTGCGGAGGGAATGAAGGAAGCGGATATGTTCAACGTGGTACGTGTTGGCGAAAATCGCCTTATCGGTGAGATAATCGAAATGCACGGCGACCGCGCGTCTATCGAGGTCTATGAGGAAACTGCTGGACTTGGACGCGGAGACATAGTAGTTGACACCGGCGCGCCGCTTTCCGTTGAGCTCGGCCCCGGACTTCTTACTAACATATACGACGGTATTCAGCGTCCTCTTGAGGCTATCCGCGAGATCTCAGGCTCAAATATTGCAAGAGGTGTTGACATTCCCTCGCTTGACAGAAGCAAGGTCTGGCACTTTGAGGCTCAGCGCAAGTTTGGAGATATACTCAAGGCGGGCGATGTTCTTGGCGTAGTAAAGGAAAACGACGTCATAGAGCACAAGATAATGGTTCCTCCCAAGATGGACGGAAGCATAGTTGAGATTCGCTCGGGCGATTTTACAGTCACGGACAGAATAGGCAAGATAAAGCTTTTTGACGGAACTATAGTTGATCTCACTCTGATGCAGAAGTGGCCGGTGCGTGTGGCTCGTCCCTACGCGCAAAAACTTCCTCCCGTTGAGCCTATGATAACGGGACAGAGAGTTATTGATGCGCTTTTCCCTATAGCAAAGGGAGGCACTGCGTGTGTTCCCGGTCCTTTCGGTTCGGGTAAGACTGTTGTTCAGCATCAGCTTGCAAAGTGGAGTGACGTTGATATCGTGGTCTACATCGGCTGCGGTGAGCGCGGAAACGAGATGACTGACGTTCTTCGCGAATTCCCCGAGCTTGTTGACCCCAAAACAGGCAAGTCGCTTATGGAGAGAACCGTTCTTATAGCAAACACGTCGGATATGCCTGTTGCGGCACGTGAAGCATCTATTTATACAGGTATTACTATCGCGGAATATTACAGAGATATGGGATATTCGGTCGCGGTTATTGCAGATTCCACGTCACGTTGGGCAGAGGCTTTGCGCGAAATGTCGGGAAGACTTGAGGAAATGCCCGGCGAGGAGGGATATCCTGCATATCTTACATCCCGTCTTGCTCAGTTCTACGAGAGGGCAGGTAAGGTCGTATGTCTTGGAAGTGACGGCCGTCAGGGTGCGCTCTCGGCAATCGGCGCGGTATCACCCCAGGGTGGAGATATTTCTGAACCTGTCACTCAGGCAACGCTTCGTATAGTTAAGGTGTTCTGGGGACTTGATTCCTCGCTTGCATACAGACGTCATTTTCCTGCTATAAACTGGCTCAACTCCTATTCACTCTACCGCGACAGACTTTCCGAGTGGTTCGGCGAGAATGTTGGCAAGGAGTGGATGACCCTTACGGGAAGATGTCTTAAGACCCTTCAGGTTGAGGAGAGCCTTCAGGAGATAGTTAAGCTCGTAGGTATGGACGCCCTCTCAAACGAGGACAGACTCACCCTTGAGACAGCGCGCTCGATACGCGAGGATTTCCTCCAGCAGAACGCGTTTGAGGATGGTGATAGCTATACTCAGCTTGATAAGCAAATGGCACTTATGAAGCTTGTATTTGCCTTTGAGGAAAAGGCGGGCAGAGCGATAGAGAACGGTGCGGACATCGATGAGGTTTCCGAGATTCCCGTGCGTGAGGCTATCGGTCGATTTAAGGCGGTTCCTTACGCTCAGTACAAGAATGAGTACGCCAGAATAATTGATCAGCTTGATACAGAGCTTTCGGCTCTTACGAATAAATAATAGGAGGACAACTGAAATGATCAGAGAATACAGAACTATTCAGGAAGTTGCGGGTCCTCTTATGCTTGTAAAGCAGGTCGAGGGAGTCAAATACGACGAGCTTGGCGAGATCGAGCTACCGAATGGCGAGGTTCGCAGATGCCGTGTGCTTGAGGTAAACGGTTCAAACGTTCTAGTTCAGCTTTTTGAATCTGGCGCGGGTATAAACGTGGCTAATTCAAAGGTGCGTTTTTCGGGACACGGCGTGCGTCTTGACGTATCCGAGAATATGCTCGGCAGAGTATTTAACGGAATGGGCGAGATTATTGACGGCGGTGCAAAAATAATTCCCGATAAGTCGCTTGACATAAACGGCACACCTATTAACCCTGCGGCTAGATATTATCCCTCGGAATTTATACAGACGGGAGTTTCCACAATTGACGGACTTAACACTCTGGTGCGCGGACAGAAGCTTCCCATTTTTTCAGGCTCGGGACTTCCTCACGCAAACCTTGCCGCGCAGATAGCACGTCAGGCAAAGGTGCTTGGCGACAGCGAAAAATTCGCCGTTGTATTTGCAGCAGTAGGTATCACGTTTGAGGAGGCGGACTTCTTTATCTCCGACTTCAAAAAGACGGGCGCTATCGACCGCACGGTGCTCTTTATGAACCTTGCGTCTGACCCCGCTATCGAGAGAATATCCACACCGCGTATGGCGCTTACCGCGGCAGAATATCTTGCGTTTGAGTGCAATATGCATGTGCTTGTAATCATAACCGATATAACAAACTATGCCGAGGCTCTCCGTGAGGTTTCGGCGGCGAGAAAGGAAGTCCCCGGACGCCGCGGATATCCCGGTTATCTCTATACTGACCTTGCAACTATGTACGAGAGAGCAGGTAGAAAAATGGGATCTGATGGCTCAATTACTATGATACCCATACTCTCAATGCCCGAGGACGACAAGACGCATCCAATCCCCGACCTTACGGGTTATATTACAGAGGGACAGATAATTTTGTCGCGCGAAATGTACCGCAAGGGATATATGCCTCCCGTTGACGTATTGCCCTCGCTCTCACGTCTTAAGGACAAGGGAATAGGTGCAGGTAAGACTCGTGAGGATCACGCGGGCGTTATGAACCAGCTCTTCTCGTCTTACGCAAGAGGTAAGGAAGCAAAGGAACTTATGGTGGTGCTTGGCGAGGCGGCGCTCACGCCTATTGACCGTCTTTATGCTAAATTCTCGGATGCGTTCGAGGCTGAATATATAAATCAGGGCTTTTATGAGAACAGAAGCATTGAGGATACTATGAACCTCGGTTGGAAGCTGCTCTCAATTCTTCCTAGATCCGAGATGAAGAGAATAAAGCCCGAATTCGTTGAGAAATACTGGCCTAAAAAATGATTTTTATAATTAAAATTTTGAAAGGAGAGTAGTAGGCATGGCACAGCTTCGTGTAAATCCTACCCGAATGGAACTGAAAAAGCTTCAAGCGCGCTATAATACTGCTCGCCGAGGACATAAGCTTCTCAAGGATAAGCGAGATGAGCTTATGCGTCAGTTTTTGGAGATAGTTCGCGACTATAAGGCTTTGCGCCAGAAGGTTGAGGGAGCGTTGTCCGACGTTTACGGAAGCTTTTCCGCCGCAGCAGCTCTGACAGGGCCCAAGATGCTTGAGGAAGCGCTTATAATGCCTAAAAAAGAGGGCGAGCTCTATGTGGATTATAAAAATCTTATGAGTGTCACAGTTCCCGTATTTGATTTCAGACTAAAGGGCAACAGCTCGGCAGACAGCTATAATTACGGCTTTGCCTTTACGTCGGGTGAGCTTGACGCGTCGCTTGCGTCACTTTCCGAGGTCATGGAGGACATGATAAAGCTTGCGGAAATTGAAAAGACGGCTCAACTGCTTGCGCAGGAGATAGAAAGAACCCGACGGAGAGTAAACGCGCTGGAGTATATTATGATGCCGCAGTATCTTGAGGCTATAAAGACTATAAAGATGAAGCTTGACGAAAACGAGAGGGGAAATACCACACGTCTTATGAAAGTCAAGGATATGATGCTTAAGGAGCAGATGAATTATTCGGAAGAATAAGTACAGGCGTCGGCATAATTTGCCGGCGCCTGTACTTTTCCTATTTTGTCGAATACTCTTGACAAAACCTTTGTATCGGTGTTATAATAATCAAGTAAGAAAAATAAATATTGGGAGAAAAAAATGAAAAAGTTTTTTGCTGAATTCAAGAAATTTATAACCCGCGGAAACGTACTCGATATGTCCGTCGGTGTTATCGTCGGTGGAGCTTTCACCGCAATAGTCAACGGCATGAGCAATTTTATACTCAAGCCTATTATCAACTGGATACTCGCGCTTATTCTTGGCAAGGATTCACTCAGCGAGATATACACCTTCCTCGGAGAGCCCGCTTATAAGGACGTGCTTGATGCAGAAGGCGCAGTTATAGGACAAGAGATAGACCTTGCAAACTCCATATACATAGACTGGGGTTCGTTTATCAACGCGATCATCAACTTCATTCTTATCGCGCTCGTTCTCTTTATCATCGTTCGCACCATTAACAATATGAAGGACAAGAGCGCTGATGCAAAGAAGGGCAGACTCACCAAGGAGCAGAAAAAGGAGCTCAAGGCAGCAGGCGTTAAGAGATGCAACCGCAAGGCTGTAGCGGCATACTTTGAGGATAAGGAAAGACTTGAGGCAGAGGCAAAGGCTAAGGCTGATGCTGAGGCAGAGGCAGCGGCTGCAGAGGCAGCAAGACTTGATCGCGAGGCTAATCCCACAACCGAGGATCTTCTCAAGAGAATTGTAGTTCTTCTCGAATCCAAAAACTGATAATATTTTAGTAGGACCGACACGCATAGCGCTGTCGGTCTTGCTATGAAAGGAAGGGGATAGGGTGACAAGGAAAATATCGTTTGACATTATAATATTTTCGCTTATTCAGCTTGTTCTTTACTTAATGATATTCGCCGTGGGCGGAGATATAGTGCGCTACCTTGTGATAATTTTTGCGTTTTTATTCTCGGCATTGTTTATCTCAAAGGATAAAAACAGTTATCTTACTGTAGGTGCGCTTGCCTTTACTCTTGTAGCAGATTTGTTTTTGGTGATAATTAATCCTGCACAGCAGCTATTGGGAATGATTTTTTTCTGTGGAGCACAATTTTTTCACGCATCGAGAGTTCATTTTTTCTTTGAGAGCAAAATGGTGAGGAGCATCACACTTATGTTTAGGGTTGCGGCAATTTTTGCTGTTCAGATAGTGACGGTAATAGTGCTTGGTGATGCGTATGATGCTCTTTCAGCTATATCCATGCTTTATTTCACCAATATAATTTTGAATACTGTATACGCATTTGTACACTTCAAAAGGCAACCTGTGTATGCGCTTGGAATGCTGCTTTTTGTGTTCTGCGATGTATTCGTAGGGCTTTCCGGCGCGCTTGGAACGTATTTTACGGCATCCAAAAGCAGTATAATATATAAAATAGCAAACCCACCGTTTGATGCTGCGTGGATGTTTTACGCTCCGTCACAGACATTGATATCCATAAGCTCGCACCCGACTATTTATAAAAATTCAAAAGGCGGTAGAATATGCAATCGTTAAAATATCTTTACAGAATAGGAATAGGACCGTCCTCCTCGCACACCATAGGCCCTTTCAATGCGGCAAAGCGATTTCTTCTTGAAAACAGAGAAGCGAGTAGCTTTAAGGTAATTCTTTACGGCTCGCTTGCCAAAACAGGTCAGGGACACATGACAGATAAGGTCATCTCCGAGGTGTTTTCGGACAGAGAGTGCGAGATAATATTCGACTATGAGACAGAGACGGATTTTCATCCCAACACAATGGAGCTTTTTGCTTTCTACTCTGACCGTACCATAAGCACCAAAGCATACAGCATTGGCGGCGGAGAGGTGCTTTTTGAGGGCGAGGAACGTGATGTTCACGCTGAGGTATATCCGCTTAACTCCTTTACTGAAATTTCCGAGTATTGCCGCGAAAGAGAAATTCGTCTTTGGCAGTATGTTGAGGAATGTGAGGGTAAAGAGATTTGGGAATATCTTTACACTATCTGGGGTATTATGAAGAACGCCATAAAGGTAGGTCTTACCAAAGAGGGAGTTCTTCATGGCGGCATAGGCACGCAGAGAAAGGCTAAATATCTTTACAGACAAAGACATATCGACGAAAGCGAGGAAACCAAGACAAACCGTCTCGTGTGCGCTTACGCTTACGCTGTAAGCGAGCAGAACGCATCTTGCGGCACAATTGTCACCGCCCCCACTTGCGGTGCGTGCGGCGTTGTTCCTGCGGTGCTTATGTTTTTGCAGAAAAAAAGAAATTTCTCGGACGAGCAGATCGTTCATGCGCTTGCAACTGCGGGAATTATTGGGAACCTTATCAAGACCAATGCGTCTATAAGCGGTGCAGAGTGCGGATGTCAGGCGGAGATAGGCACTGCTTGCGCTATGGCGGCAGCGGCGGCGGGCGAGCTTTACGAGCTTGATCTTGACCAGATAGAATATGCGGCGGAGATCTCTATTGAGCATCACTTGGGTCTTACATGCGACCCCGTTCGCGGACTTGTGCAGATACCCTGTATTGAGAGAAACGCTATCGCAGCGATGCGCGCGCTCAACGCGGTAAATCTTGCGGATTTTCTTGCCGACTCGCGCATGATAACCTTCGATATGATAGTTGAAACTATGTACGAAACAGGCAAGGACCTCAAAGTAAACTATCGAGAAACGTCCGAGGGCGGACTTGCGAAGAAATATAAATAACGGACACCTTGTATCTGAAGACTATTATAAAAAACAAAAAATCGGTTTGCTATTATGCAGACCGATTTTTTATTTTAGAATATTTACGTTATATCGGGAAAAAATAAAAATATGATTACTATTTTTGCGCGCGCTGTACGCGTCAAAAATCAGGTATAACGGAGGATTATAAAATGACAGATTCAAAAGAGCTGCGACCGTTTGGGTGGCGGGATAAGATAGGATATATGCTTGGTAATTTCGGTAATGATTTTACCTTTACGTTTGCAAGTGTTTTTTTGCTCGTGTTCTACACCAAGGTACTTGGCATTTCGTCAGCGCTTGTGGGAACTATGTTCCTTATAGCAAGATTTGTAGATGCGGTGACGGATATTACTATGGGTAGAATAGTTGACAGAGCGCGTCCTGCACGCGACGGCAAATTCAAGCCGTGGCTGAGGAGAATGTGCGGACCTGTGGCTATTGCAAGCTTTTTGATGTATCAAAGCTCGCTAGCGGGCGCGTCGATGACTGTAAAGATTGTTTATATGTTCGTCACCTATCTTATCTGGAGCAGTGTTTTTTATACCTCGATAAATATTCCGTACGGTTCTATGGCTTCTGTGATAAGCGCAGAATCAGACGAGCGCGCCGCACTCTCCACATTTAGAAGTGTGGCATCGGCGGTTGTAAATATTATAATAGGCGTTGGAGTACCGCTTTTGGTCTATGAAACTGACGCTTTTGGTAATGAGATAGTAATTGGTTCAAGATTTACGCTTGTTGCGGGTATTTTCTCAGTGTTTACTATTATTTGTTATCTTGCGTGTTATTTCCTAACTACAGAGAGAATAAAGTCTACAGAGCCCAAAAGACATCTTAAGATGAGCTTTGGTGAGACTTTTAAAACGCTCGTGACAAGCCGAGCGCTCCTCGGAATAATTCTTGCGTCTATTGGAATTCTTGCTGCCCAGCTTTTGTCGCAGTCAATAAATCAGTATCTTTTTATCGACTACTTCAAGGACAAAAACGGAATTGCGATAATGAGTATCGTGAGTATGATACCCTCGCTCGCACTCGCACCCCTTGCAGTACCACTAGTACGTCGATTTGGCAAAAAGGAGCTTGGAGTTTTTGGAAGCCTTTGCGGCGCGGTATCTTGCTTTTTGCTATTTTTCCTCAGGACAACATCCGTATGGACTTATATTATAATAAATCTTTTCGGATTTTTGGGCTTTGGAATATTTAATCTCATAATGTGGGCAATAATTACTGATATAATAGACGACAGAGAAGTAAGAAGCGGACACAGAGAGGACGGCACGGTTTATGCGGTGTATTCATTTGCACGAAAGGTAGGTCAGGCGGTAGCGGGGGGCCTTGGCGGTTGGACGCTTAGCTGGATAGGGTTTGATTCCTCAGTGCAGGTGCAATCTGAGACTGTGGCAAACGGAATATACACCATCGCTACTCTGATACCTGCGATTCTTTATATCACGGTTGCTTTGTCACTTGCGTTTATTTATCCATTGAACAAGCATCGCGTGGCGGAAAACATCTCTGTTTTAAAACAACGAAATCGGAATACTGGGGGAGAATCCAATGCGTAAGGAAGTAATAATAAACAACGGCTGGTATTTTACAAAACAAAAGCAAAAGACTGTGCTCACTCATTCGCAGGGGTGGGAAAAGGTCAATCTGCCGCATACGTGGAATGCGTACGACGGACAGGACGGTGGGGCTAACTATTTTCGCGGAGAATGCTGTTATGCCAAGGAGCTTGAGTTTGCGAATATTTGCGAATCAAGACTGTATTATATTGAGTTTGGAGGAGTTGCAAGTCAGTGCAAGGTATATCTTAACGGTCGGATTGTGACGCAACACAAGGGAGGATACAGCCGCTTCAGAGCAAATATTACGCCTTATATCAAAGCTGGCAGAAATGTTCTTGCGGTGCGCGCTGACAACTCAGCTGTAAGCGACATTTATCCGCAGATGGCGGACTTTACTTTTTACGGAGGCATACACCGAAGCGTCAAGCTTATTGAGGTCGAGAACACTCACTTTGACCTTGATTTTTACGGTGCGGACGGAGTTGAGGCGTATTCTGATATTCACGATGGCAGAAACGCGACTTTGCACCTGAAAAGCTACGTTGTCAACCCTCAGGCAGATGACTGTGTAAGATATACTGTTTACGACGGTGAGGGCAACTCGGTAGCCGAGATTTTCTGTGATGCCAAGAGTCCCGAAACCAAGATTGAGCTTGAAAAGGTTCATTTGTGGAATGGTGTAAAGGATCCTTATCTTTATGCCATTGAGGCGCATATTATACGTCACAACGAGGTGCTTGACAACGTAAGCATTTGCCATGGCTTCAGAAGCTTTTTTGTGGATTCGGAAAAGGGATTTTTCCTCAACGGAGAGCTGACTCCCCTCCGCGGCGTTTCGCGTCACGGCGACAGACATAACAAGGGTATAGCGTTAAGCTTTGAGGACCATATAAGAGACGCTATGCTTATATCCGAGGTGGGTGCAAATACAGTTCGTCTTGCGCATTATCAGCATGCGGAGGAGTTTTACGAGCTTTGTGATAGGTCGGGCTTGGTGGTTTGGGCGGAGATACCCTTTATCAGCAAAATGAATGAAGACCCCGAGGCGCATCAAAACTGTATATTGCAGATGAAGGAGCTTATATATCAGAATTTCAATCACCCAAGCATTTGCTTCTGGGGCATTTCAAATGAGATAACAATAGGCGGTTCGTCGGACACTCTTGTAAAAAATCTGCGTGAGCTTAATGATCTTACGCACGAAATTGACAGCACGCGAGTGACTACTATGGCGCAGGTTAGTATGCTACCACAGGACGACGAGCAAAATCAAATAACCGATATTGTCGCATACAATCATTATTTCGGCTGGTACGGCGGAGAGTTTTCTGATAATGAGAAATGGTTTGATGAGTTCCACGATAAGTATCCCGAACGCCCGATAGGTATTTCGGAGTATGGCTGTGAGGGCATTATAACTTATCACAATGAAAGCCCACGTATGGGAGATTACAGCGAAGAATATCAGGCACTTTATCACGAGCATATGTTGAAGATGCTCTGTGAACGCGAATGGATATGGGGAAGCTATGTCTGGAATATGTTTGATTTTGGATGTGACGCGCGCGATGAGGGCGGTGTTTCGGGACGGAACAACAAGGGACTTGTAAGCTTTGACAGAACAATAAAAAAAGATTCCTTCTATATCTGCAAGGCGTATTGGTCTGCTGAGCCTTTTGTGCATATATGTTCAAAACGGTATAGAGATCGCGCGAGCGAAAGGATTACTGTTAAGGTTTATTCCAACTGTGAAAATGTGACACTTTGCGTCAACGGCAAAAAGATTGGAAGTGTTGACGGGAAATACGTGTTTGAGTTTACTGACGTAAAGCTTGCGGACGGAACAAATACCATCGTTGCCAAAAGCGGAAATATAAAAGATTCAACCGTAATTCGCCGTGTGCAGAAAGAACCAGATGGCTTTGTTCTTAAGGAGGATAATCAGGGATTTGTTGGCAACTGGTTTGAGGGGAAAGAGAACAGAGACACGGGCGAGATGACCTTTGATGAGGGATATTACTCAATAAAAAATACCATTCGGGAAATACTTGATTCGGACGAGGCGGGTGATATTCTCGTTCACGCACTGTCAAGTATTATGGGAATGAATATCAAAAAATCCATGCTCATGATAATGTCTGAGCAGACCCCCGAGGGAATGTTTGAAAACGGGCAGATAGAACAAAAAACAGGAATGGACGGAGAGAAAGCTATAAGACTTGTCAACAGTGAGCTGCAGAAAATAAAAATCAAAAAATAAGAGCAGGTCAAAACCGTCGCTTGACATGGAAATTTTATGCGGAGGACTATAATGAGTAAGAATATATGGAATACGGATCTTTCGGGAAAGGTAGTCGTCATTACGGGTGCCGGAGGAGTTATCTGCTCGAATTTTGCCAAGGTGGTAGCGAGGGCAGGAGCTAAGGTTGCGCTTCTTGACAGAAACCGAGAGCGCTCGCAGGCGTTTGCCGAGGAGATAAACGCCAAGGGTGGTATTGCGAAATCGTTTGTTTGTGACGTATTGAATAAACAAAGCTGTATTGAGATTGCGGAACAGGTAAAAGAAGCTCTTGGCGGGTGCGATATACTCATAAACGGCGCAGGTGGAAACAATCCCAACGCCACGACGGATAGTGAGTATTTTGAGAGCGAGGGGATAGACGCTCAGACAAAAAGCTTTTTCTCACTTACCGAGGAGGGAATACGTCAGGTGCTTGATCTCAACTTTATGGGAACGCTTATACCCACACAAGTCTTTGCGCAACAGATGATAGGCAAGTCGGGGTGTTGCATACTCAACATCTCATCAATGAATGCGTACAGACCGCTGACAAAAATCCCTGCGTATTCTGGCGCAAAGGCAGCAGTGTCGAATTTCACGCAATGGCTTGCGGTGTATTTTTCGAGGATGGGAATACGTGTGAATGCCATAGCACCGGGATTTTTCTCAACGGCGCAGAATGCAAAGCTGTTGTGGAATGAGGACGGAAGCCCCACCGAGCGCACGAAAAAAATATTCGCCGCAACTCCCATGGGCAGATTTGGCGAGTGTGATGAGCTTGAGGGCAGTCTGCTTTTTCTTATTGACGATAAGGCGTCGGGATTTATTACAGGCGTAGTTATACCCGTTGACGGCGGATTTTCGGCGTATTCCGGAGTATAAATGGTATAATTTTTGGAGGATGTAATGGAAAACATAATAGAAAGTATAATGAAAAACACAAAAACAGAGCAGTGTGTGGCGCAGAGATTACACAAGGTTGGCATTATACCCGTGGTCACTCTGTATCAGCCTGAGGCTGATGCGCTCCCGCTTTGCGAGGCACTTCGGCGCGGAGGAATTGATGTGATAGAGATAACATTCAGATCCAAGGGCGCGGAAAAGGCAATAGAGTCAATAAAGAAGGCTTTTCCCGATATGATAGTGGGCGCAGGAACAGTGCTGAACGAAAAGCAGGCGAAAATTGCTGAGGACGTGGGTGCTGATTTTATTGTGACACCGGGATTTGATGAGAAAGCGGTTGATTATTGCAATAAAAAGAAAATCCCTGTATTCCCGGGCTGTATAACTCCCACCGAGTATCAAATGGCGATGGCGTGCGGGATTGAGGTTGTAAAATTCTTTCCTGCGGAGCAGTCTGGAGGAGTGGCTATGATAAAGGCTCTCAGCGGGCCTTTCCCCACCTTAAAGGTTATTCCCACCGGCGGAGTGTCTCTTGACAATATAGAGTCTTATATTGCTTGTCCAAATGTGCTTGCGTGCGGAGGTTCGTATATGGTTGCTCAAAAGCTTATCGAGAGTAAGCAATGGGACAAGGTGGAGGAGCTTTGTCGCTGGTCAACTGAAAAGGTTAAGGAGGCAAGACGCAATGCCTAAAATAATAACCTTTGGAGAGTTAATGCTCAGACTTGCGCCAAACGGATATTACAGATTTTTTCAGAACGATCAGATGCAAGCGACCTTTGGCGGAGGCGAGGCAAACGTGGCGGTGTCCCTCGCAAATTACGGTATGGACAGTGTTTTCGTCACAAAGCTTCCACAACACGCCATAGGGCAGGCGGCGGTGAACTCTTTGAGATATTTTGGGGTTGACACTTCGAAAATAACCCGAGGTGGTGACAGAGTGGGTATATATTTTCTGGAAAAAGGTGCTTCGCAGCGCGGCTCGCTTTGTATTTACGACAGAGCTCATTCTGCAATAGCAGAGGCGACACCCGACGACTTTGATTGGAATGATATATTTGACGGCGCGGATTGGTTTCACTTTACGGGCATTACACCGGCACTCGGGCAAAACGTTGCAAAAATATGCCTTGAGGCTTGTCAGGTGGCTAAATCAAAGGGAATAACCGTGTCCTGCGACCTTAATTTCCGTTCAAAGCTCTGGACAAGAGCAGAGGCAAAGGGAGTTATGACAGAGCTTTGTAAATACGTTGACGTATGTATTCTCAACGAGGAGGACGCAAAGGACATTTTTGGTATTGAAGCCAAAGAGACGAATATTTACGCGGGAAAGCTTAACCACGAGGGATATGAATATGTGGCGCATGAGCTTATTGAAAAATTTGGATTTAAGAAGGTAGCAATAACTCTGCGTTCGTCGATTTCGGCAAGTGATAACGACTGGGCGGCATGCTTGCACGATGGTCAAAATTGCTGCTTTTCAAAGACATATCATTTGCGTATAGTTGACCGAGTTGGTGGAGGAGACAGTTTTGGTGGTGCGCTTATATATGCCTTGATAAGCGGTATGTCAACCGACAAGGCTATTGAGTTTGCAGTTGCCGCGTCGGCACTCAAGCACAGTATAGAGGGCGACTACAACAGAATAACTGTGGCGGAGGCAGAAAAGCTTATGAGTGGTGACGGAAGCGGAAGAGTGCAGAGGTAATACTTGGGGGATTGATTTTTGTTTTTTAGTATGCTATAATAAAGTCAGAATATTTTTATTGGAGGGCATATTATGAAAACAAAGTTATCCCCCCGTTTTTGGCTTGTGCTGACTATATTCGGGCTTGTCGGACAGATAGCGTGGGTCGTTGAGAATATGTATTTCAACGTATTCATCTACAAGATGTTCAACGCCTCGGCGTCGGACATCTCGCTTATGGTTGCTGCATCGGCAGTTGCGGCGACTCTGACTACCGTATTTATGGGCGCACTTTCCGACCGCGTAGGCAAGCGAAAACTGTTTATGTGCGGCGGTTATATTCTATGGGGAATATCAATATTCGCGTTTGTGTTTTTAAGACTTGACGTAATCAACACCATTATCCCCGCAACAGTTTCCGCGGCGACGGTGGGTGTGTCGCTCGTTATAATTATGGACTGCGTTATGACATTTTTCGGCTCAACGGCGAATGACGCGGCGTTCAACGCGTGGCTGACAGACAGCACGGACTCCACAAACAGAGGCGCGGCAGAGGGAATAAATGCAATGATGCCTCTTGTTGCCATACTTGCGGTTTTTGGCGGCTTTATGGCGTTTGACTTGAATTCTGCGTCAAGCTGGACTTGGATATTCGCTATAATCGGTGTTGTCACGCTTGGAGTAGGAATTCTCGGCTGCTTTATTATAAAAGAGCCTGATATTAAGCCCTCAAGCACGGGATATTTCTCAAATATAATATACGGCTTTCGTCCCTCGTCTGTAAAGAGCAATCTGTCTCTTTACATAACGCTTGGATTGTTTATAGTATTTAATATCTCGATACAGATATTTATGCCGTATCTTATAATCTACTACGAGCAATCTCTGCAGATGGCTGACTACGTTCTCATTATGGCGCCTGCGATAATTATCGCGTCAGTCGTGACTGCGTTCTGGGGCAAGGTCTACGACAAAAAGGGATTTAATTTCTCGGTGTTCTGGTCAATGCTCTGGCTTTGCGCGGGATATATTCTTTTGTTCTTTTTCAAAGGAACGGCACTCGTGTTTATTGGTTCGCTTCTTATGATGTGCGGTTATCTTTCGGGTGCGGCGGTGTTCGGAGCGAAAATAAGGGACAATATCCCAATGGGTAAGTCGGGAATGCTTCAGGGTGTGAGAATTTTCTCGCAGGTGCTCATTCCAGGTGTTATAGGTCCCTATATAGGTAAGAGTGTGCTTGCGAACTGCGAAACTATTATAAACAGTGACGGCACGGAGTCGTTTTTGCCAAACAGAAACATATTTTTGGCTGCGCTTATCGCAGCTGTGATGCTTTGCATAGGCTTGTTGCTTGTAGGGATGTTTCGAAAGGATAAAAAGAAATTTGCAACTTTGACCACACCTTTTGAGGAAAATGTTGGCGATATACCGCACGCAGAATATCCCCGACCCAATATGAAAAGAGACTCTTATATGTCGCTCAACGGCAAATGGGATTTTTCTGTCACAAGAAAGAGCAGGGAAATATACGACGGAGAGATACTTGTGCCTTTTCCGCCCGAGTCCAAAATGTCGGGTGTTGAGAGACAGTTTGGCTATAATGATATATTAAAATATCAAAGAACATTCACACTCCCCGAGGGATTTGTCAAGGACAGAGTTATAATTCATTTCGGTGCTGCAGACAGATGCTCAAAGGTATTTGTCAACGGTAGACTTGTGTGCGAGAATGACGGCGGATATCTGCCCTTTGAGGCAGATATTACGGATGCGCTCACCACGGGCGAAAATACTCTCTGCGTTGAGGTTTTTGACAATCTTGATACAGATTATCCATACGGCAAACAGTCCAAAAAGCGCGGAGGTATGTGGTACACTCCCACAAGCGGAATATGGCAGTCGGTATGGCTTGAGAGTGTTTGCGAGGACTATATACGCGCCTTGAGAATAACCCCAAAGCTAAATCAAGTGACGATTGAGGTCGAGGGCGGCTGTGATGATAAATCTCTCGTGCTTGGCGAGAAAGCATACGAGTTTATTGGTGATAGTATAACCGTAGAAATAGAAAAACCAAGACTGTGGACACCCGATGAACCCAATATTTATGAGTTTGAGATTATCTCGGGCAAGGACAAAGTAGGCTCGTATTTCGCTCTGCGTGAGGTTGCGATAGAAAGACGGGGAGAGCATTCCTGTATATGTCTCAACGGTAAGCCGACATTTCTGCACGGTTTGCTCGACCAAGGATATTTCAGCGACGGAATCTATATTCCAGCCACCCCCGAGGGCTATAAAAACGATATCCTCAAAATGAAGGAGCTTGGCTTTAATATGCTCCGCAAGCATATCAAGATAGAGCCGCAGCTTTTCTACTATTATTGCGATATATACGGAATGATAGTGTGTCAGGATATGGTCAACAACGGAAAATACAGCTTTTTGGTTGACACCGCGCTCCCAACAATCGGACTCAAGCGAGGAATCAGCCATCGTGCGACGAAAAAGCGCAGAGAGATATTCGAGGACGCAGCAAGAAAAACTACAAATCTTTTATACAATCATCCATCGGTTTGCTATTACACGATATTTAACGAGGGCTGGGGACAGTATGACGCGGACAGAATTTACGGTGAGCTTAAATCTCTTGACCCATCTCGCATATGGGATGCAACATCGGGTTGGTTTGTTGAAAAAAACAGCGATGTGCAGAGCGAGCATATCTATTTCAAGCCGATAAAAATAAAGCAGGAAAGCCCTGACAGACCTATTGTTTTGTCCGAGTTTGGCGGATATTCCTATAAGGTCGATGGACATTCATACAATCCTTATAATACGTACGGATACAAGTTCTTCACCGACGGTGACAAATTCCGAGAGGCTATGATAACTCTCTATGAAGAGCAAGTAATGCCCGCCATAAACAACGGACTTTGCGCGACGGTGTTGACTCAGGTCAGCGACGTTGAGGACGAGACCAACGGACTTTTGACCTATGATAGACAGGTATCCAAGCTTGACGTCCAACAGATGCAGAGCGTATCGCAGACGGTGTATGACGCATTTAACAATAAATTTAATATCCGTATTGACAATATGTAAAAAATTGGCTATAATTTATTTGTAATATATTTTTATTCAAGGAGAGTAAAAGATTATGGGAAAGAACATTTACGCAGGCACAAAGACAGAGCAGAATCTCCGCGAGGCTTTCTCGGGTGAATCTCAGGCAAGAAACAAATATACGTACTTTGCATCCGTTGCAAAGAAGGCGGGATATGAGCAGATAGCAGAGCTTTTCCTCAAGACCGCTGAAAACGAAAAGGAACACGCAAAGCTTTGGTTCAAGGCTCTCGGTGGACTTGGAACAACAGCTGAAAACCTTGTATCCGCTGCAGAAGGCGAGAACTTCGAGTGGACTGATATGTACGACAGAATGGCAAGAGAAGCTGACGAGGAAGGCTTCCACGACCTCGCAGAGCAGATGCGTGGGGTTGCGGCTATTGAGAAGACTCATGAGGAAAGATATCGTGCGCTTCTCAATAACGTTGAGACAAATTCCGTGTTTGAAAAGTGTGGCGTTCAGATTTGGGAATGCCGTAATTGCGGACATCTTGTAGTGGGAACAAAGGCTCCCGAGCTTTGCCCCGTATGCAAGCATCCTCAGGCTTACTTTGAGATAAGAAAAGAAAACTATTGATTTTTGTAAAATAGAAACCGCCTGCGAATTTTCGCAGGCGGTTTCTATGTCTTAATAGTTTGTCTGTTTTGGCAAAAATTCCAAGGTTTGATTTCGACACTATACGACAAAAAACAGACTAAAAATATTGACTTTTACATTATATTATGATAAAATAAAAGATAACATAGTACTATGGGGGCGTGTGGTTTTTGCAAATTTCCGCTTTGCCCAGGAAGGATAAAGACATGAAAAAATACGTTATACTTGCAGACCTTACTTGTGATCTGTCGGCAGAATTGAGAGAATATTTCGGCGTTAAAGACTACATAGAGGGCATTATCCACTTCAGCGACGGACGTGATTTTAATACCACGCTTGAATGGGACAAGATCCCCCGCGAGGAGTTTTACAAGGCGCTGTCAAATAAGAAGATGCAGATAAGCACAGCTCCCGCAAGCCCTGAAATGTACTATGAGAAATTCAAGAGCTACGCACAGCAGGGCATTGATATTTTGAGTATGTCCATATCCTCAAAAATAAGCTCTACATACGGTGTGGCACAGCTCGCGGCAAGCAGAGTAAAAGAGGAATACCCCGATTGCAATATATATTGCTTTGATTCTTATAGAATGTCGGGAGCATTTGGACTTCTTCTTTGCTACGCGCAAGAGATGCAGAATAATGGCAGTACTATGGACGAGGTAATAGACTGGCTGGGGAGCAACAAGCGCAGAGTTCACCAAATGGGCCCTATTGACGACCTTATGTTCATAGCTCGCCGCGGAAGAATATCCACGGGCAAGGCTATTATGGGTACGTTTGCGGGTGTAAAGCCTATGGGAGACTGCAACTCTGACGGGTATGTTTCGGTGCTCGGCAAGGTCAAGGGAATAAAAAAGGCTTTTGAGGTCACGGTGGAGTATATGAAGCTGACGGCGACAGATCCTAGTGAGCAGTATGTAATAGTTTCTCACAGTGACAGAGAAGCTTATGCCAATATGCTCAAGGGTATGATAGAGGAGCAGATATGTCCCAAAAAGGTATTTGTCAGCGACGTTTTCTGCGGTTGCGGAACCAATATCGGTCCTGGTATGGTGGGTGTTTACTTCCTTGGTGATCAGCTCTCCGAGGACGGAGAGACAGAAAAAGCCAATATGATGAAGGCTATGGAGCGCGTCAAATAAATTTTAAGTCAACAAAAGGATTGGACTGATATAATGATAAAGACAATTACCGCGTCAAGCTACAAAAGCATGCTTGATTACGGCATAAAAAATCTTGAGAAGTACATGGGGAAGGTCAATGACCTCAACGTTTTTCCCGTTCCCGACGGAGATACGGGCACGAATATGGTTATGACCATGAAAAACGGATATGCGTCTATTCCCGAGGGAGCGCAGACTCTTTCGGAGACTGCTCAGAGCTTTGCAAACGGAGTGGTGTTTGGGGCACGCGGAAATTCGGGCGTTATAGTATCACAGTTTTTTAACGGCATTTCAAAGTGCTTTAAGGAGCACGCCGAGGCGGACATAAAGCTGCTTTCAATGGCTCTCGACATGGGAGTTGAATATGCTCACAAAGCGGTCTCAAAGCCCGTTGAGGGAACTATACTGACCGTAATGCGCGAGTCCTCGGACAAGGTGAGAGGCAGTCTTGATGCCATAGAAAACATAAATCAGGCGGTGGATACCCTGCTGAGAAGCGCAAAAATATCCCTGGACAACACTCCCAATCTCTTGCCTGTTCTTGAGAAGGCAGGGGTCGTGGACAGCGGCGGAGCCGGACTGGTGTATTTCTTTGAGGGCGTCAAAAAATATCTTGACGGAGAGCAGATAGACATGTCCTCGACAGATACGGTTGAAAGCACTCAGAGCATAGATTACACCGTGTTTAATAAAAATAGCTCGTTTGAGCTTGGATATTGCACTGAGACGCTTATACAGCTGACAAATGATAAGGTTGATTTTGATTACAGTGAATTTGTATCACACCTTGGTGAGCTTGGTGACTCTATTGTGACGTCATTCGACTCGGACAAGGTAAAGGTGCATATACATACAAAAACTCCCGAGCAGGTGCTCTTCTATTGTCATAGCTTCGGAGAATTTCTCACACTGAAGATTGAGAATATGTCTGTTCAGCATACGCAGAAAACTAAAAAATATCTTTGCGGTGAAATAAATGAAAATTGCAAATTTGCGTGCGTGGCGGTAGCGCCTGACCCGATAGTGCAAGGAATGTTCGTTGAAATGGGAGTTGACTGCTGTATACTCAGCGCGGAAAGCCCCTCGTCCAGTGAGTTTATTCAGGCGTTCAAGTACACTGGAGCGAATGAGATACTTGTATTTCCCAACACCTCAAATTCTATTTTGAGTGCTATGCAGGCGGCAAGTCTGTATAAGGACGCTAAGGTGACGGTGCTCAATTGTCGATCGATAGCTGAGTGTTATGCGTCTCTTGCTATCGTGGACTTTGATTCTGAGGACACGCGCGAGGTTGTTGAGAGTGTAAATGAGACGGTGAGAAATATTTACGTGGTATCGGTTGTGAAAGCGTCGAAAAATATAACATATGGCAATAAGTCTATAGTAAAAAATGAATTCTTTGCTCTTGCGGGAGAGGATATACTTGTCACGGGCAACGGACTTGAGAGCGTAGCTGTGCAGACTGTGTGCGACGTGACAGGAAGCCGTGATTGCAGTGTGCTGACGGTGTTCTGCGGAAAGAATGTATCAAAGCAACAGCTTGATGGATTCGTCGAGGCTGTAAATGACCTTGGACTTTGCATTGAGGTTTATATTGTTCCTACCGAGGACAGAATACACGATCTTACGTTATCTTTTGAATAATTAACAATAAAGGGGTATGACAATGGAAAAGATCAGAGGAAAAAAGAAGCTGTTTTTATACGGCTGCTCGGGCATGGGAGTAAACATGCTCAACCTTATAGTTGGCTCTTATTTGTGCAGTGCGCTGCTTACGGGCGGTTTTGACGAGCATATTGAGTCCTGGACATATCTTAACCGTGACCTCGTTGTCGCTGGACTTTGGGGTACACTTGTTTTTGTTATGAAGGTTATTGACGGAATTATAGACATTCCGCTTGCATCCTTTACGGATAACCTCAAAACACGCTGGGGACGTCGACGTCCCTCCTTACTCATAGGTTTTATCCCTATGATAATAGCATATCTGTTGTTCCTTGTGCCGATTACTAACGGTGAGAGCGTTGCTAACACGATATGGTTCGGCGTACTTTTGGGAGTATTCTACTGCTTCTACACTCTTACTATGCTCACGTTCTACGCGACATTCTCCGAGGTGTGCGAGACAGAGCAGGATACAGTGTTTTTGTCAAACGCAAAGTCTGTTTGCGACGTAGTTTACTTCATTCTCGGCTTTGCGCTTGTTCCCGTGCTTGTAAGCATGGGCGTTAATATCCGCTATGTAGCAATTATGTTCTTGCCCTTGTCTCTCCTTATGCTTATTCCTATGTTTATGCTCAAGGAAAAGTCCACCAAAGAAGGTGTCGAGGGCGTAGAGTACCAGAAGAGTGACGCACTCACACTTGGCAAGGCTATCAAGTGTTCAATGACAAATAAGAGCTTTATTTATTGGATGTTTACAGCAGCAGTAATGAACTTCGGACTTCAGCTCTTCCTTGGCGGTATAAACGAGCTGTTCTCTTCAACGGGACTTAATATGACCGTGGTTATGGCGTCGTCCTTTGTCCCCGTGCCGTTCACACTTATTCTGTATAACAAGTTCGTTAAAAAATACGGACTCGGCTTTGCGTATAAGTACATTTTGAGCATATTCTCTGTGGGCATGATAGTAATGTTTATATGCACGCAGATACATCAGTCTATTACTGAGACTGCTCTCACCGCTATAGCAATCTGCGGCGGTGTATTCGTATCCTTTGCGATAGGCGCATTCTTCTCAGTCACATACACTGTTCCCACTCATCTTGCGGCTCGCGAGAAAGAAGAGAAGGGTGTGAGCGTTGCTCCTATGTATTTTGCGGTTCAGGGTCTGTTTGAGGGCGTCTCCGCGGGAATTGCGACGGGATTTGTGCTCGTGTTCCTCAAGGATAAGCAGATCATCCACGTGCTACCGCTTATAGTTATGGCTGCTTGTATGGTGGCGTTTGGTATGTCCTTTGCGTTTCCCAAGGTTATTTCTAAAATGGGTAAGGAGGAGCTTGTCGTAGCTGAAGGCGTGCCCGAGACTGAGACTTGTGCGATAGCAGAAAGTTCTGTGCCCGCAGTTTCTCTTGACGAGGTAAAGACAAAAGTCAGAGAGATAATTTCTCAGAACCTTAATGTTTCCGCAGAGAATATTACCGACGACGGACACCTGCTAAATGATTTGGGCGGCACAAGTCTTGATTACTATGAGATAGTCGTTCAGATAGAAGAAGCATTTGGCATAACTCTTGAATTTGAGACAGAGAATTTCTCTTATACTCTCAAAGAGTTGGCAGATATAATAGTTAGTAAACTTGAAAAATGATATACGATTTTTTTAGGTGGTACGGCATAATAACCGCCTATCCTCTACAGTTGCTTTTCTTTAAGCGAAAGACATATTACGAGGATAAGAAAGATTACAAACGTCACAAAAAGCAGGGAGCGCTTATCATTTCAAACCACTATAACGTGTTTGACTATATAATGAATCTGTTCTTTGTTCTTCCCAGAAAGCTCAATATTGTAGCAAGCGAGTATTCCTTCAGAAACAAACTTATTTCATTTGGTATGAGATTTTACGGTGGCATACAGGCAAATCGAATATCCAAAAGTCTGAGATTTGTGGATGAGAGTATTGCACTGATAAAGCGGGGCAAGCTCGTTCAGATATTTCCCGAAGGACAAAACACCCCCGACGGAGAGATACACGACTTCAAGCCCACCTACATAATAATAGCTTTGCGCGCTGACTCGGCGATAATCCCGATAGTCACGGATGGCAATTACGGATTTTTCCGCCAAACGCACACGATTGTGGGCAAGGCAATATATATGTCCGAATACGGTATAGACGCACACTCCTCAAAGGAGGAGATACTTGAGGCTAACGAAAAAATACGCCAGAGAGTTATCGGACTGAAAGCCCAGCTTGATAAGCTCAGCTCGAAAGGAAAGAAATAATGTTATCAGATATTTTATACAGCAGTGTTGCCACGTGGGCGGCACCGCAGATAATAGTCGCTATTCTGCTTGGAGTTGCGCTTTTTACGGTGTTTTTCATCGCGCTGTCAATGGTCGTGGCGTCCTATTGCGTATATAGAGCCACCCTGTGCCGAACAAAAAAGGAAAAATGGGGAAGACTTGAAGAGGCTATCGAGCCCTCACAGAAAGATATGTATGCTGAGGGGCTTGCGTGGGGCGAAAAAAACAAGGAATATATGCACTCGGTGCATATACAGAACAACGGACTTAATCTTTACGGCGAGTATTATGATTTTGGCTGTGACAGATGCGTAATGATACTCTCAGGCAGAACGGAGAGCCTGCGCTACGGATACTATTTTGCGATTCCTTATAGTGAGATATGCTTTAACGTGCTTGTGGTTGACCCTCGTGCGCACGGAGAAAGCGATGGAGAATTTAACACTATAGGCTTTGAAGAAAGCAAGGATGATATTGCCTGGGTGAAGTTTTTGCGCGACGAGTATAATATGAATACCGTTATCTTTCACGGTATTTGCATTGGCGCGGCGGGCGGAATGTACGCTATCACATCGGAGAATTGTCCTGATAACGTAAAGGGAATAGTCACCGAGGGAATGTTTCCTAATTTCGGCGAATCTATGAAAAATCATCTTATAGAGCGTAAAAAGCCCGTAAAATTGGTGTATCCTTTAATTAACTTTTGGATGAAGCACTATACGGGACATACAATGGGTTTCGGCCCTATAAACGTCATACATAAGCTCGACAAGCCGCTTTTGATGATACACAGCAGGGAAGATAAGTATTCCACTCCTGAATATGCGCAAAAGCTTTACGATGCCTGTCAGACGAGGAGTAAGACAATTTCGTGGCACAGTCGAGGAGCGCACTCTATGCTTCGTCCCACGGATACCGAGCTTTATGACAACGCGATAAAGAAATTTATTGCGGAAAATTTTGATAAATAAAGGAGAACTGCCATGTTTTGTAAGAAATGCGGAGCGCAGATTCCCGATGACTCCATCTTTTGTGTTAATTGCGGAGAGCACATGGGGTATCAATCTACCGATGAGGCTAATAATACTGTGAACGTTGACAATGCGATTTCCGAAAATCAGGAATGTGTATTATCTCTTGAGGAGCAGGAAGAAATGGCAAACGAGGTTCTCAAATGGGGAATTCTTGGCGCGGTTTTTTCCGAAAATATCTGTTTTTTGGGAATACCCTTTTCCGCTAAGGCAAAAAGACTCGCAGCGGAATATGAATTTTGTAAATGCAAGAACGATGCGAGAGTGACTGTCGGCAAAATACTTGGAAAGATCGGATTTATAGTAGGACTTGTATCTACAATCATATTGGGTGCTTATCTTTCAATTTATTTTACTATTATGATTGCCTTTCTGATAGGTGGCGGATTTTAATTCTATAAGCAAAAAAAGGAGAGAGGATATCCTCTCTCCTTTAATTTTTACAGTAATCTTATTCCTGCCTTGTGGCAAGCCTCGACAGTCTCGTCATCCCAGATGCTTGACTGTACCTCGCCTATGTGAGCGCAGCCCATCATAAGCATACAAAGTCTTGACTGACCAATACCTCCGCCGATAGTCAGAGGGAGCTCCCCTTCAAGTAGCATCTTGTGGAAGGGAAGATTTCTGCGGTCATCACAGTGGGAAATAGTTAACTGTCTGTCAAGCGACTCTTCGTCAACTCGGATTCCCATTGAGGATATTTCAAACGCATGCCCGAGCAGCTCGTTATAAAACATTATATCTCCGTTAAGCTCCCAGTCGTCGTAGTCGGGTGCGCGTCCGTCGTGGCGATTGCCCGATTTCAGCGTTTTGCCTATCTGCATAATAAACGCGGTCTTGTGCTCCTTAAGATATGCATCCTCGCGTTCCTTAGCGGTAAGATTAGGGTACATATCCTCAAGCTCCTGCGTGGTCACAAAGGAGACCTCGCGACAGAGGTTTGTGCAAAGCTGTGGAAAATGCACATGGAGACGGTCATTAGTGTCGCAGATAGCCTTGACAATCGCAGAAACGATAAGCTTCAAATAATCAAGATTTCTGTTCTCACGTGTTATGACTTTTTCCCAGTCCCATTGGTCAACGTATATGGAGTGTATATTATCAAGCTCCTCATCGCGACGTATAGCGTTCATATCGGTGTAAAGTCCTCTGCCGACAGTGAAGTGATATCTTTTCAGTGCGAGACGCTTCCATTTTGCGAGCGAGTGGACTACTTGCGCTTCTGCGTTGTTTATAGCGGGAACGTTAAAGGACACGGGACGCTCAAAGCCGTTGAGGTTATCGTTAAGACCCGATGCCTCGGTGACGAAAAGCGGGGCAGATACACGTTTGAGATTTAGTGCGGACGCAAATTCGTCCTGAAATGTTTCTTTTATGTAGGCTATGGCTCTTTGCGTGTCGTACTCGTCAAGCAAAGGGGTATAGCCCTCGGGAATATATACTTTGTTCATAAGAACACCTCCCAACAAAATAGATACTCCTATTATATAACAAACTAAAGTAAAAGGCAATAGATTTTAATAAATTTCTTGAGTGCAATATCATTCTTAATCAAAAAATATTATTATACTGCTCCAAAAAACATCAAAAAAATTTTTAAAAATTTTTAAAAAGGGTATTGACAAATTTTGAGAATTAGTATATAATGTCAAATGGTTAGTTGAGACTAACTCCAACAAGACAGCTAAAAATAGCTTTTGGAGGCGTATATGAAAACATTAAGAGACGTAAAGATCAAAGAGAGCGCGACTGTTGTCAAGCTTCACGGCGAGGGCGCGGTCAAGAGAAGAATTATGGATATGGGCATTACAAAGGGAGTTGAGGTGAGCGTACGCAAGGTCGCGCCTCTTGGAGACCCCATTGAAATTACCGTTCGCGGATACGAGCTTTCTATCCGCAAGGCAGATGCGGAGACTATTGAGGTAAAATAAAAATAGCCGAGCTGCTCGGTTATTTTTTGAGGAAGCGGGTTAGTCATAACTAATCAGCTATATAAATATGTATAACTGTCGCTACGGCGCGACACGGAGGATAAGTACAATGAATATCAGAATTGCGCTCGCAGGAAATCCAAACTGCGGCAAGACCACGCTTTTTAACGCGCTTACGGGTGCAAATCAGTTCGTAGGAAACTGGCCCGGAGTGACCGTGGAGAAAAAAGAGGGAAAGCTCAAGGGCAGAGACGGCGTCATAATTACCGACCTGCCTGGAATCTACTCGCTCTCTCCCTACACGCTTGAGGAAGTCGTTGCAAGAAACTATCTCGTCGGTGAGAGACCTGATGCAATACTTAACCTTGTTGACGGCACTAACATAGAACGCAACCTTTATCTTACTACGCAGCTGACAGAGCTTGGTATACCCGTTGTGGTTGCTATCAATATGATGGACGTTGTGCGCAAAAGAGGGGACAGCATCAATATTGACGAGCTTTCAAAAATACTTGGATGCCCCATAATTGAGATTTCCGCACTTAAGGAAGACAATATATTTGAGGCAGTTGAGCTTGCGATAGATTCGGTAAATAATCTGAAAATGCGTCCTATGCACAACTTTTCGGGTACTGTTGAGCACGCATTGGCGCACATTGAGGAGGCAGTCATTCACGAAATGGCGGCGGACAGACAGAGATGGTACGCTATAAAGATATTTGAGCGAGATGCGAGAGTGCTTGAGGAACTCAATATTCCAAAAGAAACGCTTGAGCATATTGAAAAGGATATTCAGTCTGCCGAGGCAGAGCTTGACGACGACTCCGAGAGCATAATCGCAAACGAAAGATACATATATATAGAGAATGTTCTCAAATCTTGTTATACGAAAAAGAGCGCGGGCAAGCTGACGACCACCGAAAAAATAGACAAGGTGGTCACAAACAGATTTTTGGCGCTCCCCATTTTTGCGGTGGTTATGTTCCTTGTTTATTACATATCGGTATCTACCGTTGGAACGTGGGCTACGGATTGGGCAAACGACGGACTTTTTGGCGACGGTTGGTATTTCCTCGGCATTGGCAGGGGACAGTATGAGAAGGCAGTTGACGAGTATGCCGAAAGTGTCTGGAGTGATACGGCATTTGTTGGCACGGTAGAGGGAGCAGTTCAGGCTGACGTCACGGGTGCTGACGAGATACAAGATGCCATAGTCAGCAAAGACTTTGCCGCGCTTGAAGAAGCTTACGGCATATACGGTGAGAAGCTTGACGCGGAAGGCTTTTCAATTTCTGAAAAGATGGATGCGTACATAGATGGTGCGCCCGCACCCGAGGACTTCAGAGCGTGGATTCCCGGTATTGGCGTGCTTGCACAGCGAGGACTTGATGCGGCAGGAGCTCCTGCATGGCTTGAGAGCCTGCTCGTTGACGGAATTATCGGTGGTGTCGGTGCGGTGCTTGGATTCTTGCCGCAGATGGTAGTTCTCTTTATAATACTTGCATTCCTTGAGGCGTGCGGATATATGGCGAGAATTGCGTTCGTGCTTGATAGAATATTCCGTAAGTTTGGTCTTTCGGGTAAATCATTTATTCCTATGCTGGTCGGCACAGGCTGCGGAGTTCCAGGTATTATGGCGAGCCGTACTATTGAGAACGAGCGCGACAGACGTATGACTATAATAACTACTACGTTTATCCCTTGCGGAGCAAAGCTTCCCATTATTGCTCTTATAGCGGGCGCGTTGTTTGGTGGCGCTTGGTGGGTAGCACCCTCAGCGTACTTTATAGGTATCGCGGCGGTAATCGTGTCGGGTATAATCCTTAAAAAGACAAAGCTCTTTGAGGGCGACGTTGCACCCTTTGTTATGGAGCTTCCCGAATATCATATGCCCACAGTCAAAAATCTTTGGCATAGCGTGTGGGAAAGATCAAGCTCGTTTGTAAAGAAGGCGGGAACTGTTATTCTTCTTTCTGCAATAATAATCTGGGGCGGCTCTCACTTTGGCATGATGGACGGCAAAGTTACCTTTGCTGTTGATATGGAGCTTGGAAACTCTGTGCTTGGAATGATCGGAAATGCGCTCAAATGGTTGTTTGCGCCTCTTGGCTTTGGAAATATCAAGGCGACTGTTGCTACGTTTATGGGACTTGTTGCCAAGGAAGAGGTCGTTGCAGTATTTGGCGTGCTTGACTTTGACGGCATGGGCAGACTTGCGGCGTATTCATTCCTTATATTCAATCTTCTTTGTGCGCCTTGCTTTGCGGCAATGGGAGCGATAAGACGCGAGATGAATTCTGCAAAGTGGACAATGTTCGCAATAGGATATCAGTGCGTATTTGCATATATAGTGTCTCTTTGCGTATTCCAGCTTGGCACTTTCTTTACGGCTTTGTACTCGGGTGCACCCATACTTACCTGGAACATAATCGGCGCGTGTGTTGCTGCTGTGCTGATTGTTTTCGCGGGATATATGCTGTTTAGAAAGCCTCGCACCTCAGGAGGTAAAAGCTGATGTTGCCTGAAATAATACCTACGATAATTATCTGCGCTCTGCTTGCCGGAGCTGTCGTGCTAGCTATAGTATCTATAGTTAAGGATAGAAAAAAGGGCAAGGGTTGCGGTTGTGGCTGTTCGTCCTGCGCGATGAACGGCGCGTGTCACGCGACAAAAAATAATACTGAAAATAAAAATTCCCCCGATGCAAAATCGGAGGATACAGAGAATTAAATTCAAGAAGGCGGTGCAAAAGCACCGCCTTCTATCGTTTTTAGTCCTTCACAAACTCATCATAAATAGCATTTATAGCCTTTTCAAAGTCGTGCTCGTCGATGCCGACGATAATGTTAAGCTCGCAAGAGCCCTGGTCTATCATACGGATGTTGATGTCTGCATTTGAGATAGCGTTGAAAACGCGAGCCGCAGTACCCTTTGCCTTTACCATTCCGCGTCCAACGACTGCGATAAGAGCAACGCCGTCCTCGACTGTGATGCTGTCGGGAACGGTGCGTCTCTGAACTGCCGCAAGGACTTTTTCGCGGTTCTGGTCAAGCGAAGCGGTTGGGAGAACAACGCTCATCGTGTCAATACCCGAGGGGAGATGCTCAAAGGAAAGACCAAAATCCTCGAAGGATTCAAGGATCTTACGTCCAAAGCCTATTTCTGCGTTCATCATGTCCTTTTCGACCGTGACGACGGAGAATCCCTTCTTGCCTGCAATACCCGTGATTACATGCTCGGAGTCGTAGTTGCTCGCCTGCGAAACTATCATTGTTCCCGCATCCTCGGGACGGTTTGTGTTTCTGATGTTTATCGGAATGCCTGCGTTCCTTACGGGGAATATTGCATCCTCGTGGAGCACCGTTGCACCCATATACGAAAGCTCGCGGAGCTCGCGGTAGGTTATAGTTTCAATAGAGCGGGGATTATTGATTATTCTGGGGTCAGCCATCATAAAGCCCGAAACGTCGGTCCAGTTTTCGTAAAGGTCTGCCGCGCAGGCACGAGCTACGATAGAGCCCGTGATATCCGAGCCGCCGCGCGAGAAGGTCTTAACCGTGCCGTTGGGCATTCCGCCGTAGAAGCCAGGGATAACCGCATACTTGTGTTGCTTGAGTTCCTCGGAGAGCATTTTGTGTGTCAGTTCCTCATCAAAGCTACCGTTGTCGCGGAAGAATATAACGTTTTCTGCGTCTATGAAATAAAAGCCGAGATATTTTGCAAGAATAAGTCCGTTGAGGTATTCTCCGCGGCTTGCGACGTAGTCACGTCCTGCGCTGTGGAGCATTGCGTTCTTGACGTATTCAAGCTCGCCCGAAATATCAAAATCAAGACCGAGGTCGCAAATAATATCCTTGTATCTTTGGCAGATAGCCGCGTAATAGGAATCTATTTCCTCTTTGGAAGCACGGTTTTTGATGAGGTCGTAGCACTTATAGAGCATATCTGTGACCTTTGTGTCGGCAGAAAAACGCTTGCCGGGTGCTGAGGGAACAACATATCGACGTGAGGAGTCTGCCTTTATTATGCTTGCTACCTGACGGAAATGCTCCGCGTCAGCAAGGGATGAGCCTCCGAATTTTACTACTTTTACCATTGTATATATCCTTTCGGAATGAATTTCTTAAAATATAGTATTATTATATGAAATATAAGGGATTTTGTCAATAGATATAAGAAAAAAAATTAGCTTTCGCAGCTTGTTTGGGGCGTGAGCGAGTTGACAAATTTTCAAAAATGGGTTATAATCGGTATGTTGAGATTATTTTTATAGGAGATATATTATGCACGATGAATTGACAAAGGTTGACATAAAGAAAATGCAGGAGGAGATAGACTATCGTGAGGGTGTTTTGCGCCCGAAACTTCTCGCTGAGGTGCAAAGAACTCGCGAGTTCGGAGATCTGTCCGAAAATGCGGAATACAAGGAAGCCAAAAGGGAAAAAAACCACAACGAGAGCCGTATCCGCTATCTTAAAAATATGATACTGACCGCAAAGGTTATTGACGTTGAGGAGAGGGACGGGGCGGTCTGCCTTTTTGATACGGTGGATATTTATATTGAGGAGGACGACGAGGTAGTGTCGCGCAAGCTCGTGACAACTCTCCGTCAGGACGCGCTCAAGGGGTTGCTCAGCAAGGAGTCACCGCTTGGTAAGGCTTTGCTCGGCAAAAAGGTGGGAGACAGAGTATGCGTCAAGGTAAATGACAATTACAGCTATTTTGTGGTCGTAAAGGGTATCACCAAGGGCGTTGACGACGAGGATATCCCGATAAGCTCGTATTGAGCGGAAAATATGAAAAAGCAGGCATAGCCTGCTTTTTATTTTAATTCAATATTTAGTTCTTTTGCCAGAGTTCTAATGTACTGTAAATGGGAGTCATTTGCGCAAAATAGGGTATAGTAGCCGTCTTTATCCGCAGTTATGCTTTGCCCGCCGCTAATTACAACTTCTCCTGATTTCAGGTAGATTTGTTTGCCGTTCTTAACTTCGTTCTCATATTCGTTAAGTGCTTTTTGATAGTATTTATTAAACAAATCAGCCGCCGCCTCAATGTTGCCTTCTGATCCGTAAATCATTGATTCTTCAAGAAGTATCAAATGGTTCATATCGTCAAAAGCAAAATAATCCTTTCGGTGCCTTAATATAGCATCTCGATTGCTAAGCGCTTCGAATAATGGCAGTATGTCCTTTTTTATTTTGTTGAGAATGATATTGCCTGTTTTTTGAGGATCATCTTTTAGGTCATACCATATCTCTATATCGCTTATAGTAGATTTCAGTCTTGTGCGAATGTTGCAGTCATATTCGTGATAATATTTCTTTGAGTTTTTTGCTGGATAAAACGTTCTATCTTGGCATTCAGGCACACGTATTCCTATATTAACACACATACGACTCTCCAAGTTTTTCGATGGAAGACCGACTTGAAAATTAATAACTTGCGAAATGTCTTCGGACACAAATCTATGTAATGTTCGTCCGAATTTTTTAAAATTGTGTTCTTTAAGAAAATCAAATACGATATTTTCTATAATATCAATGGCTTCGGTTGTGCTGTAGGTTGGTTTTGACTTTTTAAAAAGTTTGAACATAGTGTCCCCCCCTTTTATTTGATTATAGCATATACTTGCACGCAAGTCAAGGAGATGGCGTGGATTCGAACCCTGTTTTGCCGCAAGCGTCAAAACCCGTATTTGCTTCGCAAATACTCTGCAAGCACTATGTGCTTGCGTTAGGTGGCCGAACCACCATCCCCCACAAACAAAAAAACCAAGCCGTAAGGCTTGGATTTTTTGGTGGGGGATGGTGGATTCGGACCACCGAAGTCAGTGACAACAGATTTACAGTCTGCCCCCTTTGGCCGCTCGGGAAATCCCCCAAAATGGAGCTGGTGAACGGAGTCGAACCATCAACCTGCTG
>JAZOUO010000090.1:0-1217 GCA_045658225.1 Eubacteriales bacterium
GTACCGCTGAAAGAGACCTATCACAAGCTCTTTGACGAAGCACTTGAAAAGTACAATGCCAAGCAGAAACGCGCTGACCGACGTATCCCCGATTATTACGAAAAGATACGTCTATCCAAGCAAGAAAAGCTGTTCCACGAGGTCATCGTCCAAGTGGGAAACTTTGCGGATATGAGTGCCGTAGGCGAGAACGGCGAGCTCGCCAAGCGGATACTCGATGAGTATATGCAGGAATTTATCAAGCGCAATCACACCTTGCACGTATTCTCGGCACATCTGCATATGGATGAAGCAACACCGCATCTACACATTGATTTCGTTCCCATCGTCACAAACAGTAAGAGAGGATTGGAAACACGTGTGTCCTTGAAGCAAGCGTTATTGACTCTCGGATTTGAGGGCGAGGGACGAGATAACACGGAAGGCACACAATGGACGGAATCCGAAAAAGAGCATCTTGCAAAGGTAATGGCAAGATACGGCGTTAGGCGTATTGATGTGGACAAGCCGCACGAACACTTATCGGTGCTCAATTACAAGAAACAAGAGCGCACTCGCGAGGTAGAGGAACTAACCGAGCAGGTGCAGGTGTTGCAGGAATCCAACGATTCTATGCGAGAAAGTCTTGAAGATCTCAAGGATGAGCTATCCGAGCTTAGCGAGGACAAGGACAATATCCATCTTGAGATGAGCAAGTATGTCGGCGAGGAATGGGAGCTACCCGAAGTGCCACCGCTTATGAGTGCAAAGACCTATCGCACGAAGATTGCACAGCCGTTAATTGCCAAACTCAAGGATGTGATACGAAAGCTTATCGTCAACGTAGTCGAGATCTCAAAAATGTGGAAACAAGCTCTAAATGAGAAAAGCCGCTTTGCCGGGCGTTGCAGAGATTTGGAGCGAGAGAACGATTCTCTGCGTAAGGACGCCAAGAAGTTTGGCATTGTGCGAGACAAGCTCGGCGAGGATGAGGTGCAAAGCATTTTGCAAAAAGCAGAGGAGGAACGTCTCGCAAAAGAAATTATGAAGCAGCCGTCCCTTGAGGGAGGCAAAACTCAAGTCCGCGGTAAGACTCGCGGCAACAGATAACAAATTTATTTTTTACAAACGAAAGGAATTATTATCATGACAAACAACAATTACAACGTACAGACAGACGAACAGATCGCAAGAGACATTTTGAGCATTCTCCCCGACGCGCCCGAAGATCCCAACAA
>JAZOUO010000091.1:0-1111 GCA_045658225.1 Eubacteriales bacterium
CAGCTTTCTTTCGGGTCCTACCGAGAGAACGAACAAGCTTATGGAGAAGGTAAATTCTCTGTTTGCCCTTGAGCGTGAGCGCGGAGGAGTGCTTGACATTGACACCGAGACGGTATCGTCGCTTCTGAATTATGCCCCCGGCTACGTTGACAAAGACCTTGAGCTTATCGTGGGTACGCAGACAGACGCACCTCTTAAGAGAGGAGTAAACCCCTTTGGAGGAATACGTATGGCGCGAGGCGCGTGCGAGGCGTACGGATACAAGCTCAGCGACAAGGTGGATAATGAGTTCAAATTCAGAACCACACATAATGACGGAGTTTTCCGCGCATATACAGACGAGATGCGCGCGGCGCGTAAGTGCCATGTAATTACGGGACTTCCCGATGCGTACGGCAGAGGAAGAATTATTGGTGACTACCGCAGAGTAGCGCTTTACGGTATAGACAAGCTTATTGAGGAAAAAATAAAGGACAAAAATACCCTTGCCGCAGGCGATTTTAATGTGGATAGCATACGTCTAGCTGAGGAGCTTTTCCAGCAGATAACATTCCTTAAGTACACAAAGCGGATGGCGGCTATGTACGGATATGACATCGGTCAGCCTGCAAAGGACACAAAAGAAGCTATTCAGTGGACCTACTTTGCTTACCTTGCATCTATCAAGGAGCAGAACGGGGCAGCTATGTCGCTCGGCAGAGTAAGCACGTTCTTTGATATATACATTCAGCGAGACATTGAAAACGGAACTCTTACCGAAGAGGGCGCGCAGGAGCTTATAGACCATTTTGATATCAAGCTCCGTATGGCACGTCATCTTCGCACGGTTGAGTACAACGAGCTTTTCGGTGGAGACCCTATGTGGATAACCGAGTGCGTTGGAGGTATGGGCGAGGACGGAAGAACGCTGGTCACAAAGAGCAGCTTCCGTATCCTTAATACGCTCTATACCCTTGGCTCTGCACCCGAACCCAACCTTACGGTGCTTTGGTCAAACTCTTTGCCTATGCCCTTTAAGAGATTTTGCGCAAAGGTTTCGGCGGACACTGACTCCATTCAGTACGAAAACGATGACGTTATGAGACCCGATTACGGCGACGATTATGCAATC
>JAZOUO010000092.1:0-3671 GCA_045658225.1 Eubacteriales bacterium
CAACTCCCTTTGATACGTCCATAAAGCTCAAGGGATACATATACAAGAACCAATGGTATATCACAAGATAATATGACATAAAGAATACCGCGCCGTAAAGATAAACTCTGCGCAGCTTAATCCCCTTGTCGTCCGCGACACATATAAGTACCATAGCGGCAGGGATGAGAGTCACCCACTCAAGAAAACCAACCGTGGGATAAGCCACGGTAAGAGCCGTAAGGAGTCCCGATATGCACAAAAGCGCAATTTTATATTTTTTTATTATTTGCAGCATATTGACCTCCTTCTTTCGTGTCTTATTTTTTGCGCAGTCCCTCAATTATCTGATCTGCACGAGGAAAATCCGAAACAAACCATATGTCCTCGGGTGACAATGATACCTCTTTTCCCTTAAGGTATCCGAGCGCGCCCGAGTTATCGGCAAAATCAAATATAAGCCTGTAGGAATACAGCGCTTGATATTTATATCCTTTGCCCTTGTCTGATCTGTTTATTCCGTACTTGCCGTCACCAAGCAAAGGGTGACCTATATGCGCCATGTGAGCGCGTATCTGATGTGTGCGCCCCGTGACCAGTTCCACCTCAAGCAGAGAATCTCCGCCGTGGCGGGTGAGCGTACGGTATTTGGTAATTATGTTTTTATAACCGTCTATTGCCTTGTCAGACACCTTGACGGTATTATTTTTTGCGTCCTTTTTGAGATAACCCGTAAGAGTTTCTCTATCCCTCTCCATATTTCCGTGAACGGCACAGATGTAAAATTTTCTTATGTCGTCGTCCTTTATCTTCTGGTTCATAACACGGAGAGCCTCAGCATTCTTTGCCGCTATGACGATTCCGCCCGTGTTTCTGTCAATTCTGTTGCACAGCGCAGGCGCAAATGACTGCTCGTCAGCGGGGTCGTACTCGCCCTTGCGGTAGAGATACGCCTTTATGTGCATAATCAGGGTATTATCCCCAGCGCCCTCATCCTCGTGAACAAGCACGCCCGGACGCTTGTTGCAAAGAATGATATTATCATCCTCATACACTACGCTTATCTTAGGAGTTATCCTTGAGAGCGCGCCCGTGTCCTTTTCGGGAGACTCAAAAAACTCCTCGCGGATAAAGAGCTGTATCTCGTCGCCCTCACAGAGAAAATAATTCTGTTCCGCGCGTTTGCGGTTTACCTTTATTTTCTTGGTGCGTATGTATTTATACATAAGAGATGCGGGAAGTCCGCAAACTGCCTTCGAGAGAAATTTGTCGAGCCGCTGTCCCGCATCGTTCTTTTTTATTTTGATTATTCTCACAGTGAATTACAGAGTTCCGAATATTCTGTCGCCTGCGTCGCCAAGACCGGGTACGATGTACGCGTGGTCGTTGAGGCACTCGTCAAGCGCCGCCGTGTAAATTTCCACGTCGGGATGCGCGTCCTGCACCTTCTTAACTCCCTCGGGAGCCGCAACAAGACACATAAACTTAATGTGCTTGCAGCCCTTGTTCTTCAAGGTCTGAAGCGCGTCGCAAGCAGAACCGCCCGTTGCGAGCATGGGGTCGATGAGGATTACTATTCTGTCCTGAATGTCTGCGGGAAGCTTGCAGTAATACTCAACAGGCTCGTGAGTTTTAGGGTCACGGTAAAGACCGATATGTCCAACCTTTGCAACAGGCATAAGGCTGAGTATTCCGTCAACCATACCGATTCCCGCACGCAAAATGGGAACTATTGCAACCTTTTTACCCGAGATCATCTGCGCCTTTGTCTTGCAAATGGGGGTCTCGATTATTATGTCTTCAAGAGGAAGATCGCGTGTGATCTCATATCCCATAAGCATGGAAATTTCGTTGAGAAGTTCGCGGAAGTCCTTGGAGCCTGTTTTCTTGTTTCTCATAATAGAGAGCTTGTGTGTAATAAGGGGATGGTCTACGATATGAAGCTGACTCATATATCTCTACCTTACCTTTCATAATTCTTAATTATGATTATTATACTACTACTTAATAGATTTTTCAAGCATTTTTTGCAAATATATTTACAAAACGAATATTTAGTGATAAAATATATGTGTTATTTAAATACTTGGAGTAGATTATGGCAGAAAAAACAGTCGCTTTGGCGACTCTCGGTTGTAAAGTAAATCAATATGAATCTCAAGCTATCGCAGAGGCTCTTGAAGCAAGAGGATGGGAGATAAGAAACTCGTCTGACACCTGCACGTCGTATATCATAAACACCTGCACGGTGACTGCGGAGTCGGACAGAAAGGCTCGGCAGACCCTTCGCAGAATGATGAGCAAAAATCCTCATGCGTTCGTGCTTGTCACGGGATGTTATTCGCAAACCGACCCGTCTGCAGTGTCCGCAATTTCAGGCGTTGACTATATTTGCGGAAACTCGAATAAGCTCTCGGTAGTAGAAAAACTTGAAGAGCTTTTTGAAAAGGGCGAGAAAAATATACAGACGGAAATACATATTCCCTCTCTTGACACGGCGGACTTTGAGAGCATGACTATCACCAAGTTTGACCGCACTCGCGCTTACGTCAAAATTCAGGACGGATGCGAGTCTCATTGCGCGTATTGCACCATTCCTGCGGCGAGAGGCCCTATCCGATCAAAGCCTACGGACGAGGTAATTTCGGAGGTAGAGGGACTTATCCGAGGAGGCTGCCGCGAGGTCGTACTCACGGGAATTGAGACGGGCTCATACGGCAGAGATCTTGCAGACGGCGAAAATCTCGCTACACTTCTTGAAAAAATAGACAAGCTTGACGGAATCGGCAGAGTGCGTCTCGGCTCTCTTGACCCGAGCATCATCAAGCCCGAATTTGTTAAAAAAATAAAAAATCTCAAATCAATAACCCCTCATTTCCATCTTTCAATGCAAAGCGGAAGCAGTAATATTTTGGCAAGCATGAAGCGCAAGTATAACTCTGTGCAGGCTATGCGCGCAGTTAATCTTTTACGCGATGCCTTCCCCACGCTTCAGCTGACCACAGACATTATCGCAGGTTTCCCCGGAGAGACCGACGAGGATTTTGAGGAGAGCTGCAGACTCGTTGAAAATGCAAGGTTTTTAATGGTACATGCCTTCCCCTATTCTAAGCGACGCGGCACTGTGGCTGCAACTATGAAAAATCAAGTTCCCGACGAGATAAAGCATCAAAGAGTTGCCATGCTTTCACAAAAGGCGGCAGGAATACGGAGCGAGATACTTAACAGTCTCATCGGCACAGAGGCTGACGTGCTTTTTGAGTCGCAAAGCGGCGGATACTTTTTCGGACACACGCCCGAATTTGTAGAGGTAAAGGTCAAGTGTAGCGCAGACCTTCACGCAAAAATATGCAGAGTCCGTATACTCTCTCACGACGGCAATGTCTGTGAGGGCAAGTTTATTTGATAAGTTTTCACAATTTCAGGACATACATACAGATAAAACATGTAAAAGTTTATCAATTTAAGTAATTTTGAAAAAATTTCAAAAAAACCCTTGCAATTTGAAAAAAAGTATGGTATAATATCAAAGTTGCATGACGTTTAGTAAAAATTTCAATGATATATTCATGTAAATATGAAACAGGAGGTATCAATAATGGCAAAGTGCAGTGTTTGTGGAAAAGGTGTTGTTTTCGGTCAGAATGTTTCCCACTCTAACAGAAAAACAAACAGAACTTGGAAGCCCAATA
>JAZOUO010000093.1:0-3047 GCA_045658225.1 Eubacteriales bacterium
GATACTCTCGTCAATATCTATTGCAAGCACCTCTGCGCCGCTATCTACAAGCTCTTTAGCTACAGCCAAGCCGTATCTTCCGAGACCGAATACTGCATAAGTCTGATTTATACTCATAAAAACATCCTTTCCTTATCCCACGCTGATGTCCTCAGAGGGATTTTTTATTATGTTCTGTGTCTTCTTTTTCACGTTCAATGCAAACGCGAGGGAAATAGGACCTACGCGCCCAAGATACATTGTCGCAATAATTATAATCTTGCCTGCCGTGTTGAGTATCGAAGTCACGCCACGGGTAAGTCCTACCGTCGCGGTCGCGCTAACGGTCTCATACAGAATATCAATGACCGACGCGTTCGTGCAAGCCGACAGAGCAAGGGTGGAGATAAGCATTATAGAGAATGACGCGCCAAGCACGGCAACGGATTTTCTCAATGCCTCGCGGGAAATGTTTCTGCCGAAGAGTGTGACCTCGTCCTTGCCAAGCACTGTTGAGTATGCGGAAGCGAACAATACGGCAACAGTGACCGTCTTGATACCGCCCGCAGTACCCACGGGAGAGCCGCCGATAAACATAAGCACAAGACAGAGTATTGACGAGGAATTCGTCAGATTTTCCTGCGGTAGACTTGCAAAGCCTGCGGTTCTTGTCGTCACCGACTGGAAAAGGCTGACCTGTATTTTATCAAAGAGAGACATATCTCCGATTGTTGCTGGATTGTTGTATTCAAAAACAAATATCAGCGCGCCGCCCGTAAATATAAGGATTAAAGTTGCCCAGATAGCAATTTTGCTGTGCAGGGTGAGCGAGCGCAGACATCTGAGTCCTTTTTTCTTGAACTCTGAAACAACTCTCGCAAGATCCCACCACACGATATAGCCTATACCGCCAATAACAATAAGTGAGCAGGTGACTATATTTACTATGGGATTTGTAGCATAAGAACAAAGACTGTCGGTTGCGATTATGTCTATTCCCGCGTTGCAGAACGCAGAGACGGAATTGAAAATTGAGATCCATATACCTCGAGCGCCAAAATCGGGAATAAAGACGATCATATAAAGCAGAGCGCCAACACCCTCAACGGCAAGCGTTCCGATTATGACTTTTTTGATAAATGACGCAAGTCCCGAAAGTGTGTTGAGGTTAAACGCGTCCTGAATGAGAAGTCTGTCGCCAAGTCCCATTTTGTGATGCAAGGCGAGCATAAATCCCGACATTACGGTTATAACTCCAAGACCGCCTATCTGTATCAGCAAAATGATAACGACCTGACCGAAGATGCTCCATGTGCTTACGGTCGGCAGAGTGACGAGTCCCGTCACGCAGGCAGACGTCGTGGCGGTGAACAATGCGTCTATATAGGGCACGCTTTTGCCGTCAGCCGAGCTTATCGGCAACCACAAAAGCAGACTTCCAATAAGGACGGCAATAATAAAGCTGAGCAAGATTATCTGTGCAGTTGACAGAGAAAATTTGCGCTTTGTCTTCATATTCAAGCCCTCCTTAACAGATTTATAGATATATTATATCATTTTTAGCAATCCGTGTCAATATTCACGGTTGAAATATAAAAAGCCCCGACCAAGTCGGAGCTTTTGAGATTATTTGCAAAGACTGTATGCTTCCTCGTCGCAGATGACGGTGACATCGGGGTGCGAGTGAAGAAGTGATGCGGGACAGTGGGGAGTAGGAGCCTCCTTGAGCATAGCGTGTATAGCGTTTGCCTTGGATTTTCCCGAAGCGAGAACCACTATACTGCGAGCCTTGAGAATGCTCTGTATTCCCATTGTGAGCGCAAGCGTAGGCACGTCGGACTCGGACTCAAAAAATCTCGCGTTTGCCTTTATTGTGCTTTCCGTAAGCTTTTCTACGTGAGTGAAGGGAACGAGCTCGTCGGACGGCTCGTTAAAGCCGATATGTCCGTTCTGACCAATACCCAATACCTGAATATCCATTCCGCCGAGTCTGTCTATTGTGTCCTCGTGAGCCTTGCAAGCCGCCTCTGCGTCTTTAGCAAGACCGTTGGGAACGTGGGTGTTTTTCTTATCAACGTTGACGTGGTCAAACAGATGATGATTCATAAAATAGCGGTAGCTCTGGTCGTTGTCAGGGGATATGGGGTAATACTCGTCAAGATTTACCGAGCTGACCTTTGAAAAATCCAGTTCACCATTTTTATAAAGTTGGACGAGATTTGCATAAAGTCCCTCGGGGGTGCTTCCCGTAGCGAGTCCAAGCACGCAATCGGGCTTGTTTTTGATGACTGTGGAGAGCATCTCCGCCGCCTTACTCGACATTTCGTTGTAGTCTTTTACAACAATAACTTTCATATTTACCTCACAAAAAATCAGATTACTCTCACGCGGATAATTCCTTCGGTGGAGTTAAGCTTTGCGATAATATCGTCGTTTGCGCAGCCGACGATGTCAAGGATAGTATATGCTGCGTCTCCGCGAGACTTGTTGGTCATATTTTCAATATTTATCTTGCACTCCGAGAATGCCGCAGTCACGGTTGAGAGCATTGCGGGGATATTCTTGTGGAGCACGCAGATACGGCAGTCTGTACTTCTTGGCATTGAGACTGCGGGGAAGTTTACGCTGTTTTTGATGTTGCCGTTTGTAAGATAGTCGTCAAGCTGGAGGGCAGCCATAACTGCGCAGTTGTCCTCAGACTCCTCCGTGGACGCGCCGAGGTGAGGGATAGCCACGACACCCTTGACTCCGAGTATTTCTTCGGTGGGGAAGTCGGTCACGTAAGCGGAAACCTTGCCGCTTGCGAGAGCCTCCTTCAAGTCGTCAGCATTCACGAGGTCTGCGCGAGAGAAATTGAGAATCTTTACGCCATCCTTCATAAGAGCTATTGTGTCCTTATTTATCATACCCTTGGTCTGAGGAGTGGAGGGAACGTGAAGCGTGATGAAATCTGCTTCCTTGTAAATCGTGTCGTAGGTTGCGCCCTTGCGAACGTGGTGGTTTAAGTTCCACGCGCCCTCAACCGAGAGGTAGGGGTCACAGCCGACTACGTCCATACCGAGATGAAC
>JAZOUO010000094.1:0-3707 GCA_045658225.1 Eubacteriales bacterium
AGTCCCGCAACCTCGGAGACGGGGAGGGAGAAGGCCATGGGGTGATGATTTTCGTCGCCGCAATTATGCGAGGCTATTGCCTGCATAATGCTGTTTCTTTTTTCCTTTTTAGCTACTATATAGATTATTTCCTTTTCGTCGGAAATAGACATACCGAAGAAGGTATCAAATCCCTCGCGGGCAGAGCCCTTGGCTTTTATTATAGTACCGCCCGTAGCTCCTGCGGTGCGCGCGGTCTTCATTACGTCTGCGCTGCTGCCCTTGGGGCATATCGAAACTATAAGCTCCATATCAAGCTTCCTTTCGTCATTAAATTTGATTTCACCCTCGCCGTCTGACGTAGGCTCGTGGCTCTGTATTTTCTCACAAAGCGCTCTTGATGCAATGCTTGAGAGTGGGATAGCGACCGCAATTCCTCTGTTTGGCAGGTCGATATCCATCTCATACGTGAGGTTTACCTTAAGCCTTTTGACTTGTCCCTCGGTCACGATAGACTGCATAAGCATTTTTTCGCTTTTTTCGAATCCGAGAATACTCAAGGTCTCGGAGTTCGCAGCGCCGTCACAGAGAGTGCTGTATATAGGAGCTGCTTTTTCTTTTACGTAAAACTCCGAAAACTCATCCGCATCGGATTTGTTTATAATTGTTATAAATAGATATAAATTTTGCATCAGCATTATCCTTTGTCTTAATTGAGTTGCGGTGTCAGCTTGAGAATTTTGACGTGTCGAATTCAACTATCTCGAAGTCGTATTCAACGTGCTTCTGGGGTGCGGGAGTATCGAATTCCATAATATCCAGCGCATCCGTGTTGATGGCGTATTCCTTTTCTGCGTGAGCGAGTCTGTATTTGTAGACAAGACCCATTACCTGAATGGAAATAGTAGGTGTCATTGCCACAAGCGCAATAGTACCGAAGGCATCGCGCATAACGGTTCCGTCGCCGCCGTTTGCTGCCTCGCAGACTCCGATAGTCAAAGGAAGCAGGAAGGTGGCGGTCATAACTCCCGATGCAACTCCGCCCGCGTCAAAAGCGATGGAGGTGAATATTCCGGGTGTTATAAACGCAAGAAGCACGGCTATTATATATCCTACTACGAGGAAAGGAAGAAGTGACATTCCCGTGAGTGCGCGTATAAGCGCAATTCCTGCGGCGGCAGCGAGACCTATCGCCATCATAAGCGGCAGGATTTTTTTGGGGATACTGCCCGAGGTTGCCTCCTCAACCTGCTTTTCAAGGACTCCCACCGCGGGCTCGGCGTAAATTATAAAGAAACCGAGCAGCATACCAATAGGAACGACAAGCCAAGCGAATTTACTTGATGCAAGCACCGTGCCGATATAGCTTCCGACAGGCATAAAGCCTACGTTTGCTCCGACAAGGAAAAGGATTATTCCGATAAACGTATATGCGGCGCCCATTCCTATTCTGATCAGATGCTTTTTGTTGACCTTTTCCGTGTAGTGCTGGAAAATAAAGAAGAAAGCAAGGATAGGCAAAAGCCCCATCAGCACGTCGCCCATATATTTGGGAACGGCGGACAGGAACGTAAGACCCATTTGCTGTGAGTCAGAAAACGAGGGAAGCCCGTGAGGAATGTACTCGATACCCTCAATTCCTATAAGCCCCATAATAAGCACGGAGATTATAGGACCTATGGAGCAGATAGCCATAAGACCAAAGGTTGAGTCCTCACCCGATTTTTGATCAGACATAGCCGAAATACCTGCGCCGATCGACATTACGAAGGGCACGGACATAGCGCCCGTAGTCACTCCGCCCGCGTCAAACGCGATAGCAAGCGTCTCCTTGGGAACAAGGAATGCAAGCGCAATAATGGCTCCGTATCCTGCCAGGAGGATATATTTAATTTTTACGTTGAAAATTATTCGCAATACCGCTATGACGAGGAATATGCCAAGTCCTATCGCAACCGCAAGAATAAACATAAACTTCTTGGGGGTGTATCCTGCAAGCACGTGCAAGTCGGGCTCGGAGACGGTTATAAGCATACCCACCGCCAGAGAGATAAGAGCGATTATGTATAATTTTCGAGATTTCGTAAGATTTGAACCTATGTGATTACGTATTTGGGACATAGACATTTCCGCACCGAGCGAGAAAAGTCCAAGGCCTAATATAAGCAGGCAAGAGCCTATTATAAATGCAATAAATATGTCATTTGGAAGAGGACAGACGGTAATAGACAAGAGGATGACTATTAAGGCTATCGGCAGAACCGACATGCACGCCTCCTTGATCTTTTCCAAAATTATTGTTTTTCTGTTTTTCATTTTCACCTGAATAAAATATTATATATACTATTTAATTATATATGAACGTAGGCTGTCTGTCAAGCATGTACGGGGTTAATTCAAAATATGTTTAAACTTTTTACATTGTTGTCAAAAAATAAACAAAAAATAGAAAAATAAATCAAAAATTAAAATAATCCGAGTTTTTTTGAGATATAAAAAATACTTGACAATTATTGTAATATATGATAAAATATATAATTGGATTGATATTGATGTTTTGCCGATGATTTTTGTCGGCAAGGGAGGTTTAATATATGAAAAACACAGAAAAGACAATGGACAAAATAGTTGCCCTCTCCAAAAACAGAGGCTTTATATTCCCCGGCTCTGAAATCTACGGCGGACTTGCAAACACATGGGACTACGGCCCGCTTGGCGTTGAGCTTAAGAACAACGTAAAGAAGGCTTGGTGGAAGAAATTCGTTCAGGAAAACAAGTACAACGTAGGTCTTGATGCGGCTATTCTTATGAATCCTCAGACATGGGTTGCATCCGGTCACCTTGCAGGATTCTCCGATCCTCTTATGGACTGCCGTGAGTGCCACGAGAGATTCCGCGCGGACAAGCTTATCGAGGATTTTTGCGCAGAGACTGGATTTGAGCTCCCTAAGCCCATTGACGCGTTCACAAATGCTGAGATGAAGGACTTTGTTGAGGAGCATAATATTCCTTGTCCTACCTGCGGTAAGCACAACTTTACCGATATTCGTCAGTTTAACCTTATGTTCAAGACGTTCCAGGGTGTCACCGAGGACGCAAAGAACACAGTTTATCTCCGTCCCGAGACCGCGCAGGGAATTTTCACAAACTTTGTAAACGTTCAGAGAACAACACGTAAAAAGCTTCCTTTTGGTATTGGACAGATCGGTAAGTCCTTCCGTAATGAGATAACTCCCGGCAACTTCATCTTCCGTGTTCGTGAGTTTGAGCAGATGGAGCTTGAATTCTTCTGCAAGCCCGGCACAGACCTTGAGTGGTTTGCATATTGGAGAGAATTCTGCCATAACTGGCTTCTTTCTATTGGTCTCAAGGATGAAAATATCCGTCTCCGTGACCACGATCCTGAGGAGCTTTGCTTCTATTCCAAGGCAACTACTGACTTTGAATTCCTTTTCCCGTTTGGTTGGGGCGAGCTTTGGGGCGTAGCTGACCGTACGGATTACGACCTTACACAGCATCAGAACGAGTCCAAGAAGGATCTTACTTATTTTGATCCCGAGACAAACGAAAGATATACTCCTTACGTTATCGAGCCTTCGCTTGGCGTTGAGAGAAGCGTACTTGCGCTCCTTTGCGACGCATACGACGAGGAAGTTATAGACGCAGAGAAGAACGACGTTCGTACAGTTCTTCATTTCCACCCCGCAATAGCTCCCGTTAAGGCGGCA
>JAZOUO010000095.1:0-1694 GCA_045658225.1 Eubacteriales bacterium
CACAACAAGATCGTTGAGGGTACAAGAGAAAGAATTCAGATGTACGAGGGTACCGTTATCGCAAAGCACGAGGGCGGCATTTCTTCAACCTTCACAGTAAGACGCATTACCTACGGTTGCGGCGTCGAAAAGACTTTCCCCCTTCATTCTCCTAACGTAGTTAAGGTGGATGTTATCCGTCGTGGTAAAGTCAGACGTGCTAAACTCTACTACCTCCGTGGCAGAGTTGGTAAGGCTTCCAAGGTTAAGGAAGATATTTCTGCAAAGAACTGATTTCTTATGTAAGAAAAAACCGAGGCTGAACGCCTCGGTTTTTTTATGCTTTTTTATGTTCTATGCTGACTACAAGTCGCTTGAAAAGCCACTTGCGTGCCGCAAGTGCTCCACCAACGGACTGAGCGAGATGGGGCGAATCAAGAGTCTTGATTATTCGGTCTGTGTTATAAAGGCTTGACAAAAACTCGTTCACCTCGTTTCCAAAGTCTCTGCCAAGCGCCAGAGAATCCGACTGAAGAATTATCTGTTTTGGTGATAAGGTGGCGTCAAGTGTGTTTATAAGTCTTGCTGCAGACGAGAAAATCATGGAAATATCACCCGAGGTACAAAGATAGTCGCTCATCGGCATATTGTCAATCACTATATTCCACGGCTTGCAGACGGTGAGATTTCCCGCTTTTGAGATGTAGTATGCGGAAAGAGTCTGACCTATCAGAATATAAGCGGAATCAAGCTGAGTTTTTGCTATAAGATATTGCTTTACTGCCGCATCGGGAGAGATTACAAGGTCGGGAGCAAACCCGAAAATTGAGGAAATTTTGCTTTTGATAACCGACATATCGCAGGCTTTGGGCGGAATTGTCTGGGATATGTATCCTATGCACTGCCTGCTGCCGAGATTATCGGAAATAAGTACGGACGCGGAATAGTCGAGACCCGATTTTGAAAGTCTTTGTGCGCCGATGTTGAGGAATGTCAAGAGATTTTCTTCGTATCTTAACGCATCGGAATATGAATACGTATAGTGAAAATCATAGGATAGAGCCGATGACACAAGCGAAAGGGAAAACCTGCGCGTGGATATATCAATTATAAGGAAGTGTATCTGCTCGGAATGCTGCAGATGAGCGCATACGTGACCACCGCAATCCGGCTTTCTGACCTGCTTTTCTGCGAGAGACAGAGAATATATGGCCTTCATAACCTTGCCAACGGTCACCTCACTGTATCCCGTTCGCTCTGATACGCTTTTTCTTGTCGGGCTATCGTTATCAAGTATGCAGCTGAGAATTGACGATGTGGCGTCCTCGCCCACCCGTATTATACATTTTTTGTGGTTTTTTCGAGTAATCATTTTAAGTCCTTTAAGGTTTATTACGTTAATTATAAATCACTTTTTGCGATGTGTCAATTATATGATAAAAAAATTCGAAAAAACTTTAATAATATTGAAAAAAGTCTTGACAAACAAGCAATTTAATGCTATAATATCTCTTGCCGCGTAAAATTGGCTTTTTTAAGTGCGGAGTTTTTTAGGGAATACTCGTAAAAATTCAGCCGCCATTGTTTAGCGAGACTTATATGAAAGAGAGGTGCTTTTCGTGTTTGCAATAATCGAAACCGGCGGAAAGCAGTACAAAGTAACAGAACAGGATATTATCTTTGTTGAGAAGCTTGACTGCAATGAAGGTGAGGAA
>JAZOUO010000096.1:0-24618 GCA_045658225.1 Eubacteriales bacterium
CGGAGACGGCGAAGGCGGAGGAGCTATTTACGTAGGATTTGGAACTCTCACACTTATTGACGTTGATATGACATCTAATACTTCTTCGGGCTTCGGAGGAGCTATTGAGATACTTAGCTCTACTGTAAATATCAACAACGGCACGTTCAGTAAGAACTCTGCGTTCTACACCGGTGCGCTTCACATTCACGGCGTTTCAAGCGGCAGCACTGTGACGATCATTGGCGCGACGTTTACTGAAAACTCATCCACATATGAGAACACCGAGTATGATGGCAGCATAGGCGGCGGGGCGATAAACGTAAGTGAGTCCACGTTGACTTTGTCGGGTGTAGTTCTCGATGGAAACACCACGGGGTGCTACGGCGGTGCGATGTTGGCAGACGGAGCTACGGTAATAATCAATGACAACTCTGTTATAACGAATAACACCGGAAAGACAGGCGCGGCGCTTTACTTTAGAAACTCGTGCGATGTGACTATGGAAAACTCGTCTATAACAAGCAATGCTGCAACGAGCAACGGAGCCGTGTACATCAACAGTGGGTCCTTGAGTATGACAAATGTTGCCGCCACTCAAAACACAGCGGCAAACGGAGGCATTCTCTATGCAAGCGGAGGAGCAACTAAGATAACCTTAACAAATTGCATTTGGAGCGAAAACAGTGCAACAACGGGCGGCGCGATAAACATAACAAACGCTACGCTTAACATAAACGGAGGCGAATTTAACGGCAACACTGCACAGCTCGGGGGCGCGATTTATGGAAAATTAGCGAACATAGAAGTAGAGGATACTGTTTTTGCCAACAACACGGCTACAAAAAATAGCAACGGTGACAACGGCAACGGCGGAGCTGTATCGCTTTCGGGAGGAACCCTTAATGTTATAGGAAACAGTGTATTCAGAAACAATACTGCCGAAAATTACGCAGGAGCTATATACGTCTCATATGCGAATAATACTGACGGCACAAAGAATCCCGGCGTACTTAATATGACGGACGGATTGTTTGAAGACAACTCTGCAAAGTTTGGAGGAGCTATAGCTTCCAGAACCGACTGCGAGGTTATTCTCACGGGAACGGTTTTGAGGAGAAATAAAGCAATCTCTACGGCAGATGCGGGCGGAGGAGCTATCTATACAAATAATAATACGCTTACGCTGTCAGGCGTGCGTCTTGAGGATAACTCAACGGGTTATTACGGCGGAGCGATATCTGCTTTGGGTGCAAATGTGACTATAAACAATAACAGTGTTATTACAGGCAGTGCGGGTGTGACTGGCTCAGCCCTACATTTCAGAGACGGCGGAACTTATACACTTGAAAACATTACGGTTTCCAACACCAATGGAACGGGCAGTGGTGTTATCTACATTACATCGTCCGGCACATTAAACATTAGAAATCTTACAGCAAGCGGTAATAAGTCTAATAACGGTGGTGTTCTGTACTCAAGCGGAAGCGCGATAATTAACATCAGTGAATCTTCATTTACTGACAACACCGCAACAATCAGCGGTGGTACTATCGACCATCGCTCAAGCGGAAAGCTGACTGTGACGGATACAACCTTCTCCGGTAATACGGCGGGACTTATCGGCGGAGCGATAACTGCAAAGGGTAAGGGCGCGGTAGAGATCACGGATTGCACATTCGAGTCAAACCAGGCACTCGCAACAAAGACTGATAGCTCAATGATATGCCGCGGCGGCGGAGCGATCTATGTGAGCAGCAGCTCGACTGTGACGGTAAATGGCGGAAGCTTTATTGGCAACTCTGCGGCGGGAACAAAGGATGTTATTACAACAGGCAGTGAAATGACCGATGCGGGTGGCGCAATCCTCGTGGATGGCGGAACTCTTACCGTGACAGGAGCGACCTTCAGCGGAAACACCGCTAACAACGGCGGAGCTATTGGAACATCAAGAGCTACCACTACGGCTATTAATATTGTGGGATGTACGTTTACAGATAATGTCTCCACCCAAAATGGCGGCGGCATTTATATTCAGAATGGTGTCAAAAATGAGACGGACAGTATCATTATAAAGGACTGCACGTTCACAGGAAATACTGCTTCTAAAGCAAGCGGATCCTCTATATATATCAGAACTGCCAGCAGTGCTACTATTATCAACATTAGCTCTTCGGGTGGAACATGGAGTTGGAAGGGCGCGGTCTACGTCACGGGTGGCGCTCGAGTGACCCTTCAGGGAACTGTAAATATGGAGGGCAATGATGAGGTGTACGTAACAGGATCCGGCTCATCTGCCGTCGTAGTGTATAGCACAGAGGAAGAAAAGGCGGCATGGATTGCCGAGATAACCACGGCAAACAGCGCAACTGTTACCTATGTGGTAAATTCATAATGAGGTGATTATAATGAAAATAATTAAAATTTCTGTAATTTGCACAGTTGTATGCGCCATGCTCCTGGGCACAGGCACGCTTTTAACTAAGGCGACAGGGAGTAGTCAAACACTTGATTCCCCAGCAACAAACTTGCTCGCGCAAGGCAATAATGGGAAGGAAACTTTTGATGAAGGTGATAATAATCTCCTTGGATCACCCGAACAATCAAACGAGGAAAATACCGACGAGGCTCTTTCAAAGAGCCCGACGGTGTTCCCGAGTGAAACAAATGCCTTTGTAAAGGATTTTTACATTTCGGAGACAGATCAGGATGCTCCGTTCTTTGAAAAAATACTTCCCGAGATCGCGGCGAATATAAAGGAGAACAACAAGCATTCCATCACTCCTTATTACGACAAGCTACCCCTTGCCAATAATCCCGAAAACTTTCAGGGAACAGGCTCCGCGACATATGCAAATATCAACGGTAAGACTGTGACGGCGGAGTCATTTTATCGAGTGTCGTCTGACTCTTTGTATGATCCTAACTATGGTATGGGACTTTTGATATATCAGTGCATACAGTATAAGCTGGCACATCCTGAGGAGGATGTAAAGATTACATTCTCGTCATACAGAACGTCTGCAACAGCTTCGGTGTGCGTAATTCCCGAAAGTAAGTACTATGGATATATGCGTTCCTTATATGGAACCAACTACGATGAGCACGGTTTTGTTCGTATTTCTTACATGCTTGTAGAGGCAGCAAGAATGGGCATTGAGGTGACCATGATAAATCATTTGCAGTCATACAGCACAAGACAGTATGATCCGGCTACAGGAAAGATAAGGGGAAGAGCTCACATAAATTACACCAAGTATTTTGATGCCGCGGAAAAGACCGAATGCTATGACAAGTACGCTTCCGGTAAGAAAGTATCTGATTTCCTTAATTGTGTAAACGTAGAGTGGACCGTGACGGAGCAAACCGCAAATATGCAGCACGTAAAGAGTGCATCTGTTTCGCACTATTTGGCTACGGACGGTACAGAGCATACTTCTGCAGTGTATTTTGGAAGCGCGAATCTGGATGAAAACAACTATTACGGCGGAAATGGCAACGGAAACTCGCAATCAGGAGTTATAGTTTCAGATCATGACGACCTCTATCGCGTGACCTATAATTACACACAGCTTATGGGCAGATACGCGGGTCAGGAGCAGATGCAGGAGCTGCGCAGAGTAGTGACTGTAATGAATGAAGAGCAGATCGCTCTTATTAAGAGTGGAAGAGGAGACGAAATTCCCAATGATGAGCAGATAGTTTACATCGGGACAGAGAACGACTCTGTATTTGAATTGTATTTTACTCCCTTTGGAGGCACCCCCGACACCTGGGATACAGTGTATAATCCTGTAAGCAAGTATGTAAGCAAGCTTCCGACATCCAAAGATTACGTTGAGTTTATCTGGAATGAATTCGGATATGGAAAATGCTATACAGGGTATATGATGTCGAAAATGCTTGAAGCGGCATATTGCAACAACCCCAATCCTGAAAACAAGATAGCAATAAGAGTAACGGACTTTAATACTGATGCTATACAACAACTCAAAGAGGGTACCGAGATTGGTTATAGAAGCATCAAAGACGGAACGGGTATACACTCTAAGGACATTCTTATGTCGTATGAGGAAAACGGACAAAGACATTATGTCTCTATCCTAACATCCTGCAACTTTTATATGATAGCCTTCAACTACCGTACAAATTCTATGTTGGTTATACATGAGACGGAGGAAACGGGCGGAGAATTTTATAAAGCTATGGGAGAAAAATATTCATATGGTATGTTGAGCAATAGCTCAAAATAAAACCGGTAATATTTTTATAGCAATATTTGACTCCCAAAAGACTATTAACAAACAGGCGCGAAAAACGCTGATATAAAAAACAAAACTGGGAGGACGGACTCGAACGTTCAACTAAATCTCGCATTGCTCGATTTAGTTGGCAGGTTCTTGTCAACTGCCAGTTCAATCAAAAAAACAAAACGGGGAGGCAAGCTCCCCGTTTTGTTTTTTTGGTCGAAGTGACAGGACTCGAACCTGCAGCATCTAGCTCCCAAAGCTAGCGCGCTACCAATTGCGCCACACCTCGATATTAAATTGTCTGTGCTCCGAAAGTGTAAGCTTTGTCCGCCCGCCCCGCACGCATAGTCGTCTGACATCGCCTCGGTACACTCAGCTTGTCATACTCCTTGCTTGCAGGGGTATCGCTTCGAAAAAATCATACTCAATAATTTTTTCTCGCTACCCAAAGCTAGCGCGCTATCGCAATTGGTTGGAACAACCATTTGCAGTGCGCACACACCTCGATATTAAATTATCGGCACTCCGAAAGTGTACGAAAAGTATTATACCAAATAATAATTGTTTTGTCAATAAGAATTTGATTTTTGAAGATAAGGTTTTGCTGTCATTTTTTGTTTTAGTTAAATCCGCTATCAAAAACTCAAGGTTAAAAATTAGGATTTATTTGGCACGAGATTTTTTGAATAGTTATTTCGCGTCAAGTGAAAAATACTAATGACCGAAAATTTTTCGGCAATTTCCGAAATTCAGCTTCAAGAAATCTTGGGGATAATGTTCGGATAAACAGAGTTTAGTTGAAGGTTATCCTCAAAACTTTTATAGAGGCGAGGCGTGCTTTCACAAGTAAAACAAAGGAGTTTGCAATCATGAGAATATTGGACAGAATAGCTCTTATATTAACAGTGATTGGTGCTTTGAACTGGGGTAGCATCGGCGTGTTTGGCTTTGACATAGTTGCATGGATATGCGGCGGTCAGGGAGCAGTCGTAAGCCGCATTATTTATACCGTAGTTGCTCTTGCGGGAATTTGGTGCATTTCGCTTCTTTTCCGTTCCAGAGAGGACTATGACGTAATTGAAGAGCATTAATTACAAATAAACGTCTCCGCGTCGAATGTTGATTTTCGGCGCGGATTGTTTTTGCAATTTTTCCCAAGCGCCAAAAAAATTATATTTTCTGTATAAAAGAGGAAAAGCGTGCAGAAAATACTCTTGCAGGGCCGACAATCAAATATTTGCGGTTCAAAAAATCCGCCTCTGAACATGGAGGCGACACATAGAAAAGGAGAAAAAACATGTGGGAAAAATTTAAGAAAAGCGCTTTTGCAGAAAAGTGCAGAGAGTTTTCCAAAAACAGAAGCGCGGTAATAGTGACCGTATGTCTCTTACTTGCGACGGCAGTTATTTTGTCTGTGACTATCGCGACCAACAGAGCAAAGAAAAAGTACGCGGGCGACGAGGACCCTACCGATCAGAACATTGAAGCCCCCGGCGGCGAGCAGGGCACGGTAGATTCCCCCAGCTACAACGATTCCGAAAACAAGGATTCTCAGACTGGCGCCGATGTTGAAGAATTTGTTATTGCGCTTCCCGTCAACGGTACACTTTCCAAGGGACACGACTCATCTCTCCAGGTTTGGTCAGACACCATGGGAGACTACAGAATCCACCTTGGAATAGACATTTCCGCGGCAGAAAATGCGCCTGTTTACGCGGTGGCAGACGGTAAGGTGTCAAAGATTTGGGACGACGCGCTTATGGGAAGATGCGTAGCCATTGAGCACGAGGGCAACATTTACACCATTTACAAAAACCTTTCCGAGACTATGGCGGCAGGTATTACAGCGGGCGCCGAGGTCCAGTGCGGTCAGCAGATAGGACATATTGGCGAGACGGCTATTTCCGAGCTTGCCGACGAGCCTCACGTACACCTTGAGATGACCGTTGGCGGTCTTGCGGTAGATCCTGTTGACTATATGTCCGATGAAACCAAGGCGACACTTAAGATTGATAACTCCACCGAAAACAACACAAATAAGCCTAGCGGCTCCGTTAACGGAAAGTAATATCCTAAACCTGCCCATCGCAATTATTTGCGATGGGCGCTATTTTTATATAAATAATATAATAAAGACAATAATATTAAAAATCGTCCTTGAAAATTGCAATTGTTTATGATATAATGTATAATAACTATTACTATGCGAAGTGTCGGCATTTTTAGGGAAATTGCGGCAATCAAAGCAGAAGCGAGGGAGAAAAATGAAAATTATACTTGCGTCAAAATCGCCGAGAAGGCGGGAGATCCTTGAGCTTTTGGGTCTTGATTTTTGCATTGAGACTGCGGACACGGACGAATTTTGTGATGTTTCCAAGCCTGGCGATAGAGTGGCAGCTCTTGCCGCGCAAAAAGGAGAGGCTATAGTGCAAAAAAAGCTGGCTGACGGTCAGGATTTGAGTGACACGCTGATTATAGCTTGCGACACGTTGGTTTATATTGACGGAGAGTTTCTTGGAAAGCCAAAGGATCGTTGTGACGCATACAGAATGCTGACAATGCTCTCGGGCAAGAGTCACGAGGTCTGGAGTGGTATATATATTTATTTCAATGGCAAATCAATCTCACGCTCGGAGAAGACAAAGGTCAACTTCTGTGAAATGTCGCATCTGGAAAAACAGAGATATCTTGATAGCGGCGAGCCGTTTGACAAAGCTGGGGCTTATGCCGTGCAGGGCAAGGCTGCGGTGTATATCAAGGGACTTGAGGGGGATTATTTTAACGTAGTCGGACTTCCCGTCAACCTGCTATACCGTATGTTGACTCAGGAATTTGGAATAGTTATCTGATATATTTTAGCACTTGACACGTAAAATCTGAAGGAAGGGGGAACGGTTATGCCCAAGCATATTGGTCTGGATATGGGTACATCTAATCTGCGGATGTATATGAAGGGCAGAGGAGTAATACTCCGTGCGCCTACCGTAGTAGCGGTGGATAAGCAAGAAGACACGGTAGTCGCGCTGGGACGCGACGCCAAAAGCATGATCGGAAAAACCCCTTCGCACATTGAGGCGTGCCGGCCCATGAAGGATGGTGCGATCTCGGCTTACTCTGTGGCTGTTATGATGCTCCACGAACATTTCAAAAAGACGCAGGCATACACAGTTTTCACCCGTCCCGTAGTTCTTGTGGGTGTTCCAAGCGGATTTACGGAGACCGAGGGAATGTCATTTGAAAATATGCTTTTTGACGCTGGAGCAAAGGCAGTCGGATTTATTGAGACACCTATGGCGGCGGCGATTGGCGCGGGACTTATGGTAAACGGACCTCGCGCATGCATGATAGTTGACATCGGAGGAGGCACGACGGATATAGCAGTCATTCGATCAGGCGGAATAGTGAAGTCCAGAACCTTAAAGCTTGGCGGAAACAAGCTTGACTACGCTATTATGAACAACATCAGGACAAAAAGAGGGCTTTGCATTGGTGAAATAAGCGCAGAAATGATAAAGGTCAAGATAGGCGCGGCGATACCGTCCTTGAGCAAAAACGCAGTGCAGGTGAGTGGACGAAATGAAAAACTCAAATGTGCGCAGACCTTATTGATACGCCCCGAGGACATTCACGAGCCTATAAGCGTGGCGATAGATGCTATATGCCGAGCTATACTGTCTGTAGTTGAGTCCACCCCCCCAGAGATCGCAGCCGACATTGCTGACTTTGGAATTATGCTCACGGGCGGCGGTGCTAATACACTTGGCATTTCTGAGTTTATATCCGCCAAAACAAAGCTCAGAGTCACCATAGCCAAAAACCCGATGGACTGTGTTTGCTTGGGTATAGGGAAACTCATCGAGCACCCCGATATACTGTCGGGAGGAATACTTTACAAGAACAGATAAGATACATAAACTATAAAACAAAGGTGAGTAAATGCAAAGAAATAACAAATTTGATATAAGGATTCTGGCTTTATCGGTCGTCTTCTGCGTGATTTGTCTTATTTACGTTATCCGCCTTGTCAACATACAGATAAATGCAGATCCCGAGGAGTTTACGGGTGAAAGTTATACCCGACGTGAGACTATACAGGCAGTCCGCGGCGAGATATACGACCGAAACGGTGTCAAGCTCGTGTCAAACGTGTATAAATATGATTTCGTGTTTGACTATGCGGCTATGTCGGGAGACAGGACAGAGCAAAATATACATCTTTTACAAGCCATATACGCTATGCAGGAGACGGGAAACTATGACAAGCTCACTGATAACGGCTTCCCGTTTTCAGGAACATATCCCAATTACACGTACTCGGCAGAGGCGCTCGAAGCCAACTCCAAGATTTATTACAGGCTTCTCAAAAGGATAGCTGAAAACGAGCTTGAGGATGAGTCGCCGAAGGAAAAAAATCAGCTTACAGCAGATTATCTTGAGACCTTTTATAAGGAAAAACCTGAATGCTTTCCGGGAGAGAGCGAGCTGATAAGTCATTACCTTGAAAAATATAAGCTTGTTGATTCAAAGGGAAATCTGATATTCTCTGACGAGCAAACGGATATGCTCCTGCGATTGAGATACAATATGGAGGTTTCGGATTTTTCGGTATATAACAGCTATGTTATGGCATCTGACGTTGATAAGACGTTTATAATGTATATAAAGGAGTTGTCCTTGGCAGGCGCGGATTTTGACATTCGCACGGACAGAGTTTACGAGTATCCCGGATACGCATCTCATATTCTTGGGCGCACGGGAAAGATACTTGCAGAGAATTGGGAATACTATAAAGAGCTTGGATATGAAATGAACGACACGGTTGGTATAGATGGCTGTGAGTATGCGTTTGAGAACTATCTGCGAGGTGTTGATGGTGTCAAGGTGATAGTCGAGGACGCGCAGGGAAATATCATATCCGAGAAAGTAGAGATTGAGCCTGTGCCGGGTCAGGACGTTTATCTTACCATTGATATAAAGCTTCAGATAGCGGCAGAGGACGGACTTGAGGAAACCGTCAAGGTATATACGGCAAGCGAGTCGGGCGCAGTAGTAGCTATGGACCCTGACACAGGGCAGCTGCTTGCACTTGCGTCGTATCCTACCTACAATCTCGCTACGTTTAATGCGGATTATAACAGCATTATTGCAAATAAGGCATCGCCATTACTTAACAGAGCGCTGGAAGGTGTATATGCTCCGGGTTCTACCTTTAAGCTTGGAATGACGGCGGCGGGAATTGATAACGAGAATATAAGCTCCACGGATTTGCTTGAGTGTGAGGGCGTTTACACAAGATTTAGCGGACATCAGCCTAAATGCTGGATATATAATAGCGCAACTGGAATAAAAAATCACGGGCTGATAAACGCGACCGAGGCAATAGCCGTATCTTGCAACTGCTATTTTTACGAGCTTGGCTGGAGAATGGGAATAGAGCAGATGAATACGTACTGCACGCTTTTGGGACTTGGACAAAGTACTGGAGTGGAGCTTTCTGAAAAGCTTGGAACTCTGGCTGGACCCGAATACCGAGAGCAGAGTGGTGGCATTGCATGGACTGCGGGAGATACCATTATGGCGGCGATAGGGCAGTCTGAAAACTCTTTTACGCCTATACAGCTCACCACTTACGTATCAACATTACTCAACGGCGGTACAAGATACGCGGCGACATTGCTTCTTAAGACTTCATCATTTTCGGAGGGTGGAGATTTATTTGTCAATACTAGCGAGGTTTTGAGTAGGGTTGATATCTCGGACGGAGCGTTAACGACGGTAAAACAAGGAATGAAGCAAATGGTTCAGGACTCGGCGACTGTATCAAGATATATGAAAAATATTCCCGTCACAGTAATAGGAAAGACGGGTACTGCCGAGCTTGGCGGAAGCGAGCGCGAGAATGGATTGTTCGTATGTGCAGCGCCGTACGACAAGCCCGAGATTGTTATAACGTCAGTCATTGAGCACGCGGGCGGCGGTTCGTACGCAGCGCTTGCAGCGGCAAGAATCCTTGAGGCTTACGATTTTAGTTGAGAAATATAACACATAGCGTTCAATTTGGACGCACAAGAATTCAAATGACAATATACGACACATAATGTGTCGGTAAAATACATAAAACAGAGAGGTCACAATGAAAAAGAGAATTTTATTATCCGTATTAACACTTGTCATGGCGCTTGTTTTTGCTTTTGCCTTGGCTTCGTGTAATTCGTCGGAAGAGCAGCCCACACAAAAACCAACGGAAAAACCTACTGCGCAGAGCTGTGAGCATAGATATGATAGCTCTTGCGATGCAGATTGCAATTTGTGCGGTAAAACGAGAGAAGCATCACACACCGAAAAGATTATTGAAGCAGTAGAGCCCACCTGCACTCAGACAGGTCTTACCGAGGGTATTGTTTGCGGCGTTTGTAATGAGACTATTACAGCTCAAAAGACCGTAGCGGCAAAGGGACATGTTGAGGTCACGGATGTTTCTAAGCCTGCAACATGTACAGAGACAGGACTCACACAAGGCTCTCATTGCGGTATCTGTGACGAGATAATTGTGGCACAAACTGTGATTGAAAAGACGGAACATATTGGCGGGGGTATACTTTTGCCCGTAAGAGCAACGTGTACCCAAGCGGGACTTACAAAGGGAGAAACATGTCTCCAATGCGGAGAGGTATTAGTTGAACAGGAGGTGGTTGAAAAGCTTCCTCACAACATAATAAAAGATTATGCAGTTCCCGCATCATGTACCAAACAGGGTCTGACCGAGGGCGAGAGGTGCAGTGTATGTGAGCGGGTATTGGTAGAGCAGACTGTAATTCAGGAGCTTGGACATAAATATTCCGAGACATATTCTTATGATAATAATTACCACTGGTTTGCTTGCACCAATGCTGGTTGCAGAAGCACATCTGCTAAAGAAGAACACATCATGAACCATTACAACTGTACTCTCTGTGATTATTATAATGGCCCCAAGACGTATATATTGGGAAGCAGTCCTGCTCAGTACAGACCCGTGAACTATCATATTGACTCGCTTGAGGTGGCATACGATCCGATTGGAGGTAATATAGAACAGATCACAAAGGTTACCGTTCCCTTTGGAGAGGGTATAACAATAAGCGGATGGATTGGATTCCAATATTTTGAGATAGAGAGCTTTGGATATTGGTTTAACGACGATATTCACAATTTCAAGACAAGCGACAACTATACCGTGGAAGCGGAGGATAAGGTGATAGAAGAGGGTGGACAGTACGCTAAACGCTTTGCTATAAAAGCAAATACTAATGGCTTGGATAATATTAAAAGTGTTTCCTTCGCAGCACTGCTTACGGACGGTACCTATATCGTTATCAAAAAGTTTGATGTTGAGGTGGCAGGTGATATCGAAGTTGGTGAAATCATTCCTGATGACGAAATAATCGTGGCAGAGCCTGAAACTCTTGTAGGAACTGAAAACTTTATGGTCAGCAAGCTTAACTCGAGCGCTAATACTTATAGAAGCCAAGCAGCATTGGTGTATACTGTTGGAGGCCAAGGCTTTACATATACAAATGGAAAGTTTAATATCAAAAAAAGCTTTATCATAACGTTTGATGAGAATTACGAAAAATTTACAACCGAGTTTAACAAGTACAAAATAAGCTATTCATCATCATCACCTTTGAAGGCGATAGTGACATACACAGACGGCGATAAGCTTGTCACAGATGAAGTTTTCCTTGAGGCGGGCGAGCAGCTGTTCTCGTGTCTCACTCTCGGATATATTAACGGCACTTATGCCAAAGGCATAATCTCTATCGAAATTCAGGTGCTTGGTGATGCGGCAAACACCACCTTCTCACTTTATGATATAAACACCGAGCAGGTAGAGGTTCTCCGCAGCACTATTACATATATTGCAAACCAGAGATATGAGCTTGGAATAAAGCTCACCTGGGGTGGTGGAATTTCCTATATGGCGGACAAAGAGGATAATAATTCCGACATCAGAAACCTTATAAACTGCGCAGACGCGGGAAGACTTATCCAGCAGTCGTATTACGGAACTCAAACTGCGGGTGACAACGGTTATGAGCTCGGCGAGTTCCACGGCAACTCGTGGGGATACAACCCCGTTCAGGGTGGAAACAGATATAACGAGCCCAGCCGAATAATTGACGTTCAAATCACCGAAATGTCGGTATACATAAAGGCTCAGCCCAGAGACTGGGCACAGCACCATCTGACGTCCAGCTATATGGAGAACGTTTATACCGTTTATTCCAACAGAATACAGGTGGATAACAGATTTATTGACTTCTCGGGATTCAAGTACAATCCTTGGAGAGCGCAGGAGCTTCCCGCATTCTACACAATAGGATATCTTAACACGTTTGTAAACTACGGTGGAACCAACCCGTGGACAGGCGCGGATCTCTCGTATGACGACGATCTTGGATTCTGGACAGAAGACTACAATGCGACCAAGAAGCTTAAGGAAGGCAACACGGAGACCTGGTGCGCTTGGATTAACAAAAACGACGATTACGGCATAGGAGTTTATACGCCTAATATTACAGAATTTTTTGCCGGAAGAAATGAATATGATGTAAACCCCGACGAAAAGGATGCAACTGGTCAGGCGTGCAGCTACGTTGCCGCTATCGGATATTTCCAGCTTGTGTCTTATGAGGCTATGGAATATAGCTACCTTATCACAACGGGAAGCACTCAGGAGATGAGAGACCTATTTACAGAGCACAAGGATTTTGCGAGCAATGCAGATCTCAGTGATTCCAAATTTCAGAATTAAGAAATAACGTAAAATCAAATAACAAAGGGCTGCTCATCAGAGCAGCCCTTTGTTGCGCTTATTCAAAAATATTTTTACGCCGACTATACCTATAAATAACAGTACCGGGAACAGAACCGCGCCGAAAAAGCCAACGCTTATTGACCCAAAAGAGTCAGAAATAAAACCGACGACGGTAGGGCCCGCGGCGCACCCAAGGTCGCCTCCAAGAGCCAACAGAGCAAATGACGCCGTGCTGACGCCGTGGCAGTATTTAGGCGCGAGCAGATAAATGCCTGGCCACGCTACGCCGATAGACAGACCGCAAACTCCGCAGAATATAAGTCTCAAAGGGGCGTTTGGACAGACGGCACAGAGAAGATAACAAATGGCGCACGCCGCTGAGCAAAATATCATAAGAAGCTCAAGGTCTATCTTTCCCTCAAATTTTGAGTAAAACAGGCGTGAAAGTCCCATCATTAGAGCAAACACACACGGGCCGCAAAGGTCGCCAAGGGTTTTGGCGTATCTTGCCATTGACGTATTTGCAAGAGCTGACTCCGCAAAAGCCGACGCCCATTGGTTCATACCTTGCTCGGATGCGCCCGACAAAAACATAAGCAACACGAACAAAAGAAAGACTTTTGATCGCAAAAGATTTTTTATGGAAAAGCTCTCACAGCCCTCATTGGGCAGAGAATATATTGGCACGAAGAGCAGATATATTGAGTTGATAATAGGAACACAAGCCCATAAAAGTGCGAGTATCTGCCAATTTTCAATGCCAAATACAAAAAAGAATATTGCGCTCATTATGACAACGCCCACGTGGCCTGCGGAGTAGAAAAAGTGAAGCAGGCTCATGCTTGCCGCCTTGTTTTCCGAGGGGCAAGCCTCGACTATTGGGGCGATAAGTACCTCAATAAGTCCGCCGCCGAGCGCGTATAAAAATAGAGAAATAAGAATTCCCGTATAGGCATTTGGGAGCACGTCGGGCAGAATCCCAAGACAAACAAGACCGACAGCACATAGTATATGAGCCGTTATTATACATTTTCCGTACCCTATTCTATCCACAAACGACGCGGCGGCAAAGTCAACAATAAGCTGTAATATAAAATTTATGGTGACAAGTAGAGTTATTTTGAAAAGTGATAGGTTGTACTGTTTTTGAAATGTTAGAAAAAGCAGAGGAGTGAAGTTGTTTATTATGGCTTGTGTGATGTGACCTATGTAAGAGGCGCGCAGGGTATGCTTATAGCTATGTAATTGTTTCATATAACACCGTTTTGCAGAGAGATTTCAATATAAGTGTATGCGGATTTATATCGAACGGTGTTATTTTGTGAAGAAAAAGCGGAGGCGATTTGTCGCCTCCGCTTGAGTTTTTATTAAATTTCGGGAATCGTGATTGCAATCTCGCGGCCAAGAGACGCGGAACGGGCAATTCCGTCCAGAATTGCCTGATTATAAACGATCTGAGATGAAGGGATGGGGGATGTGCCGTCTGTCTTGATGGCGTCAAGGAATACGCGGATCTTTTCAAGGAACAGGTCATGCTCCTCGGGGAGAATCGGAACGACTGTTTCTGTAGGAACTCCGCAAACGTCGTGATATATCTTCATAGGGCCGCCAACTGTTCCGTTCCAGCACTCGGTTGAGGGGATCTTGAGTCCTCCCTTTGTGCCAAGAATGATAGTGTCGCCTGCGGTATCCATATGCATAGCCCAAGATATTCTGAAATCAAGAATGATATCGCCCTCGAGTCTCACAAATGCTGCCGCAAAATCGTCAACGCCAAACTTTTCTGCATACTCGGGATGACCGTGGTAGTAGTTGGGGTCTTTACCGAAGAAATCACTCTTGTAGCCGGTGACGGTAAGAGGTTTCGGATAACCTACCGCGTTGAGCACCATATCAAGAGAGTAGCAACCGATGTCGCCAAGAGCACCGATGCCGCCCGTGTCTTTTTCAATAAACGTCGTACCGAAAGGCGTGGGAATACCCTTGCGGCGTCCGCCTCCTGTCTGTATGTAGTATATCTTTCCAAGCTCGCCCGACTCTACTATTTTCTTTATCATCTGCATATTCGCATCAAGTCTGGGCTGGAAGCCGATAGAGAGGATCTTGCCGCTTACCTTTTCGGCTCTCATTACCTCAACTGCCTCGTCAAGAGTGACTGTAAAGGGTTTTTCTACAAGAACGTGAACTCCCTTGTTCAGCGCGTAGATACAAGGCTCTGCGTGCTGGCAGTTATAGGTGCAGACGGAAACCGCGTCAAGCTGAAGCGACTCATCGTCAAGCATTTCCTTGTGAGATGCGTAGTCGCACTTTACGTTTGTGAGATTGTATCTGTCCATAAGTGCCTTTGCTTTGCCGGGAATGAGGTCACACGCCGCAACTATCTCCGCGTCAGGACACTTGAGGTAGCTTATAAGATGCGCCTCGGATATCCAACCGCATCCGATAAGACCTATACGGAGCTTTCTGCTCGTGTCTATTTTAGCTTCTTGCTTTTTTTCGCTGAAATCCTCGTGAAATTTTGACATAATTTTTCTCCTTTATTAAAGCTCAAGTGTTTTGAGATATTCTATACTCTTTTGGATACATTCCATAGAGTTGAGACCCATAGATGGCGCGTCCTGCTCGACTACTACCCACTCGGCGCCCGCTTCCTTGCTCGCCTTAATTATTTCGGGGAAGTCTTGGCGTCCGTAGCCTACGGGACGGAACTCGAACTGTACCGCCTCAGCCTTCTTTTCCTCGGACTCTATGCCGATAGGCTCGTACATATTCTCGCTCTTGCCGCCTACGAAATCCTTGAGGTGTACAACGGGGGAACGACCCGAGTACTTCCTTATATAATTTGCAGGATTTTCACCGCCGACGTTTACCCAACAGGTGTCAAGCTCGGTCTGGAGCAGGTCTGCGGGAACTGTTCTGTAAAGCATATCGAGCGCGTACTCATCGCCGACCTTTTCAAATTCAAAGTCGTGGTTGTGATAAAGCAGAGTCATACCAAGGGCTTTAGCTACCTTGCCAAAGCTTTCCGCATTCTTGACGACGTCGGCAAATCCGTCTGTGCCGGGGCGGCACTCTGGGGTAAGATAGGGAATTGCAACGTATTTGCAACCGATATTTGCGTATGTTGAAAGCACGCCCTCGGGATTTGAAAGAATCTCATAATAGGGGACGTGCGCGGAAATGGGGGTAAGCTCAAGCTCCTCGCACCATCTTTTGACGTCTGTGGGGTCATACGGGCCAAATCCTGCGAATTCTACGCCGTCATATCCCATTTTTTTGATTTCTTCAAGTGTCTTGCGGAAATCCTGCAAGGCAAAATCTCGCACGGAATACACCTGAACTGCTATTGATAATGACATATTTTCTGTCCTCCCTTTGTTTTTAACAGTAAAATGAAGGTTCTATAATTGAATTATAAGACAATTTGTGCGATATTACAAGACAAAATTCAAACAAAACAAGACAAATGTTGCTATTGGGAAAAGTTTTACGATATACACAAAAACAATGTCGTTCTTTTGTACAAAACATCTTGTAGCAAAAGGGATTTTTTTTGAAAAAAACTAAAAAAATATTTGCAGACTATTGACAAGTATTAAATAATTTGATATAATCGAATGTAATATCGAATTAAAGCGCTATGAGGGGAAAAGTAGAATGCCCACCCGCTTCACAGAGAGTCGCTACAGCTGAGATGCGACAGCGGAAGTGTTTGAAAGTCATCCCGGAGTGCGCCGTTGTGAACCCTCGCGTATGCGAGTTATTAAGGACGGACGGGAATTCCCGTTATAGAATAATCCTTCGCTTGTCGGAGGGCAGAGTGGTTTTCGTATGAAAGCAAAAAGAGTGGTACCGCATATGTGTTTCGCATTTGTCTCTTGAACAGGAGATGACTGCGGCTTTTTTTGTTTTTATGATCTACAAGAATTTATCAAAGGAGGAAATATATGACACTCAACGGTTCTGAAATTTTAGTTAAGGTTTTGCAAGAGCAGGGTGTTGACACGGTGTTCGGCTATCCGGGAGGATGCGTCCTGAATATATACGACGAGCTTTACAAGAACAGCGATAAGATACGTCATATCATGACAGCTCACGAACAGGGCGCGGCGCACGCGGCTGACGGATATGCGAGAGCAACGGGTAAGACAGGAGTGTGTATTGCGACTAGCGGACCAGGTGCGACCAACCTCGTCACAGGCCTTGCGACAGCGTATATGGATAGCGTTCCTATGGTTGCTATAACGGGCAACGTTCCCACGTCTCTTATAGGACGTGACAGCTTCCAGGAGGTTTATATAACCGGTATCACAATGCCTATAACAAAGCACAATTTCTTTGTAAACGACGTAAATCAGCTCGCGGATACACTTCGTCGGGCGTTTGAGATAGCTCACACGGGCAGATTTGGCCCCGTCCTTGTGGATATAACAAAGGATGTGACTGCGGCTCTTTGCGAGTATTCTGCTCCCGAGGTGGCGGCAAATCCCGAAAAGCCCGCAGTTTACAACAATCTTGAAGAGATTGCCGAGATAATAAATTCGGCAGAGAGGCCGTTTGTTTACTGCGGTGGAGGTATAAGACTTTCGGGCGCGGAGCTTGAGGTTCAGAAGTTTATAGAAAAAGCGGATATCCCCGCGTCTTATACGCTTATGGCGGCGGGAGTTCTCGGCTACGGAGACAGAAATAATCTCGGTCTTCTCGGTATGCACGGTATGTATTCGGGCAACAAGGCGATACATGAGGCAGATGTCGTTATAGCTCTCGGAACGAGATTTTCGGATAGAGTTGCGCTAAACGGCAAGAATTTCTGCAAAAATGCGAAAATCATCCACGTTGATATAGCAAAGTCAGAGATGGGAAAGAATGTTCCCTGTGAGTATTCCATAAACGGCGACATAAAGGAAGTTCTCGAAAAGCTCAATCCTCTTATCACGGAACAAAAGAGAGAGGCGTGGCACGCAGAGATCGACGAGTGGAGAGTGCGCGACCACAAGCCCGTAGACGTTGACGAAAACAAGAAGGAGCTTAAGCCGCACCAGATAATCCGTGAGACCTGCAAAATGGCAGGTGAGGATGCGATTTACGTCACAGACGTAGGTCAGCATCAGATGTGGGCAGCGCAGTACATATCACACGTAAGACCTAACAGCTTCCTTACAAGCGGCGGACTTGGCACTATGGGATACGGATACGGCGCGGCGATAGGCGCGTGCATTGGTACTGAGGGCGAACGTCCTGTAATTCACTTTACGGGTGACGGAAGCTTCCATATGAATATGAACGAGGCTTGCACGGCTGTAAGCTACAACGTGCCCGTCATTACGGTTATAATGAACAATCAGGTGCTTGGAATGGTTCATCAGTGGCAGCAGTTCTTCTACGAAAGAAGATTTGCATCCAGTGAGCCCGAGCGAGCAACTAATTATAAAGCAGTTGCGGAGGGCTTCGGTGCGATAGGCTACCATTGCGAGACGCTTGCCGAGTACAAGGCGGCGCTTGCCGAAGCAATCAAGTCTAACAGACCTGTATGGATCGAGTGCGTTATCGACCGATTTGAAAACGTGTATCCTATGATCCCCGGCGGAAAGACTGTCGAGGACACCATAATAAATAATCCCGAGGAGGCAGGTAAGTGATGAACGAAAAGCAATATCTTATACTTTTAGTTGAGAACAACGCGGGTGTATTGACACGAATCTCGTCACTCTTCTGTCAGCGCGGATTTAATATTGACACCTTGACTGTGGCGTCCACAGACGACCCCAACGTGTCACGTATAACGGTTTCGTTCTATGGCGATGAGGCTACTTACGACCAACTTATGAGCCAGACCGAAAAGCTAATTGAAACAAAAAAGGTCATCTCCGTCCGTCCTGAAAGAGCAGTTCTTCGCGAGCTGTTGCTCGTAAAGATACAGACGGATGCGGACAACGTAGATGATGTAGTGAGAACCGCTGCTCATCATCATTTCAGAATAGTTGACTCCTACAAGGGCTGTATGGTTCTTGAGACCTCCGGCTCTCCCGAAAAGATCGAGAGAATGCTCGCTTTGCTTGAGCCGTTCAACATTCTTGAAATGTGCCGTACAGGTGCGACCGCGCTTGAAAAGGGCAAGGTCGATTATAGTCTTGAAGACTAAAAAGCATACAAAAATCAATTTATATAAACCCCAAAGGAGATAAAGAAAATGATTAAGAAGTATTATGACACAGATTGCAATCTTTCCATTCTTGATGGTAAGACGGTAGCCGTTATCGGCTTTGGTTCACAGGGACACGCTCATTCCGAAAACCTCGCAGAGTCGGGTGTTAACGTAATCGTAGGTCTCAGAGCAAACTCTGCTCACTATCCCAAGGCTGCTGCATTTGCAGCTACACATCCTAACTTCAAGGTTATGGAGGTTGAGGATGCGGCAAAGGCGGCTGACGTAGTAATGATGCTCGTTCCCGATGAGCTTGCGGCTGACATTTATAACACACAGGTTGCTCCTTATATGAAGGAGGGCGACGTCCTTTGCTTTGCTCACGGCTTTAATATTCACTTTAACCTCATTCAGCCCGCAAAGAATATCGACGTTATCATGATCGCGCCCAAGGGTCCCGGTCACACAGTTAGAACACAGTACCTTGAGGGCAAGGGAGTTCCTTCTCTTATCGCAGTATATCAGGACTACTCAGGCAGAGCAAAGGACGTAGCTCTCGCATACGCATCGGGTATCGGCGCGGGCAGAGCAGGTATTCTTGAAACAAGCTTCCGCGAGGAAACCGAAACCGACCTCTTCGGTGAGCAGGCAGTTCTTTGCGGTGGCGTGACCGAGCTTATGAAGGCAGGCTTTGACACTCTCGTTGAGGCAGGATATGAGCCCGAAATGGCTTACTTTGAGTGTATCCACGAGATGAAGCTCATCGTTGACCTTATCAATCAGGGCGGCTTTGCAAAGATGAGATATTCTATTTCCAATACAGCAGAATACGGCGACTACCGCACCGGTAAGCGTCTTATCACAGAGGAAACACGTAAGGAAATGAAGAAGGTTCTTGAGGAAATTCAGAACGGTACGTTCGCTTCCGAATTTATGCAGGAATTCTCCTCGGGACGTAAGGCTAAGTTCCTTGCAACCCGCCGCGTTGAGTCCGAGCATCAGCTTGAAAAGACGGGCGCAGAGCTCCGCGAAATGATGTGCTGGCTTAAGAAGTAATTCGACCTTATATATTTTTCCGTATACTGCGTTGCTACTCAAAAGCGGCTCGACTTACGTAAGTAAGCCTTCGCCTTGCTTTTTCCGTTGCGCCTTGTCTACGAAAAAATCTCGTCGGTCTTTGTATTTTGATTCAGAAATAACGCGAGAGGAAACTTTTTGAAAAAAAGGCTTTCCCCGCACCCCTTCCAAAAAACTTCCCCCAATAATTATTTGATGGAATACATAAGCTTGAATGCGCTTATGTCAACCTTGAATCGAGCGACGCAAACAAAAGCGTTTGTGTAGGATAGGGGTCGAGGGGAAAGGGAGGAATCGCAACCTCCCTTTCTCCCTCGCGGCTTCTTTCGCCTATTTCTTCGCCGTCGAAGAAATGGGTAAAAACATGGAGGTGTAATTATGCTTTTAGCGATTGATATAGGAAACTCAAGTATATCCACGGGGCTTTTTGACCTGAATAGCGGAGAGCTGAAAAACACCTTCAAGCTTTCCTCTGATAAGGAACGGACTGCCGACGAATATCTCGCGCAGATGGGCAGTATGTTCTATATGTCGGACATAGATAAAAGTAAAATAAAAGGCGCAATAATATCCTCGGTAGTGCCAACGCTGACACACACCCTTGAGGACTGCGCGCAAAGGCTGTGCAACCAAAAGCCTAAGGTGGTCGGCCCCGGGCTTAAGACAGGCTTTGCGATAAAGATAGACAATCCAAGTGAGCTTGGCGCGGATCTCGTCGCAAACACGGCTGCGGTTTTAGAAATCGCAGAAAAGGGAAAGGCCTGTATTATAGTTGATATGGGCACTGCTACAACAATTTCCGCAATAAGCGCAAGCGGCGAGTATCTTGGCAACTGCATTATGCCGGGAGTTCGTGTGTCACTTGATTCGCTCCACGATGAGACGGCGCAGCTTCCCGAGGTCACACTCGGAACGCCCAAGAGATTCATAGGCAAAAACTCGGGTGACTCCATACGTTCGGGTGTCATTTTCGGCAATGCGATAATGATAGACGGACTGATTGATGAATTTGAAAAAGAGATGAAGCTCAGAGAGCACGCGACGGTGTATGCCACGGGCGGACTTGCAGAGGGCGTTTTGCCCGCTTGCCGTCACAAAATGATATACGACCCGCATCTGACGCTCAAGGGACTTTACTTCATATATAAAAATAATTCTTGATAATAACGCGATTTGCGTGCAATACGCTCTGCGATTATTATAAATTTTATGCGCCGTACTTGTGTTCTGACCTCGACGGCAGCAGAGGGTGAGAGTCCCTCAAGGAGAATTTATATGTTTCATTTTAACGCAAAGGCCACCTTTGCGGCGGTACAGTTGACCGTACGCGAGAAAAAGGAGGCAAAGGCATGAAAACATCGACAAATCAGAAGATTTTACGAATGGTGCAGCTTGCGATGCTTGTTGCATTGATATTCGTAATGCAGTACATTGGTACGCTTGCATCAACTCCGTTGAGGGCAATCGGAATTGAGTTTTCTTTTGTACTCATACCAATAGTTGTGGGTGCATTCTTGCTTGGACCTATTGAGGGAGCTGTTCTTGGTTTGGTTTTCGGCATTATGACGATTGTTTTGACCGTAACGGCACCGGGTACGATGACGTTTATTTTATTTGAGGATAGCCCTGTGCTTTATTGTCTTGTGGCAATTGTTAAGGCGGTTGCAGCTGGACTTGGATCGGGACTTATATACAAGGGACTTGATAAGCTGTTCAAGGGTAAGAATATATATTTGAGAACGGTATTGGCATCTGCAACAGCCCCGATAATAAACACGGGAATTTTTCTTCTCGGAATGGTCTGTTTCTTCAGCAGCACTATATCGGAAAAATGGGCAGGCGGACAAAACGTATTTGTATTCCTTGTGGCTCTTATCTGGGTGAATTTCCTTGTTGAGTTCGGAATAAACATTATTCTTTCCCCCGCAATCGTCAGAGTTGTTGACGTCGTAGGAAAGAAAATAAAAAAATAAAAATCAACCCCATATCCCTTTTATTGAAAGTTTTTTGGAAAGGGAGGGGTGTGGGGAGGGAAAACCTTTTTTTCAAAAAAGGTTTTCCCTCCCCACAGAAGAAGGAGACATAATATGCGTTCGGATAACGTAACAAAGGGTGCTGAGAGAGCGCCGAACAGAAGTCTTTTTTATGCAATGGGATACACCAAGGAGGAGCTTGAGCGTCCTCTTATAGGTGTTGTAAGCGCGCACAGCGACATAGTTCCCGGTCACTATCACCTTGACAAGATCACCGAGGCGGTAAAGGCGGGTGTCAGAATGGCGGGAGGAACGCCTATTATGATCCCCTCTATCGGTGTTTGCGACGGTATAGCTATGGGACACATAGGAATGAAGTATTCGCTTGCGTCACGTGAGCTTATCGCGGATAGCGTTGAGACTATGACTATGGCGCATCAGCTTGACGGACTTGTTCTCGTTCCCAACTGTGACAAGATAGTTCCCGGCATGGTAATGGCAGCGGTAAGAATGGATATTCCCGCAGTAGTTTGCTCGGGCGGTCCTATGCTTGCGGGAACGTATAACGGCGAGGAGACCTCGCTCTCCAAGATGTTTGAGGCGGTCGGTGCGTATAAGGCGGGCATAATTGACGCTTGCAAGCTTGACGAGTGCGAAAAGGGCGTGTGTCCCGGTTGCGGTTCTTGCGCGGGAATGTACACTGCAAACTCTATGAACTGTCTTTGCGAGGCTATCGGTATCGCACTCCCCGGAAACGGAACTATTCCTGCGGTTTCGTCCAAGAGAACTATGCTCGCAAAGCACGCGGGCATGGCTATTATGCACCTTGTAAACAACGGCATCACCGCAAGACAGATAATAAATGAAAAGTCTATCCTCAACGCCCTCGCTTGTGATATGGCGCTTGGTTGCTCGTCAAACAGCGTACTTCACTTGCTCGCTATCTCCAATGAGGCGGGATGTCCTCTTGACCTTAAGGCTTTTAATGAAATGAGTGCAAAGGTGCCTAACCTCTGTCACCTTGCTCCCGCAGGACCTACTCATATGCAGGACCTTGACGCCGCAGGCGGAATCCCTGCAGTTCAGGCGGAGCTCTTAAAGCGCGGGCTTATAGACGGTAGCTTGCTTACCGTCAGCGGCAAGAGCGTTGCGGAGAATATTGAGGGCGCACATATCAAAAATCAAAATAGCATCAGACCCATCTCCGATCCTTATAGCGAAACAGGCGGAATACAGATACTCTGGGGCAATATTGCGCAGGACGGTTGCGTTGTAAAGAGAAGCGCAGTCGCCCCCGAAATGCTCTGCCACAGCGGACCTGCACGCGTGTTCAACTCCGAGGATGAGGCTATTGCGGCAATTTATAGCGGAAAGATAGTTGACGGTGACGTAGTCGTCATCAGATACGAAGGACCTGTTGGCGGTCCCGGAATGAGAGAAATGCTCAACCCTACGTCTGCTTTGGCGGGAATGAAGCTTGACAAGACGGTCGCGCTTATAACCGACGGTAGATTTTCGGGCGCGTCAAGAGGCGCATCCATAGGTCACGTGTGTCCCGAGGCGGCGTGCGGAGGTAATATCGGACTTCTTTGCGAGGGCGATATAATCGAGATAGATATTCCTAACGCATCTATAAATGCGCGCGTGACAGACGAGGAGTTTGCGGCAAGACGTGAAGCCTACGTTGCTCCCGAGCCCAACGTCAAGAGTGGCTGGCTCGCAAGATATGCAAGACTTGTTGACTCGGCGGCAAAGGGTGCTGTAATGATGTGATTTCCTTCATTATTGTATAGTGATTATTTACACAGGAACGCTTCCCGCAAAAAGCAGGAGGCGTTTCTTTTGTAATTTTTCAAGAATAGACCATAAAAACATTCTGCTTAATCTTCTGTACATAACAAACTTGAGCAAATTTTTGTGCAAATTGCACTAAATATCCGTTGTGTTTTCAGCTAATTTTCGAACAACGCCAAAAGTAAGTTTTTTTGAAAATTCTTGTTGACAAATGCCATTTGTGGTGATATAATAATAAAGCTGCCGAAAAAAAGCAGCGAAAAAATCACATAAAATTTCTGAAAAAGTTTTATGAAAACTATTGACAGAAAGAAATAAGTGTGATATACTAATTAGGCTCGCACGAAAAAAGGCGAGCAACAAATTGAACCTTGACAATTGAACAACAAGAGATAAGTACAAAGCAAAATAGTGCGAAATACAGATCTGTCAATTTTAATAGAGTACACGACTCTAAAAAGTAAAAGTAAAGCTAGAAAAAAGCTCGAAGAAAAGATTTTAACTGCGAGAGCAGATAGAATACAATTGTTCGAGAGTTTGATCCTGGCTCAGGATGAACGCTGGCGGCGTGCATAACACATTCAAGTCGAACGGTGATTC
>JAZOUO010000097.1:0-5768 GCA_045658225.1 Eubacteriales bacterium
TACACCCGTTTTCACAAGGATCATAAATGAGATTATTTTCTTTGTATCCTTAAGACGGAAGCATCTGCTTGCAGTTCCCACACCAAAGCTCACCGCAAATCCCGAATCAAGCGAGCAAAGCTCTTTTCTTATATTGCTCTCTTCATCCTTGACTATCGAAATAAGCGCCTCGGGATTCTCGCAAAGCAACACCGCATTGCCTTCTCTGGCTATGGCATTGTCCTTGCCGCCTCCCGACACCGAAACAAGCCAGACCTTTTGTTCAGAGAGTGCTCTCTGCAAAATTCTGCCTAAAAGAACGAGTGCTGAGGCCCTGCCCGTGTTTATATCCGCACCCGAATGTCCGCCTGCAAGTCCGCTTATTTTTATCTCAACGGTTTCTCTTTCCGTCTGAAGATCTACCTGAGTGAAATTAAATTCAACGTCAGTTCTCACGCCGCCCGCGCAACCCACAGTCACAGTATTCTCTTCCTCGCTATCGAGATTTATCATTCTCTTTGCAGTTATCTGCGAGCAGTCAAAGCCCATAGCTCCGCCAAGTCCCGTCTCCTCCTCAACCGTAAAGAGACACTCAAGCGCGGGATGAGAATTAGTCTCAAGGAGAGCTAACATCATTGCAACCGCAATACCGTTATCCCCGCCAAGACTTGTTCCTCTCGCTCCGAGCAAATCTCCATCAACAAAAAGATCAAGAGGGTCACGCTCAAAGTCGTGATCCACATCCGCATTTTTCTCGCATACCATGTCCATATGTCCTTGCAAAAGCACCGCAGGTACATTTTCATAGCCCTGGCACGCATCCTTTTTCAAAAACACATTGCCCAAAGCATCTCTTTTGCATTCAAGTCCAAGCCTTGACGCAAAGCTCTCAATATAATCCGCCACTCCCGATTCATTACCCGATCCGTGAGGAATAGCGCAGATATCCTCAAATATCTCAAAAGCTCTCTTACTCTGATAACCCTTTACAATATAACTCATACGACTCCTATCCCGTCGTTATCAACGACAGTTTTTTTTGAAGATTTTTGTTTTTTGTTTTTTTCATTCTTCTCAAATTTCAGTACGCCGTCGCTTACCTTGTTGTAAATTTCAAATCTTTTTGCCGCGCCGAGTATTACGCACTCGTCGGGATTTTTTGCTATATATGCCTTGATCCCAAGCACCTTTTCGGTAAGCTTATCAAGTCCGAATATCATACTGCCGCCGCCAACAAAGCAAATACCGTTGTGTAGAATATCTCCCACAAGCTCAGGAGGCGTCTGCTCTATGACCTCACATATTGCGTCGAATATAGAAGTCAGGGGCTGCATTACCGCGCCAAGAAATTCTCTCGAACTTACTGAGGCTATTTTGGGCATACCAGATTCAATATCCCTCCCCTTGACGTCCTCGACCCTTGCTTCCTTGTGCTCGTAAACGCAGCCTATATGTCGCTTGAGCATCTCTGCTGTGCGCGAGCCGATAAGCAAGTTGTAATTTTCTCTTGCGTGGTCGACAATCGCCGCATCAAAGTGATTTCCGCCAACCTTGATTGTTTTTGATACGACAATTCCGCCAAGCGAGATGACGGATACCTCGGTCGTGCCGCCGCCTATATTTACTATCATATTTCCAATGGGTGAATTCACGGGAATTCCCGCGCCGATAGCCGCCGCAAGAGCCTCCTGCACAATAAAGGTCTTTCGAGCACCCGCCTCGGTCGCCGCGTCAAGTATCGCACGCCTTTCCACCTCGTTTATATCTGTGGGGAGCGCAATCATAAGTCTCGGAGCGACAAGACTCTTCTTTGAAGCTCTGTGTATAAAGTAGCGGAGCATCTTGAGTGTCACCTCATATCTGCTCACAACTCCGTCAGCCAAGGGATAGAGCGCAAGAATATCCTCGGAATTTCTCCCGAGCATTTCCTCCGCCTCACGGCCCACCTTTATTACTCTGTCTGTGTTTTTGTCTATCGCAACCACGCTTGGCTCGCGCATAACTATGCCCTCGTCCTGAACGTGCACAAGCACGCTAGACGTGCCAAGATCTATTGCTATATCACGGCTGAGTATTACCTTTTTCAAGACCTTGTTCTCCCTCAAAATGAATTTCTTTGTATTCTTATTTAATTATACAACATTTAGCACTCAAAAGTCAATATTTTTATCTTAATATATAAAATATGTTTTTGTCGCAGGGTGTTGGAATTTACAAAAAAAGAGACGGCATAGCCGTCTCTTTTTTGTATTATTTCTTTATCTCGCAGGTTCTTGCAACGCAAGCAACATAGACTTCCTTTGCGCCATTCTTTTTCGCAAGTCGCATGGCTCTGTCAAGAGTTGCGCCCGTGGTGACAAGGTCGTCTATTATAATCACTCGCTTAGCTTTGATTGTTTGCGCTGCTTTTCGTGAGATTTTCAGCGAACGGTCAACATTCTTTGCTCGACTGTTTTTGTCAAGCTGCTTTTGCTCCGCGCCTCCGCGACGGACAAAAACATTCTCAAATCTGCCCTCAAATATTCTGCACACTTCGCGCGAAAGTCTCTTGCCTTGGTCAAAACCAAGCTCGGCAATAGCGCTCGCGCGCCTTGGCACGTAAGTATAGATGCATTTGTCGGGAAGCACCGAGTTGTCCTTAAACCATACGTCCATACTCAGCGAAAGTTCACTCGCAACAAACTCGCATATCCTCTTATCATTCACCTTTTTGAGTGAATATATCATTTTGTTTTGCGTGTTGTTTTTGTTGGGAGTGTAGGTCAGAAGCTTCGGAAGCCCCGATTTCTTAAATCTTCTCGTGTTAGGTGCGCATAAACACTTGTGTGAGGGACAAAGACACTCGGGGCAACTCTCGTCCTTGGCTTTGTTCCAACGCCCGTAGCATTTCTTGCAAAGACAATCCCCTACTCCGTAAATTTCCTCAACTGTGGGCAAAAGCTCGCGACAGCAAGCGCATTTCGGCGGGAAAGCAAGATTTCTTAACAATCTCAGAAGCTTACCCATATCAGCTCTCCAAAAGTCTCTGACAAAGGCACGTATATCTCTTGCTTTGTCTTGAGTTTTCCACCATTTTTTCCACGACCTCCGAGCGACCTACCAAAATCACCATTTTCTGCGCTCTTGTGACCGCGGTATAAAAAAGATTTCTCGTCAGAAGCATAGGTGGCGCGTTATAAAGAGGTATTATGACAACTCCGTACTCACTGCCCTGACTCTTGTGGACTGTCACTGCGTATGCGTGCTCAAGCTCCTCAAGCATAGTAAACTCGTACGTCACATGACGGTTGTCAAACACTATCTCCATAAAGGCATTCGTGACGTCAATACGGATTATCCTACCAATGTCGCCGTTGAATATTCCCATTCCCACGGTATCGTCCTCACGACACCATTCTATCTCGTAATTGTTCTTTATCTGCATTACCCTGTCGCCCTCTCGGAACAGAGTGTCTCTGTATTTGTACTCTGCCTTATCCGCAGACTTGGGATTGAGGGCTTCCTGCAAAAGTCTGTTGAGGTTTTCCGTTCCCGCCTCACCCTTTCGCGAGGGGGAGATTACTTGGATATTTGCCACTATATCCTCTCCGTATGTCCTCGGCAGACGGGTCTTGCAAAGGTCTGCAACTGTATATGCAATCTCGCGGTCGGCGTTTCTGTAAAGGTAGAAGAAGTCTCCGTTTTTAACGTCAAGAACAGGCATCTCTCCCCTGTTTATTCGGTGCGCGTTTGTGACTATCAAGGACTCCTGTGCCTGACGGAATATCTCGTTAAGTCTGACTGTTGAAAATCTACCGCTTTCAAGTAAATCGTGAAGTATATTTCCCGCACCAACACTGGGGAGCTGGTCGGCATCTCCTATAAGTATAACTCTCGCGCCTGGCTTGACCGCGCGCAAAAGAGACGCCATAAGGTTATTATCAACCATTGATGCTTCATCAACAATAATGACGTGCTCGTCAAGCAAGTCGGTCTCATTTCTGCGGAAGCCTGAGCCTCCCGTCTCCTCACTGCCAAAATCAAATTCAAGAAGTCTGTGCAGAGTTTTAGCCTCGTGCGAGGTCGCTTCCGAAAGCTTTTTGGCTGCTCTGCCCGTGGGCGCAGACAGCGCAACCTTCATATCCATACTGCTGAAAATGTCAAGCAGCGCCTTTACAATAGTAGTCTTTCCCGTGCCCGGCCCGCCCGTGAGCAGCATAACTCCGCCCTCAAGTGCCAAGGATATAGCCTGCTTTTGCAGACTTGCATACTCAAAGCCGCATTTTCGCTCCTCGTTCTGAATAAAAAGTCGTATGTCGCCCGAGGAAACCGCAGGGCATACTTTGTCAAGAAGCAAAAGCTTCTCTGCAATATATTTTTCGTTCTTATATGCGCGGCTCTCGTAGAAATACGTGACGCCATCGCATTTATATGTTTTCACCTTTTTCAGAGCGACAAGCTCGTCAGTCGCCTCGCTTGCCAACTCCTCGCTGACCTCAAGAAGCTTTGCCGCGTCGGAAATAAGCTTTTCTCGAGGCAGACAGACGTGACCGTTCTGTGCGGCTTCGCCCGAGAGCAGATACAAAATTCCGCTTGAAATTCTCGCAACGGATTCTTTTTCAACTCCCAACTTCATTGCCATTTGGTCGGCGCGCTCGAATCCTACGCCCTCTATCTCGTCACAAATTCTATACGGGTTAGCCTTGGCAATATCAACCGCCGCGCCGCCCCATCGCTTGTAAATTCTCACGGTCACTGCCGCGCCAAAAAACTCTCTGAAAAACAGCATAGCAGAGCGTATTCCCGACTTTGCCTTAAAGTCCTCACAGATAGCCATCGCCTTTTTAAGACTTATTCCGGGTATATCCGATAGCCAATCGGGGTGATTTTCAAGCACCTCAAGCGTGTCATCTCCAAACTCGTCAACAATCTTTTGCGCCGTCTTTTTGCCTATGCCCTTTATCGCCCCAGAAGACAAGTATCGCAATATCGCCGTAGCGTTTGCGGGCATAAATCTCTCGTATTGAGATACGGCGAACTGTCTGCCGTACTTTGCGTTATGCTTCCACTGTCCGTAGACTTTAACTGAGTCTCCCTCGCTTATGTAGGGCATTATTCCCGTTATGGTGATAATGTTATCGTCGTCTGTTCCGAGGTCACACACGGCGTATCCGTTTTCTTCGTTGTAGTATATTACGTACTCGATATTGCCGGAAATAGTTATTATTTCATCGCTCTCCATTTCCATTGGAGCATTCATAAAGTTGTCCATGCATGGCCTCCTTTCTTTTTTCTTTGTTTTTTGTTCGTCGCTTTTTGCCAACAGCGGCAAAAAGTGACCAAAAACCGCCGCTTAAGAGTGGAGAGTGTCCTATTTTTTCTACCGAAAAAATTTTGCAAAGCAAAACGGACGACCCTCTCCCCTCTCAAGACTCTCCCCTCTCCTCCGCGCCGCACCTTTGGTGCAAGGCGCGCTTAGGGGGTGTGGTTTCTTAAGGAGAGGGGGAGTAGAAAATCTTTAGTGCAGAGGGGATTGAGCTTGCTCAATGCTCTCAAACGTTAATAAGATTTTCGTCTCCTCTCCTTAAGCGGCTTTTTGGTGACTTTGCAGCTGTTGGCAAAGTCACAAAGAATTTCTTGAAGGGTAAGGGGAACTTATAAAAGTTCCCCTGAATTGTTATATTTATACAAGTATTTCAGCCTTGAGCTTTTCCGCAAGATCAGTCTTCTCCCAAGCAACGCCAAGATCCTCACGTCCCATATGACCGTACGCCGCAAGGTCGCAGTATATAGGCTTGCGGAGATCAAAA
>JAZOUO010000098.1:0-1683 GCA_045658225.1 Eubacteriales bacterium
GCTCTTAGCGTGATAACTCCGGACGGGGCTACTGTAGATTATAATACGCCCGGCTCGACTATGAGCGCCGAAGAAATGCACCTGCTTTGGATATGGACTAGGGCCGGAGCCAGCGACGAGGACGAGGATCCTTTAGACAGCTTCGAGGATAACGAGGGAGACGGCGGCGGCGATCTGATCAACAGACCACATAATCCTATACCTGAGCCGGGAGTGCCCGGACTTAGTGCATATGATAGCGGTTTTGTATCTCAGTATGTGCTCAGTAAAGACGCGTTAAAAGATCTTAGCGACTTTTTATGGAGTGCCGACTTTGTAGAGAACGTGCAGAAATTCTTTAACGATCCGAGACAGATAATACAAGGCATTGTTATAAGCGACGTTTTCCCGCTTGATTATAATACCACACCGACAGAGATAAAGGCCGGCGGGATCAGTACCGGAGTTAACGGCAATAAGCTGAATAAACAGTTTGAACGTTATGAAATGGGAACGCTCACTATTGATAAAAGACTGAAGGGCTCGAGCGATAAAGGCGGCATTTACTTTGATTATGCACCTTTTACTAATTTAAAGTTATACTTGCCGTACTGCGGCGAGCATAGCTTAAACCCCGACGACTGCATAGGCAAAACGTTAAAGCTTGCTTATACTGTGGATCATTTGAGCGGTATATGCTGCGCTCATTTAACTATAAAAGGATCTACGGACGAGTGCCATTATAATTATACCGGGCAAATGGGCGTACAGATACCGCTCAGCGCCGAGGATTACGGCGGACTTTATAGAGCGGTATTATCTGCCGGCGCAGCTATAGGCGGAGCGCTGGCGACAACTGCAGCGGGTGGCATGACTGCACCCTTGGCGATAGGCTCCGCAGCTAACGCGATCTCTAATATTGCTAATATGGGGCGCGACGTGGAATACACCAGCGGCGGCGGATCTATAGCCGGCGAACTGTCAAGCGAGTACCCGTATATCACTATAGAGGAACCCGACGCGTTTATGGCTAGTAATCAGAAACACTACACCGGTTACCCTTGCTTTAGCACTTACAAGCTTAAAGATATGAGCGGATATACTAAAATATCTGCAATACATCTTGACGGCTTAACCTGCACGGAAAAAGAGAGGGAAGCGATCAGGGCACAGCTCTCAAACGGTGTAATAATTCAGCAGGGCGACGAACTACCACACCCGGCAGCACCTGAGGGAGAGTATAATTTCATTTTACTGCAAAATTTATCGGACGTTGATACGATAGGCAAGAAATTTTCTAAAACCGACGGCGTGGTCGATTATGTGCTTATAAGCGGAGAGATTTTATATAATCAGGATTTTGCCGCAGTCGGGCTTTTAGTAGGTGAATATAACAGCGGTTATAATTACGTATATATACCGGCGTTTGGACGTACTTATTACGTAGACAGCGTAACAGCCGAGTCGGGAACTATGGTTAGATACGACCTTGTGAGCGACGCGTCCGAGAGCTTTTGGAACGAGTTAAGAGAGTGCGAGGCGCTTATCGAAACAACGCAGCAAAAGAGCAAAGCGAAGCTGCTTGTTAATAATAATACGTGGTATATGCCGCAGAAGAAGAACGTTAAGACACTTACATTTAAAGACAATCTCGGTAAAGCTGCACACTTTAGCAGAACGCCGGTAACTCAGGGCGGCAAACAA
>JAZOUO010000099.1:0-23288 GCA_045658225.1 Eubacteriales bacterium
TATACTGGCATATCAGATTCGGCTTTTGCAGGTGATGAAACAATCAGAAGTGTTGTTATAGATGAGAATATATCCGTTGGTTATAAAGCTTTTGCTGGATGCAAAAATCTAAGGTGGGTACGATTCCTTGGAAGCACGCCATATTTTATTGGTCAACTTGCTTTTGATGATACTGTTGTGAAGATAATCGTCCCTAGTGATGCGGTTGAAAAATATAAGGAAAACTTCTCTTTTACAAACTTGAAAGAAAAAGTCGTATCCGAAGACACAATTAAAATCCTTAGAGAAGAGATTGATAATCTGTGGGAGTTTGCGTGTGGCTCGGCAGGAGATGTCACGAGAGAGGGCATAAAGGAGGCTGTGGTTGTCAACGGTGAAGTCCGATATCCCTCCGAGGGCTTAATATATGAGCTTAACGGGGACGGCGAAAGCTATACGGTCGTAGGACTTGGCACTTGCACAGATATAAATGTTGTTGTGCCGAGAACATACAACGGAAAGCCTATTACTGCAATAGGTGACAACGCCTTTGAAAATGCGCAGATAGACAGTATCAATTTGTGGGAGTGTGTCACAAGTGTAGGAAGGGACGCGTTCAAGAGTTGCACTCCGTTTAGATTTGTTTATATCTACTCAACAACACCGATAGCGGTTGGAGAAGGTGCTTTCCCCGACACCGCACAAGGCTATTTTGTGCCGTTGCACAATGTCGAGGATTATAAGGCTGACGCGGGTTGGACTTTGTATGCCGATAAAGTTGTTGCACTTGAAACACCCGAAGCTATTTACGACTTTATTCTTAACACAGTTGTTAAGAATCTGTCAGCAGTAGATACGACTTTGGCACAGATGGACGCAAACCTTATGCAAGTTGACCAAAATCTAATAGCCGTCGATACAAATTTGCAAAGCCAAATAAACGAACTCAAGCCTAAATATAGTGAGGGCTTGGAGTATGTTGTCGTGAATGTCAACAATACATTGGGCTTTGGAGTGTCGGGCATAGGTACTTGTACCGATACGGATATAGTAATACCGCCTACTTATAATGGCTTTCCTGTGTTGGAAATAGGTCCGCAGGCATTTATGGATGTTAATTTTACAAGCATTATTGTACCCGATAGTGTAAAGAGTGTTGCGACAGAAGCTTTCTTTCGTCCCCTTGCAAAAGTGACATTCCTTGCGGAAACACCGCCTACGTTTGGAACGAACGTGTTTTGTAATACCGCGGGCACAATAATATCAGTACCCTATGCTTCGTTAACGGCTTACAAGTCATCGCCATTGTCGATATTTATATACGTCACAATAACGCATATCGAAACCCTTGAAACTTTGAGGGCGGATATTGACAAACTCAAAGAAAGCGACGGATTTTCGGAAGACGACAGCGGATTTTCGGACGACATCGGTTCTTCAAATTACGATGAGCAGATAGCGAGTCTTGAGGAAAAAGACGCAGATTTGCAAGAGCAACTTGACGCTATAAACGATACCTTGTCATCATTCGTCAATGTTGCGGAGGTGGGTGCATGAGTACAACTAAAATGGCTATAATGCCCCACGACCATTATGAAAGTGCTTGTGATTTTATACGAACGAAGACGGGCAGAGCAGAGAGTATTAAATCGGGAGAATTGGTAGAAGAGATAGGTGCCGCCTGTGATGCTGCCGCATATGAGGCGAATCTTGACTTGTGCCAAATCATTGATGGTAGTATTAAGTCGTTTACCGTTCCAGATGATGTGACGAATATAAGATCCCACCTTTTTTATGGGTGTCACTGGCTGATATCTGTGGCTATCCACAATGGCGTTACCTATATAGGCAGGGATGCTTTTCGTTTCTGCACGAATCTTGCAAGCGTTCAAATCCCGGCTGGAGTGACGAGTATATATGAGTACACGTTTTGTGGCTGCACGTCTCTTGCAAGTGTTGAAATTCCGGTTGGAGTGACGAGTATAGGTGAGAGCGCGTTTTCTGGGTGTACATCCCTTGCAAGTGTTGAAATTCCGGTTGGAGTGACGAGTATAGGTGAGGGCGCGTTTTTCGAGTGTACATCCCTTGCAAGCGTTGTGATTTCGGATAGTGTTGTAAATATGAGCAAAGATGCTTTCTGGTGTTGCACAGGTTTGGAAATGATTTCACTTGGCAGCGGAATAACAAAAATAGAAAAGTTTGCTTGCGAGATGTATTCTCTTAAAGCTGTTGCTTTAAGGTCCGAAACGGTATGTGTTCTCAGATATAGTGGAGAGTTTGATGAATGTTATCGTTTTTCGGGAACTGTTGATGCAACGTACAACCCGAATGGAGCTCGTGATGGATATTTCTATGTGCCTCGTGCTCTTGTTGAGCAGTATATGATTGCAACCAACTGGACGTTGTATGCAGACCAATTCAGAGCGCTTGAGGATTATACGGTAGACGGTACGGTCACGGGCGCCCTTGATCCCGATAAGATTTGAGGTGATACAGTATGATTTTTAAGGAAGAAGTGATAATTAACGGTAAACAATATATTCACACATATTCTGATAATTATACTATCTCGAGAGATGGTGTCGAGTATATTGATGCAATAGATCCCATCTATGCTGATAGAGACTACAATGAGACTACGAATTTGCTGGAGGAGGTAAAAAAGTAGATATGGAATACGCATATAGGCTTTTGAATGACGGTCAGGGTGTAATTCTTACCCGCCAGCCCATACCGATAGATAGTGATCTTGAGATGACATTTGTGGGAGCGCCTGTTGGAGCGATCGCACTTTTCAAAGCTGAGGGGACAAACTGCTATAGAGAGTTAGAGGTAGGAGGCTCTTGTCTCGTGCCGCGCCGCATTTTGAACGGCGCTATACAAGTCAGCGTGACTTATTATAACGGTACGGTCGCTCCTCAGCGTTGGCGCTGTGAAGGGCTGATGGCAACAACTCTTGCAAATGGTGCGGTAATACTTGTGCCTGATGACAACAATCTGCCTCTTGAGGTGGTTAATGTGAAAATAGCATATCATAAGCTCCGCGAGGATTACGCGGAGCTCGAGGAGAAATTCAACAAACTGAGTAATACCTTCACGTCGATGATGGAAGGGTATGATCTTACGTAAAGGAGAAAAAATGAAAAAATTAATCTTTATGCTGTGCGCGATTATATTGATCGTCACTTGCGGATATACATATTGCTTTGCAGAAGAGCTGACAGAAATTACAAGCTCGACTTCTGAACAGGACTCGCCCGAGACCGAGGTGGGTGAGGAAGCAGTAGAAAATGCAAATAATGGTGTTGAACAGGGCACTGCAGATACTGATTCTACAGACGGTGTCTTGAATGAGACTGCTGCAGGTGTAGCTGCACCGCACACGATATTTACGCGCATTTGGGAATATGTTATTACATACAAGGCGGAGATCATAGCGGTCGCAGGAGATGCGATAATATTTGTAGGTGTCTTAATACTCAGAAGCGTTTTCAAGAAGAAAACAACAGATATTTCAAGTGACTTGAAGCTGGTCAAGGGAGACGCGTCGGGTACGCGTTCGCAGCAGGTTTTGGTCACGGACGCCATTAACGGTTTGATAGGTGGTTATAACGAAATGCGAGCGTCTTATGATAAGTACGAGTCTGTGGAGGACGATAGAAACAGGCTAGTTGCAGCGCTTGCAATACAGAATACGGCAATACTTGAAATATTGAGGACTGTTTATGTGAATTCGAAGAATCTCCCTCAAGGCGTCAAGGATGTTGTCACGCTTGAGTATGCGAACGTGATGAAGACACTTGGCAATGACGAAACGTTGCGCGCCGTTGTTGAAGCGGTGCGCGAGAAGGTGACAGCTGTTGCTGAAACATGCACAGTGTCGGAGGAGTCTGACGTGTCGGAGGAGAGCAAATGAAAAACGCGACTAAGGGCAAGATTATAAAGGGTGCGGCCATAGCTATAGATGTTGCTGTGCCGCTGGTTGCTACCCTGACTCAGTTTCCCATTTGGGTTGAGAAATCGTCTGAAGCCACGGTGTCGGGTCTGTTCCTTGTATTTGCCGTTCTTGCGGTGATCCCCCTCTTTAAGCAGATAAAAGAGTTCATGAAATCCCCTTCGGTGTGGATTTTATGGTGCGTGCTATTTGTGCTGTTCGTAGTTCTTCAGAACATCATTGCTGAAATGGTGAAAATATGTTTTGCCGGTATGATAGCCAATATCATAGGCGCGGGGATATATAACCTCCCAGCCTACATCGGCAGCAAGGAAGATTCAGTGCTCAAGAAGGAGGAATAACGGATGGAAAAAATCCCTTCAGATAATATCGAATCTGCTAAGACAAAATCAGAAACTCGGAGAGATGTGCGCCGCGCGCTTGAGAAGGAAACCATAAGCAAAACGTCTGACAGAATCACCATGAATGACATTATGCTTGCGGTGCTCGTCCTTATTGCGGCAGCCATATCGTTTACCGATTTCACGTTGTCCCTGGGCAGCCTAAAAAACTTTACTGCGCTAACTCTCTTCCTATATATTATAACAACCCTTGTTTATCGCAATCGCTATGATAAGGGAAAAAGACGTGGAAAGCTCGACCAGGAATATATTACTTCGCTGACTGAGTACAGAGAAAAAAGGCAGAACATTTACGACAGATCCGTTGCGAGTCTTGTCCCTGCATTCTGCAGAGATTACAAGGTTCGCGAACTGCGGCAATATAGAGAGAGTCTTTTGGCAGACGTTGATATGGAGTATTCGGAATATAAAGAGAAGTATCAGCGCAAGTCGGAAAAGAGCATAATGAAGCTCGATCTGCCACGAGAAACACGCAGAACCATTATTCGATGCAATAGAGCAAAGCCTATTCGTCTTGTCCCCGGTCTTATATTGAATGAGAACGGTGAAACGGATAGAGAAAAGCTCATCGGCATGAGCGGTCGAGAGAGAGAACGTGCCGATAAGCGAGCTCAGGCAATCAGCCGAGGAATTATCGTGTTGTTCGGCAGCGTGGTTGTTATAACCATTATTCTGGATTTTTCTCTCATAACAGTATTTCAGTGGTTTGTGCGGATGATCCCCGTTATATCGGCCATTATTATGGGCGACGACACTGGATATTGCAATGTGACAGTTACAGAGACAAATTTCAAACGCGACCAGGTATCTGTAATAAATCTGTTTTTTGAATACGTCGACGAGGTCGACGAGAAATCAAGCACCGACACATAAATAACAAGAAGGGAAGGCATCCGCAGATGTCTTCCCCTTAAGATTAGCCTATAAAATCATCGACAACGTCGAAGAAGTGAAGGTTTGACAATTCGAGATTATTGCAAAGCTGCACAAGGCGAGCTACTTTTGCTTGATCCCCGGATATGTCTTTTGCTTCAGCTACGGTGTGACCGGCTTTGTTCGTTACCTTTACGCCGAAGCTCGTTCTGCCTGAGTAAGTATTGCATATCAATGCGTATGTGCATTTCATTACCGTCCCTACCTTTCTTTTTTCGCGTCAGACTGTCGACTGGTCGCCACCGTTGAGTTCGCCCAAATCAATGTCTAACACAGATGCAATACTTAACACGCTTGATAGCTTTGGGTTGGAGTCACCAAGCTCGATAAGTTCGAGACCTACCACAGACATCCCACACAACTCTGCGGTACGTTCAAGAGACATTCCTTTTCTTTCTCTTTTGTCACGCGCAATTTTGCCAAATTTGTGAAAGAACATAACATTTCCTCCTTTCCTGTCGTTTTTTATATTTTAGGAGGAAATGTTTTTGCAGGCCACTAACTGTTCCTTTAATCTGTTAACCAAAAGTGAATTATTTTTCACTTTTGACGGCACAAAATTAGGCACAAACATTTGAAAAGCATTGTTTGCACGATAAAATCAAACAACTCTAAATGTTAATTGTGCATAATTTTTGAAGCTGCATTTTGTTGTAAAAATACAAAAAATCACGAGCCAAAGCCCGTGATTTTTTATTGGCGGAGATGGAGAGATTTGAACTCTCGCGCCGGTTACCCGGCCTACACCCTTAGCAGGGGCGCCTCTTCGGCCTCTTGAGTACATCTCCGTATGCTCGTTGCAAGTCGGCCGTCTAAATGAACTTGCCTAACTATTATACAACAGAGAAGGATATTTGTCAAGTCCTTTTTCAAATAATTCCTTATTTTCATTCGACTTTTTTACGCAAGCTAAATATTGCAATAATTCTACAAAGACTTTGCCGGCCAACAATAAAATTTTCCCACTACCCCGCACATTTTTCGCCGTTTGATTATAATATATACATATAGCGGGAAAATTATTATATGCACAAACACATCAAAAGAGGGCGTGGAGAATGAGGGTACAGATCAAAAAAATATATAATCGGACAAAGGAAAAGACCAAAAATTTTCTGAAATGGATATGGCATGAATGTAAAGACAAGCGCACTATTGCTTTGTTGATGGTGGTCATAACAATAGTTTACTCGCCCGTTTGGTTGGGATATATTCTGCACTGGATTTTTGGCTGGAGTTGGGCGGGAATAGTCGCCACGGCTATGCTTGCGTTTTGGGCTGGACCGTTTTCTCCGTTTTTCGTTATTTGCATATCTATCACGCTTGGAATAAAAAGATTGTTTGAAAAGAGGGGAATATTTTTCAAGCCTCGCCCCGACAAAAGCAAGTCCGAGCAAAACGGGGAAGCAAATGTAGAAGAAACGGCCGATATATCCAAATAAAAAAGTCGTTTGTGGAGTATCCTACAAACGACTTTTAATTTCAATTTGCATTTTTTATTCTGTATGCTTGTGCGCGTCCTATGTTTCCGCATTCTTCCACAAGGTCAAGTCCGCACAGCGTTTTTACCATAGAATAAGCATCCATTCCGTATATTTTGGCGTGCTGTGAGTAATCCTTTACTGTGAAGACGTCGGGCAGGGATTCGGGCAAAAAATATTTGTAATCTTCGCGGGATTTGAACAAATACGCGCCGAGGAGCGACATGGGAATCAGCTCGTATTTTTGCAGTCTTCTGCCTCGCTTTTGAGGCTTGACGTACTGTTCTGCTTCCATCATAAGCACCATTAGCGAAAAACGTGGATTTTGCAGAAAGCTCCTGAAAAAGTAAAGCTCGCCTGCTATATCCTCGACTCTGCCGTGGCGCGAGGATTTTCTGCGTCCCGAAATTTTGCCGTCGTCGCCTATTTTGCTGATCCATTTTGTCTGTGCTATTGGGTGAATTACGACCACTCGGTAGGATGTATTTTCAAGTATCCACTCTATTTTGTCGCGCAAGGGGAAAAAGCCGCCTGTCTGTATCTCGTATATAGTATCTCCGTTGAGAATGTCGGCTACGTATTTGCGATTTTTTGTATTTTCTTGATTTTTAGGAATATAAAGGGGAGAGTCCTGTATCTTTATCTCGTGCTTGCTCTCGTCGGGGCAGATGAAGGTCTTGAGTGCGGAGTGCATCTGCTTTTCTCCAAGTCTACCGATGCCGTCGTATTCGTCGCTCATCGCAGCGTCAAGTGACGCGGATTTCATAAGATTGTCAAGAATTATTTTTCGAAAGCGTCTTGTGTCGCGCTCTGATAACTCAAAGTACGCTTTTCCTTGATCTTCCATACATACACACTCCTTTCCTATTATATAATAACTACAAAATAATTTTATCACAAAAAAAGAATTTGTCAACTCAAAGTTCAATAATTGTTAAACATAAACGAGGGCTGACAACTAAAAATAATAGTGTGGTCAGGTGACTGCAATCAAGAGGGAAAAGGAATATTTTATTATGATACAGTATAAAAACAAGCGTTTTGCTTACTCGGCAATATGTCTGTTTTTGTGTCTGATTTTTGCGCTTGCGTCAAGTATGGGAGTTGCTGCAGGCGCGGCAAAGCCCCAGGGTAAGTATGAGGGACTTAAGCTCATACCCGGCGGGCAGACGTTTGGAGTTAAGTTCAACACGGCAGGTATAACAGTCGTAGGATTTTGCGATGTGGACACAAAAAGCGGAAATATTTGTCCTGCATCTTTGGCGGGACTTAAAGAGGGAGATATAATAAAAGAGATAAACGGCCAAGTGCCCAAGGACGCAAACCATTTTATATCTCTGGTGGATCAGTCGTCGGGCAAGAGCGTTAGTGTGACCTTCACACGCGCGGGTGTGGAGAAAACGGCAAAGCTTTCGCCTAAATACTCGGTTTCCGAGGGTAAATACAAGGTTGGACTATGTGTGCGCGACAGTGGTGCGGGAATAGGAACTGTCACCTATATTTATCCCGAAACATATTCATTTGCAGGTCTCGGGCACGGTATATGTAGCGCGGACAGCGGAAGACTCGTGCAGATGACACGCGGCGTTGTGACTGATGTGACAGTCAGCGGTGTCAAGCGCGGAGTCTCGGGCGTGCCGGGTGAGATAAAGGGAGTTTTCGGCAGTGACAAAGTTGGAACTCTGGTAGGGAACACCGAGTGCGGTGTTTACGGAATGTTCTCGGAGTGTCCCAAGGACGCGGCGCAGGCTATTCCTGTGGGCTTGAGAGGAGATGTAAAGGCGGGCAGCGCGTATATCTTATGTACGCTTGACGGCGCGGGCGCGTGCAAGTATAACATTGAAATAAGCTCTGTAAGATATGAGGAAAAGACGTCCAAGTGTTTCACCGTGACGGTGACAGACCCAAAGCTCATTGAGAAAACAGGCGGAATAGTGCAGGGAATGTCAGGATCGCCTATCATTCAGAACGGCAAGCTTGTCGGCGCTGTGACGCATGTTATGATAAATGACCCCACCGTCGGCTACGGCATATTTATAGAAAATATGCTGGACAATATGCCCGAGGTGCTGAGGTAATAAAAAAGCCAACGGATGTTCCGTTGGCTTTATGTTTACTTGTTTGTTTTATCCGACGAATTTGTGTCGAAGTTCATTTCGCTGTCCATGACTACGAGGCCACGGTCGGTAAGATAGTGCTTATGCGTTATGATCCATGATATTATGTCCGCCAGTGTATAGAGCGCAACGGCTACCAACAGCGTGAGTGTACTTGAGAGCAATGCCACGGGGATTGCCTTTGCGCCGCCTGCTCGTATGGTGGGGATAATAACCGTGGGTATTAGATATACACCGATAAGAGTCACCGCTACCAGTACGTCACCCCAAAGTTCAGGGGATCGGAGAGTATATATAATGTCTTTGCCGAGGTTTAGCTTGTCATACGGCACGCTGCGGTTGTAAGCCTTGAATTTGTCGTTGTCATTGGCTCTGTAATATGTTGCGGCGTAGAATAGTATTATCGCGGGAATACCTACTATCACCAGCAATTGAACAATCGGATGCTCCCGAAAGAAATTTGATAATGTCACAAGCAGAGTATCGCCTAGAAGCAATATTGCGTACATAATAAGGGCGTAGATTATACCGCGCTTAAGCTTTTTGAGATATAGCTTTCCCATAGGAGCTCCTTTCTTTTTTATAACAAGGCAGTCGCAGAGCATCTATGCGGCTGCCTGCTGCTTTTATGGACAATATTTAACTTACTGATCTGCAGGAGTGATTTCTTCTACGCTATCCTCTGCCTTTTTGCCGAGAATAGAGGGGAGCTGCATTCCTGCCATTGAGAACATCTCGTCAAGAGGGGGAACAGACTTCATCATACCCGAGATAAAGTTTGCGGTAGAGGTCTTTCCGTTTGCGGACTGACCGTTATCCCAGACAGTCACCTTATCGATCTTTATGTTCTTTATAGCGTCAACCTGAACTCTCATAAGGTCTTCAAGCTTATCTGCTACAAGGAGACGGAGCGCGGCATCGGGGTCTCCGCCCGCGGACTTAACCACCTCTGCAAGACCCGCAGCCTGCTTTTTGAGTATTTCTTCAACACCGCGAGCTTCTGCCTGCATCTTTGCGTATATTGCGTCAGCCTCACCCTGCGCGCGTATACGCGTTTCCTCAGCCTCAGCCTCTGCCGCAAGCTCGAGCTCTCTCTTTCTCGCCTCGGCGCGAACAATTATGTCAGCCTCAAGAGTTGCCTGCTCCTTGGAGCGTCTTGCAAGCTCTGCTGCTTGCTCAGCCGCATAAGATTCCTCGAGCGCCTTTGCTGCCTGTATTTTTTCTGCGGTGGTTGCGATCTTTCTTGCCTCTGCCTCTTTTTCCTTAAGAGCCGCATCGGACATAGCGATCTTCATCTTTGCTTCGTTTTCACCCTGGATAGCTACCGAGTTTGCCTCCGCGACCTTGATTCTCTGATCCATCTGCGCATTTGCCTCACCGATAGAACCGTCTCTCTCCTGCTCGGCAACGCTCTTTTTCGCGTCGTTTATAGCCTTTGCAGCAGCCTCCTTACCCAAAGCTGCGATATATCCGGACTCATCGGTAATATCGGTCACGTTTGCGTTTATAAGACGTAGACCTATCTTTTTTAGTTCGGTTTCAACGTTTGAGCTTACAGCTGCGAGGAACTTATCTCGGTCGGTATTTATTTCCTCAATATCCATAGTCGCAATAATAAGACGGAGCTGACCGAATATAATATCTCTTGCAAGCTCCTGTATTTCGGACATCTGAAGACCGAGAAGTCTTTCAGCCGCGTTCTGCATAACGCCCGGCTCCGTGGAGATACCTACGGTAAAGCGGGAGGGAACGTCAATACGAATATTCTGGCGTGTCAGTGCGTTCTTAAGGTCAACCGATATGGATATGGGAGTGAGGTCAAGATAAGCATACGACTGGAATACGGGGATAACGAACTCTGCGCCACCGTGGATACACTTTGCGCTTCTGTTTGTTCCGTCGCTATTCTTACCTATCGAACCGTAGATGACCATGATCTTATCCGAGGGACATTTCTTGTATCTTGAGCATATCCATGCGATAAAGGATACAAGTATCAGGGCTACTGCACAAATCAAAAAGATAATTGCGGGATTCATAATTTTTCCTCCATTTATTAGATTAGTTGTTATTTCTTTCTTACTATAAGTGTGGTCTGACCGCTGACGCCAATGACTATAACCTCGCTTCCGGTGGGAAGGGGATTTTCGTCATCAGTCACTGCATCGCGCTCTACGTACGCACCTTGAAGCATAAGATGGATTTTGCCTATACCTCCACGAGATGCGGGGATCGTAAGATGAACCACACCCGACGAGCCGACAGCATTTCTGTTGTCGATATTTCCGTCGCCGCGAAGCTTCATTACAGCGCGGATGAGTACCGCTATGAAAAACATCATACACAATCCGCACACTACAGCTACGGGTAATGTGATATACAGAGCAATGCCTCCCGAGGACATTGCGAGTCCCACCCAGCCGAAAATTACGAGAAATGCTATAATGCCTCTGAAGGTGAACAGGCGCAAGCCGTCCATTCCCGCGTCATCGGGAAGCTCGTCAATATCTCCGTCTCCGAAAACTCCGTCGGTGACATCCGTCTCAATATCGTCGGCAATTTCCGCTTCTCCAATGCCGTCAACGTCGGAATCGTCTCCGATACCAATAAACATCAGTATCGTCTGTATAAGAAGAATGAGAGTAGAGGGAATTGCAATGCACGCAAATATCTGCGCTGCAAGACCTATTGAGTTCCACCATTCGATTATAAACATAATATCACCCTTTCTTGATAATTACTTGTGGTAGATTTTAATTCAGTGTTGAAAATATTTCGTCAGCCTTTTTGCGTAGTCCTGCCGCGGCGTGAGCGTAAAGCATTATCTGAAGGATTTTGGAAATTCTCTTTTGCGCATCGGCATCATTTTTTGCGTATCCTGATGCGGCAAGGTCAGACGCCGCAAGAACAGAGCTTTTGTTTGATAAGTCTATTCGGTTTTCAGCCAGAAGGTCTACGTACGTGTGGTAAAGCTCGTCGGCAGAAATAAGATCGTCGCTTTCGTCATCAAGTACGCCACTGATAACACGGATAAGGTCACAAATTTTTTCTATCTGCAAAGCCTCCCTAAGCATATTTATGATGACTATTCTTGAAAATTGATTGCGCGAGTAAACTCTTTTCTTCGGCGAGCCAACAAATCCTCGCTTTACCCAGTTCTGAATCAAGTACGGCTCAAGTCCCGTCATGAGCGAGACCTGCGAGAGTGTAAGACCTCCCGTGGCAAATATTCCGTCGAATAATTGGCGCGAGCTTGATTTTTTCAGCTCAAGAACCTCTATGGTTGTTCCCGGAAAAGTGGTTGACATTTTTTCACCTCCTGTTCTGCTATTATTATAGCACACGGTCACGTGACCGTCAAGAGGGAATTAATGATTTTTTAAATTTCTCTATTTTGCATATTTTCAAATATTTGTTTTTGAGGGGTTTATACAAAAAACGGCAGGCTTTGACGCCTGCCGAGTTTTTTGTTTCACAGATTGTTATTTGTCATTTTAATGATTTCCAAAACAAATTTTCTTTTCTTTGGGTCTAATTTTCTTATCTCATTTATGATTTCGGACTCCATATATTCGTTGGATTTCAGAGCGCTTTCGGACACGAAAAACGCCACGTCGCAGTTCAGAATTGATGAAATTGCGCCGAGCAGATCAAGGCTTATCTTGGTTATTCCGCGCTCTATCTGACTGACGTATCCAATGGAAACGTTCAGACGTTCAGCCAATGCTTCCTGCGTCATTCCTTGCGTCTTTCTTTCGCGTTTGATTCGTTCTCCAATCAGTTTATAATCAATATTCATAAGCGCTCCTTTCACTATCTTGTATGTATAGAATACAACATAAACAGCTAAACAAGAAGATACTAATAAGTAAATATTTAGTTATTAGTGTTGACAAATTGAAAATATTGTATTACAATTATCATATACCATAGCGTTGGATAGACAAATAAATGATAAAGGAGAACACGTTATGAAGAAAACAAAAATTTTTAAGCTTGTATTAGCGCTATTTGTGATTGCGGCGGCGTTGCTGGCTTTTGCTTCGTGCGACGGAGGGGATAACTCTGTTGAAACGCCAACTCCTACGGAAGTGCCGATGCCAACTCCCACTGAAGCGCCGACGGCAGAGCCTACTGAAGCACCGACGGCAGAGCCTACAGAAGCACCGACAGCAGAGCCCACAGAAGCACCGACGGCAGAGCCCACAGAAGCGCCGACATCAGCCCCTACGGAAAATCCCACAGAAAATCCTACGGAAGATAAAGGTAATAGCGGAGCTGTATTAGAAGCACCCGAAAGCCTCGATGGTACTACATACGGCAACCAAACGTTCACTATCTATTCTCTGGCAGATATGTTTGATAAGAGATATTTCTTTGCGGACAAATTGACGGGCGACGGTATGAACGACGCTTTGTATCAGAGGAAGCAAACAATAGAGGAGCTTCTTGGTGTTCAGCTTATCTACAGAGAGGCGGAAGGTTATGGTGAGACAGCTGCTTACCAAGTATATGCAGACGAGGTTAAAAATGCAATAAAAGCTGGAGTCGAAAAGTATCAGCTCGTTGGCACGCATGCGTATTACGCAATACCTGATCTTATTACCACGGGTTCTCTCACGGATTTCAATGAGTTTGAATCTATAGATTTGAATAAGGAATATTGGAACAAGAAGATTATGGATCAGGTTGCTTACAAGGGTCATTACTATCTTGGTTATAGTAATTACAATCTTGCCACTACGTGCGTTGTAGGATTTAACAAGGATCTATACAATGAGTTTAGTTCGGCTTTCAACGGTAATACGATGTATGATTATGTTAATAATGGCCAGTGGACTCTTGCAAAAATGAGCGAGGTTGCCTCTTACGTATACAAGGATCAGGGTGATGTAACCCACAACACTTACGGTCTTAGCGGAGAGGTTTGGGTACCCTTCTGTGGATTTATTCAATCCAGCGGTGAATCAATCGTTAAGAAAAACGAGCAGTCGGGGGGTTACGAGCTTACATGGTATGATAATGCCGAGATAAAAGGCAAGATCAATAATCTTGTTGAAACGCTTAAAGATATTCGTGATATGAAGGAGGTTCATTTCTGGCTCCACCCCGCATTTGCATATCAGGGTGATACCACTCAGGTAAAGCTTAGCAGCGGAAAGGTATTTATGGAGCTTATGCACACTGGAGAACTCATATATATGAAGGAAACCAGGGTGAAGTTCGGTGTAGTCCCTTATCCTATGTATGACGAAAATCAGTACAAAGACGTTGGGTATCAGTCACTGAGCTGGGCGGGATATATTGCTGTTCCTTCTAATATCACTAACACAAGGATGGTAAGCGATGTTCTTGAGTGCTTGGCATTCTACAGCGACGATGTCACTACCTATTATTACGAAAAGCTTCTCGGTTGTAAGCTTTTCGACGCTCCTGATGATGCAATGATGTTGGATATCGTCTGGGATAGCCTTTGCGCTGACTTTGGTGTGACCTTTGCAATGATCGACGACATGAATAGCCTTGACGCGTTTGTATATGCCGTCCCAAACTGTGTAAAGGACGATTCTAGTTTTGCTATACTCAACGCAACTCGCGCCAAAGCTGCTCAGAATGCTTTAAACAAACATTTAAATAATTCATAATCTTAAGGCGATTGATTTTTATTGCCTTAATGAACAAAGCCCACGGCATCGCCGTGGGCTTTATCTTTATATATTCTCCAAATGTTCCCTGAGGAAAAGTATCGCCTGTCTATATCCGTCAATTCCTTGTCCCATAATGGTCTTTATTGCAACCTTTGAGACGTAGGAGATCTGGCGGAAGTCCTCGCGCTTGGATACGTCCGAGATGTGTATCTCAACGGTGGGGATGGATACCGCTTTGAGCGCATCGAGGATTGCGATTGAGGTGTGCGTGTACGCCGCGGGGTTTATGACTATGCCGTCAACGACACCGTATGCGTCTTGAATTTTATCTACTATCGCGCCCTCGTGATTGGACTGGAAAAGCTCGTATTCAATGTCATTTTCTTCGCAGGTCTTTCTTACCAGCGCGCAAAGCGCGGAGTAATTCTGAGAGCCGTAGATCGCGGGCTCGCGCAGACCGAGAAGGTTGATGTTAGGTCCGTTAATGATAAGAATTTTCATAGCTTAATCCTCCAAAAACCACTTTATTATTTGCTCCGCCGTGTCGCTCGGTGTTATATTGGCGATCTCAAGATCGCAAAACTGTCGGTAAAGGGGCAGGCGCGCTTTGTACATCTCACAAAGGTCGCCCGACAGGGATAGAGGTCTGCCGTCCTTTGCCAAGAGGGAAGTATCTCTCGTAATGAAAACTATTTTTCCGTTCTGATGCAGTGGAGCGTAGTTCTCGCGCCTCGTCACCGCGCCGCCGCCTGTGGCGATTATCACGCCGCTTTTCTTACCCGCAGCCTGAATTGCCTTGTGCTCAAGCTGACGGAATACTTCCTCGCCATCCTCAGAGAAAATGTCGGGGATTTTTTTGCCCGCTATTTCCTCTATAAGCTCGTCGGTATCTATAAGCTCACGAGAGAGCTTTTCTGCAAGCAGACTGCCAATAGTAGTCTTGCCGCATCCGGGCATGCCTACAAGTATAATATTTGAGGTTTGAGACGAAATGATACCCGTTATTCTGTCAATTTCGCTATCGTCAATTTCCTCGCCCGTGAATGTTTCGCAGGCACGCTTTGCCTGCGCCACAAGCATTGGCAGACCGTTGGCAGTCTTTATTCCAAGCCTTTCTGCGTCAAGCAAAAGCTGTGTTTTTGCGGGGTTGAATATAACGTCTGCCACACCCTCAAGCGCGGGGAATTTATCAATGTCTATTGGGGATATAAGATTGTTTGGATACATTCCGACGGGCGTGCAGTTGACTATTATCTGCGTGTCGGGGCAGAGCAAATGGGCATTTTTGTAATTAAGCTCGCCCATGCGGGAAACAAGTCTTATCTCGCTCGCGCCAAGGCTCTCGCAAGCCGCAACTACGGTTTTTGACGTGCCGCCCGTGCCGAGAATAAGAACCTTCTTGCCCAATATATTAATGCCTGCGGTCTTTATCATATGTATGAAGCCGTAAAAATCGGTGTTGTCGCCGTACAGTCTGCCGTCGGGCAGGTGCGTGACGGTGTTGACCGAGCCTATTTTTTGCGCTGCCTCGGATATGACGTCAAGATAAGGAATGACCGCCATCTTGTAGGGAATAGTCACGTTTACCGAATGGTATCTGTCGCTTTTGATAAAGTCCTCAAGCTCACTCTCGGGCATTTCAAAAAGCGAATATTGGTAGTCACACAGACAGGTGTGTATCTGCGGGGAAAAGCTATGTCCGAGCCTCTCGCCCACAAGTCCGCAAATCTGCTTTTTTCTGTTTGTTATCATAGCTTTGTCCTGATTAAAGTATTTCGGAATACGCACCGAGGAAACGGAAGCGTTCGCTTCGTGCCTCAAGCTCGCAAAGGAGCTGCTTTAAGTCGTCGGAATATACCGACACCGAGAAATCAAAGTAGAACATGGATTCAAAGTCACGCTCGGGAATAGGAGTGGATTCAAGCTTTGTCATATTTATTCCAAGCGCATTGAAGCAGGAAAGCACGTTGTAGAGCATACCCGGGCGGTTAGGAGTGACAAGCATAATTGAGCATTTGTCAGCACCGGGGTATATCTCGGGCTCTTTGGAGATACAAATAAATCTCGTATAATTGTTGCCCATATCCTGAACCGCGGGAGCGATATTGTCAAGTCCGTAAAGCTCGGCGCACGCACGCGAGGACAGCGCGGCAATATCATCTCTGTCGGACTGCGCGACAAGTCTTGCCGCCATAGCCGTGTTCTCGCAGACTGTTATCTTCACGCCCTCAAGAGAATTGAGAAACGCGGAGCATTGGCTTATCGCCTGCTCGTGAGAGACAATCTCTTTGATGTTTTCAAGCTTTACTCCGCGCTTTACCAAGAGATTGTGGTCAATTTTGAGACGCAGAGATTTTACTATGTGGAAATTGTGACGAATCATAAGCTCATAGACCTTTTTGACCGAGCCCGCCGTGCTGTTCTCAATGGGAAGCACGCCGTAGCGACACTCGCCGCGCTCAATAGCTGAAAAGACTGCGTCAAAGGAGGGATAATAGCTTATAGCGGGAAGCTCGAAAAATCTTTCCGCGGCTATTTGCGAGTACGCACCCTCAACTCCCTGACAAGCCACGAAAGCCTTTTTGGGAAACACCTTTTGAGTGTTGTCAAGAGACTTTTGTATCTGACTGTACATCTGCGACGTAGGGGAGAGCTTTGTGTGCTGATAGGATTTTGACACGTCCATCATTGTGTGATAGAGTATCAGGGCGTATTTTTCGAATTCCTCTCCCGCCATATCCGCAATTTTTGCAAGCAACGCACGCTCTCTTGCCGCATCAAGCACGGGGAGATTGTGCTGCTTTTTGTATTCCGCGACGTCGGCAGCAAGATTCATTCGGCGTATGAATTGCTCGACTATCTCCTTGTCGGTCGCATTTATTTCTTTACGAATTTCATTAAGATCAAGTTCCATTTTTATATCCTTTTCAGTCTGAAAGCATATCGAAAATTGCGATAGCGCAAGCCGCCTCTACTACGGGCACGGCTCTGGGTACTACGCAGGGATCGTGTCTGCCGCCTATTTCAAGCTCCACGTTTTCCATACGGGAGAGCGAGACGCTCTGCTGCTTTTTTGCTATGGACGGAGTGGGCTTGAATGCCACCTTGAGTATAAGGGGCATACCGTCAGTCATTCCACCTATAATTCCGCCCGCGTTGTTCGTGAGAGTTCTCACGGTTTTTCCATCAGTGAAGAATTGGTCGTTGTTTTGCGAGCCGAGAATTTCTGACGAGCCAAAGCCAAGACCGAATTCAATACCCTTTACTGCGGGAATACCGAACACTATCTGTGATATTCTGCCCTCGACTCCGTCAAACATATGCTCTCCAAGACCCACGGGGAGTCCTGTCACCGCGCATTCTATCACTCCGCCCACAGAGTCGCCGTCAAGACGCGCCGTCTCTATCTTTTCCTGCATAGCGACACCTGCCGCCGTGTCAATCGTCGGAAATGAGTTTTGACTCAATAATGCAAAATCCTCGTCACTCACGTTCACGCTGTCAAAGTCGCGGTCACAAATGCCCGCTATTGAGTGAATATGCGCCGCAATTTGTATTCCTTTTTGCTCAAGTATCTGCAAGCAAATTCCACCCGCGATACACATAGGGGCGGTAAGTCTGCCCGAAAAATGTCCGCCGCCGCGAAGGTCAACGCCCTCGCCGTACTTGACTATAGCCGCATAGTCGGCGTGGGAGGGGCGGGGAATGTCGCTAAGGCTTGAATAGTCGCCCGAGCGCTGATTTGTGTTGTAAATCACCGCCTCAATGTCCTCGCCATTGGTTATTCCGTCGCAAATTCCCGACAAAAATACGGGAATGTCAGGCTCGCGTCGCTTGGTTGAATACGCATTTTGACCGGGTGCGCGGCGCTTCATAAAGCACAGAAGCTTGTCCGTATCTATTTTGATTCCCGACGGCACGCCCGAGAGTATCATTCCGATACGCTCGTCGTGCGAGCCGCCGTATATAGTAAGCTTTATGTTTTTACCGTAAGTAGTCATTTATCTAACCTCAAATTATAAAATCGGAAAGAAACGCGGGATACGACTTGTTTATCGCCTCGATACCCTCGACGGTCACGGGGTTTTTACATACAAGCGAGGCTACAGCTGCACTCATAGCTATTCTATGGTCGTTATAGGAGCTGACTGTGCCGCCTGTGAGCTTGCTCTTGCCGTGTATTATCATACCGTCGTCGGTTTCGGTTATATCCGCGCCGAGAGTGGAGAGCATCTGACATACGCTCTTTATTCTGTCGCTTTCCTTGAGACGCAGGCGGGACGCGTTATATATTCTTGTTTTGCCCATAGCTACGGAAGCAACTACTGATACCACGGGAACGAGGTCTGGGATTTGCGACGCGTCTATTTCAATGCCGAAAAGGTCTGCGCGGCTTACAGTGATGTAGTTGCCCGAGCGTGATATTGCCGCACCCATGCGCTTGAGAATATTGATTATCTCGCGGTCGCCTTGCGCGGAGTTCAGATCAAGCCCCTCGACTGTCACGCGCTGACTGCTTATCGCACCTGCGCAGAGAAAGAATGCCGCATTTGACCAGTCACCTCCGACGAGAACATCATGGGGAGTGGTAAAACGGTTAAGTCCCACACAGCTGTTCGCCCTTGGGATATAAAACACGTTACCGTCGTTGCGGATATGCGAACAGAAACAGTCGAGTGCCTGCTCGGTCATTGTTATATAAGGAGTTGACTCCAGCTTACCCGTCATAGTCAGAGTGCTGTTGCCGTCGGTAAAGGGGAGCGCGAAAAGAAGTCCGCTTATAAACTGTGAGGAGATATTTCCCGCTATCTCATAATTTCCCGATTTGAGCTTTCCGCACACGTGCAAAGGGTTTGAACCCTGAGGGGAAAGGGAGACGCCGTTTTCTGCGAGCAGCTCATAAAGAGGGGAGAGAGGGCGCTCGGGGAGTCGTCCGTGCATATAAATGTCGCACTCAATGCCCAGTGCAGCAACTACGGGCAATAAAAATCTCAAGGTCGAGCCAGATTCGCCGCAGTCAAGACTTGCGTATTTAGGAATTTCGGCTATTGGGGAGACGAAAAATGTCATCTCGCCGCTGTCGTTCTTGTCTCGGACAATGCTTGCGCCGAGAGAGTTAAGACAGCTTACCGTTGCGTTTATATCCTCGTTGGTGTCGTTGCAGATTATGCCCGTCGGACCGTCCGAGAGTGCGGCGCAGATAAGAAGTCTGTGCGCCTCGGATTTCGAGGATATAGCTTTTATTTTACTTTTTGTGGTTTTTGCAGAAAAGGTTTGAATCATTTTGTGAACTCCGAATTTAATTTAAAGACCCTTTGAGAAAAAGTCCTCAATATTCTCAACATCCATAGGGACAATTCTGCAGTCGCCTATGCCGTATGGGATTATAAGATTTATTTTTGCGCCCGCGCGCTTTTTATCCGCAGATGCGACTGCGGCAAGGCTTTTTACGTCAAAGGGGCATTTTGTGGGAAGATTGTACTTTGCAAGCATCTCTTCAATTTCGTCCGCGTCGGATTTTGTGCAGTATCCGTAAGCTACCGCCGCGCGCGATATAAGAACTGTGCCTATTGACACCGCGCTTCCGTGAGAAATCTCAAAGTCCGAGCATTTTTCCACGGCGTGGCCTACCGTATGGCCGAGGTTGAGAAGCTGGCGCACACCCGTGTCGCGCTCGTCCTCATTGACTATGTCACGCTTGTTGCGAACGCAGTTTTCTATTATATCCTCAATTTGAGGCATTATAGGATTTTTGAGCTTGTTAAAGAGATCGGGATCGTTTATAATTCCGTATTTTATCACCTCGGCGCAACCATCTGCAAAGGTCTCATCGGGCAGAGTCTCGAGCGTGGAATAGTCGCAGATGACCAACGAGGGCTGATAAAACGCCCCCACGAGATTTTTACCCGCATCGAGATTTATGGCGGTCTTGCCGCCAACCGATGAGTCAACCATAGAAAGCAGGGTAGTGGGTATCTGTATAAATTTTATGCCGCGGAGATACGTTGCGGCAATAAAGCCCGTAAGGTCACCGACGACGCCGCCGCCAAGCGCAAACAGACAGTCTGAACGTGACAGACGCAGATCCGCAAGAAAATTCAGTATTTTTATATAGCTTTCCGAAGACTTTGAATCCTCTCCGTGAGGAATGACAATCATCTCAGGGGAGTAGCCCGCGCGAGTAAGTGAGGATATAAGACGCCCGGAATAGAGCGCCGCTACCGTGTCGTCGCTGATGATGACTGCGCGGCAGGGAGCTATAACGTCCGCCGCAAGCTCACCAGCATTATCAAGCAAGTCGCTACCTATTATTATATCGTACGTGCGCGAAGCACTGACTGTTATTTTTCTCATATAAAAAGCTTCCTTTTTAACCGTCGATTTGTTCCTTTGCAAGTCTGCCGTCACGCAAAAGGTTTCTCATTTTTTCCTTGTCTCCATTCTTGAGCGCGTCGCAATACTCGTCAAGCGCGGTTATAATGCACTCAAGCTCAAAGAGCAAGGGCTCTTTGTTGTCAAAGAAGAGCTCTGTCCACATAGTCTCGTTGAGCCACGCAACACGTGTCATATCCTTGTAGCTTCCTGCGGAAAAGCCCTTGTGTACGGTTGCGGTGGGGCTTTTGACGTAAGCGTTTGATACCACGTGCGCAAGCTGGGACGTAAAAGCGATGATCTTGTCGTGGTCGTTAGCGTTTGTCACCGAAAACTTGCCAAAGCCCGCGGGCAAGAGTAACTTTTTGATGCCGTCGAGCAGATTTATGTCGTCAAAGACGGGGGGGACTATGACCATAGGCGCACCCTTGAACATAGTAGCCTTTGAGTATTTGTAGCCCGAGTTGTGCGTGCCTGCCATAGGGTGACCGCCGATAAACGTAAAATTATGTTTCTCTGCAAGCTCAAAGCCAACGCGGCAAATATCCCGCTTTGTTCCGCACAAGTCCATAACGACGGTGTGACTTGAAAAGAGGGGGGCATTCTGCTTTATATACTCTATTGATGCCTCAGGGTAGAGACTTACGAATATAATATCACATTCGGGGATAGTCTCGGCGTTAAGCTCGCCGTCAACTACGCCCGAAAGCATAGCAAAGTCAAGAATAGACCTGCTTCGGTTGCAAGCGTATATCTTAAAGTCACAGCCGTTTTCGTCGGAATACGCCCTATAAGCCTTCGCCATAGAGCCGCCGATAAGACCGAGACCGACAATTCCTATTTTCATAATAACTCCAAACTGCCCATAAGGGCAAATTTTATTTAAGCGTCAAGGGCTTTACCGCATCCATTACGTCCGCAAACTGCTCGGGAGTGAGGGACTGCGGACCGTCGCAAAGCGCAGCCTTGGGGTTGTTGTGTACCTCTATCATAAGTCCTTCAGCGCCGCAGGCTGCCGCCGCCAAAGCCATAGGCTTGACAAGTCTTGACGAGCCTGTTGCGTGGCTGGGGTCAACTATAACGGGGAGGTGTGTCAGCTCGTGAAGCACGGGGATTGCCGACAGGTCAAGCACGTTTCGGGTGTACTGCGAGTCAAACGAGCGAATGCCGCGCTCGCAGAGAATGATATTTTCATTGCCGCCCGCCATTATGTACTCTGCGGACATAAGCCATTCCTTTATGGTAGCCGAAAGTCCGCGCTTGAGAAGGATGGGCTTCTGTGTTCTGCCAAGCTCCTTGAGAAGCTCAAAATTCTGCATATTTCGAGCACCCACCTGAATAACGTCAACCTGCTCAAACATAGGAAGATGCTCGGCGTTCATTATCTCGGTGACAATGGGAAGTCCCGTCACCTTTTTAGCTTCGAGAAGGTACTCAATACCCTCTGCCTTGAGTCCCTGAAAATCGTAAGGTGAGGTTCTGGGCTTGAATGCGCCACCACGGAGCATTGTCGCGCCTGCCGCCTTGACCGCCTTTGCAATCTCAATGACTTGCTCGCGGCTCTCAACAGAGCAGGGGCCAGCCATTACCGCGAAGATATTACCGCCAACACTTGTGTTGTCAACTTTAACAACAGTGTTGTCGGGGTGGAATTTTCTGTTCGCGCTCTTAAAGGGCTCGGAAATTCTCTTGACTGTCTCAACTATATCAAGGCTCTGGAGAAGGTCCTCGTCGATTTTCGTCGTGTCACCGATAAGACCTACGATGGTCTGATACTCACCTGCGGAGAGGTGGACCGAGAGTCCCTGTGACTCTATCCAATTTATAAGACTGTCAATTTGTTTTTGACTTGTTCCATTCTTTAATACTGCAATCATTTTTGTGTTTTCCTTTCGTGTATAATGCGCCGCTGATAGAGAAAAGCAATATGAAAATAAAACGGTACCCCACAGCGACTTTACTGGGGAGTACCGTTTGAGTTTATAACAACCTCGGTATGCAATTCACGCAGCAAAAATCACCTTTACTATATTACGCCTGAAAATAGTAAAAGTAATAATATGCAAATGTGAATGTAGAGTTGTGCATATCAAGTCTCACTTTCTTCTGTATGTAAACAGTTTATCATTATATTGTATATTTGTCAAGGGCTTTTTCGAAATTTGTGGGGTTTTACGCGGATATAATAATGAAAGAAAAGTGCAGGGAAAGGCATAGGAAAAGATTTTTTGAAAAATTGAGAATTTTTTGAGATTTGCTATTGACAAATGAATTTGGATGTAGTATAATAATCAAGCGTTGAAAAAACGCACCGTCACAAGACGGGCCAATAGCTCAGTTGGTTAGAGCTACCGGCTCATAACCGGTCGGTCCGGGGTTCGAGTCCCTGTTGGCCCACCAAA
>JAZOUO010000100.1:0-6589 GCA_045658225.1 Eubacteriales bacterium
CTCTCCCCCTTTCTTTCCGGCGCCCCACCCAGGCGACTCGGAATCCATTACATAATTCGCAAAGCGAATTATGTAATGGTTCAGAGTCTCATCAAACTAAAGGACTCGATGTCCTTTAGTTTGATCCTTAATGCAAAAGCATCACAGATTCCCCCATTTGCGTTGGTGACACCCCTTCCGACTTGAAACTAACACATATTTCAGAAAGGCAACCCTGATGACCATACTTTACAACGATACTCAAAACTCCAGAGTTATATATCTCGGCTACGATATGAAGCTTTCAAAAAAGGAATCTATGATATTTTCGTACATATATCAAAGCAAGGGCTTTGTGTCTGCTAAGCAAATAATAGAAAACTGCTATTCCGACAAAAAGCCCAAAGTCAGCGATATTGCGGCGCATATCTGCCACATAAACAAAAAAGCCCACAATATCGGGGGCAGGGTACTTATAATATCAAAATACGGAGTTGGCTATAAGCTTACAGACAAGCCGTAATGCGTAAAGCAACTCCGTATTTATAAATTTGATTATTTGTACTCCTCAAGAATATCTCGGATAGCCTGTTCCGCCTCGTCGGCGCGGAGCTTGTCCTCGGCATACGCCTCGCGGAGAAGCTCGAAGGGAACATACGAGTCGTACTTTTCAAACAAAGGTATCTCGCCGCTTTGCACAAGCGAGTGGCAGTCTATTCCGTTCTCCTCAATATCCTTGCAAAGTGATGCTATAAAGCCTATATCCGAGCTGTTTTCCATCTTAAAGGTTATATAATAGCAACCCTCAAACTCAATGCCCGAGATATTATGCTCGCGGGCATTTTTTTGTATGTACTTGCGGAGCGTTCTGAACGAACGTGTGCCAAGCCAAGGGAACATACAGTACGTGTATCCACCGAGATTTACTATGGAATGCTCAAGCATACCCGAGTTTTTCGCCGTGCGTCTGGCAAGCTCCAGACGCTTTTTGGCGTTTTCCTTAAGATACGGGTAGTCGGTGTCCTCAAGTAGCACTTGCTTCATTCTCTTGAGAATTTTTGTGTGTATCTCGCCAAAGTCACCGGGCCACGAGATTTCCATTTTGCCGTCAACCTTATGAACGTATATAAGCTTACGCTGAACGTCTATCTCCTCGACCTCCCAGACACGACCCGCTAAGGCAAATCTGTCGCCCACGGGCGGGGGAGTGGTGATAGTGCCTATCTCCTCCGAGCCTTGACGCACGGTAAAGTCCTCGCTGTCCTTAAAAACCGCGTAGAACTTGAAGCTCTTAAGCAATCTCTCGCCCACAAGACCGATTATCAGTCCCTTTTCCTCGGTCATTTCAATAAGGTCATTGTTGAGCATTGAAATAAGCAGAGTCTTATATGATTCGGGGGAGACGCTTGTAAACGGCGGCAGCGAGAGCACTCGTTCGGCAAGTCTTTTTGCCGTAAGCTCGCCGCTGGACGCAAGCACGCTGAGGGTCTGATGGAACAAAAGACTGTAAGGCAGCTTTTTTCTTTGTGACGGCTCGATAAATCTCTCCTCAATGTAAAGCTGAATAATAGCTATCGCGCGGATAAGCTCCCAGGGAATAAGTTGGGGAAGCGGTGTGTTCGGCAGAGCCTCTTCTTCTCTGAACACCATCATCATCTCGGAGGGCTGACCGCGTCTACCCGAGCGTCCAAGACGCTGAAGAAAGCTTGAAACTGTATTTGGCGCTTGCGCCTGAACTACTCGCTCAAGCTGACCTATGTCAATGCCAAGCTCCATTGTCACAGTTGCGCAGGTGACGGCAAATTCTTCGTCATTTCGCATTTTCATTTCCGCCTCTTCACGTAATGACGCAGACAAGTTTCCGTGGTGTATGAGTATCTTTGAATCGTCCTCTCCGCGCTTGCCCGCAATCTGACGCAAAGTGGCGCAGATATACTCGGTCTCCTCGCGGGAGTTTGAGAATACTATGGATTTTTTATCTCGTACGCAGTCATATATATACTCGTATCCCGCATCCATCATAGCGCGACGCGCCTCGGATTTCTCGTTGGCTTTATCGTCCTCTCTGTTAGGCGCGAGAGTCTTGTCCGCAAGCTCGGGATTGTCAATGTAGAAATGCTCAAGTCCGAGTCTCCAGCGTATTTTTTCCTCGGTAAACTGCGGAACGTCAATGTCTCTGCCCGTGTCGGCGGTGAGCCACTCTGCCGCCGTGTCAGGATTGCCTATGGTTGCGGAAAGTCCTATTCTGCGGGGGTGATAGCCTATCATACGGGCAATACGGGAAAGCTGACAGATTATCTGATTTCCTCTGTCCGTGCCCGTTAGGGTGTGTATTTCGTCTATGACTACGTATCGCAGATCTCCAAACAGGCGGGGAATGTCGTTTGATCGGTTTATGAGCATAGATTCAAGAGATTCGGGAGTTATCTGGAGTATTCCGCGAGGGCTTGAGAGAAGCTTCTTCTTATGTGACTGTGCCACGTCTCCGTGCCAGTGCGTCAGGGGCGTGTCGGTCATATCGAGCAGCTCGGACAAACGCTCGAACTGGTCGTTTATAAGGCTTTTTAAGGGTGCGATATAAAGAACTCCAATACTGCTTGGCTTGTCCTCGTAAAGCTCGGACAAAATAGGAAAGAACGCCGCCTCGGTCTTGCCGCTTGCGGTGGACGACGTGAGCAGAAGATTGTTGTCTGTCTCAAATATGGTGTGCGCGGCGGCAACCTGTACCGCACGCAGAGACTCCCACGCGTGCGAGTAGATATATTCGCGGATAAAATCGGGAAATCTCTCAAATATAAGATCTGCGTCCGTCATAAAAATTCTCCTTTCCAAAGTTATGTCAGAATAAATTAAAATTCAATATCGTTTGCGGTGTATTTGCGATTAACTTGCTGTGCGGGGGTGGGGGTATCGTCGATCTCCTCTGTTTTTAGCGTGACTGCACTGCCCACGATGTCCGTAAACTTTGCCTCGGGGTTTTGCATAAGAATGTTGAGCACCGTCATATAGTCGCGGAGCATCTCACGAGGAGTTATCATACTGTCAGCACCCGCACGTGAGAGACATATCTTCAAAAATTCAAGCCTGTCCTCGTCTGTGACGGTACATTCCCAGCCGTAATACTGTGAATAAAGCACACTTATTCTCTGAATGAGTGCGAAAAGCTCGTCGTCAGTAAGACGGCGAAGTCTTATTACAGGGCCTATGAGGTTTTTAAAGCCGCCGAGGGCGAATTTACTGTCGCACAGACGGGAGCGCAATGCCTCATAGCTGAAAAGTCCGCGGCGGGTGTCCTCCAAAAATTGAGGAGTGCCACCAAAGATTATGTCAAGTCCGGGAGCGCGGCCCTGAAGCGTGTCGTTGAACATTGAGAGTATCTTTTCATAGTTGTTCTCGCGGCTGACACGGTGGGGTATCTTGTAGAGATTTACGCACTCGTCGATAAACACGACAAGTCCTCGATAGCCCATTTTCTTTGCGAGCTGTGCCCAGAGCTTGAGAAAATCATACCAGTTGTCGTCGTCGATAATGACCGACACCGAAAATCCGAGAGATTGCTTTGCCTCGGTCTTTGTGGAGAACTCACCTCTGAGCCAACGCAGACAAGCGCTCATTTTGTCCTTAGATGAGTCCTCGTCGGATATGCTCGCCTTGTAATATTCTGTGACGACACGCGAAAAATCAAATCCGCCGACTAAAAATTCAAGCTCGGAGAGCTGAGACGATACAAGCTTATTAAGCTCGCGAGAGAACTCCGCGCTGTCGGGTGAGAGTCCTTTCTCTATAAGAGAATTTCTCAATGCGCCTATCCAACGGGAGATGACCTTTGAGAGCGCGCTGCCGTCGGGCGAGGTCTTTGACGCGAGGTTTTTCATAAGCCCGCGGTAGGTTGCAACTCCACTTCCACCGCTGCCGTAAAGACGGCGCTCGGGAGACAAGTCGCAGTCGGCGGCCAGAAAGTCACGCCCAAGCGCGTATCCACGTATAAGCTGGATAAGAAAGCTCTTTCCGCTGCCGTATCTGCCTATGAGAAAGCGCATAGCTCCGCCACCCTCGTTGACCTGCTCAAGATCTGAGAGCAGAGCCGCTATCTCGTCCTGTCTGCCTATTGCTATATAGGGCGCACCCACGCGCGGCACAACGCCCGCGGACACGCTGGAGAGCAGAGAAGAAAGTATTCTTCTGGGTACTGCGGGGGAAGTATTTGACATGTTTTTGTTATCTATCATATTTCATTCCTCAAAATAAATTTTTATAATCCTCAAGTATTATGTATCCGTCGCCCGCGTCCTCAAGAAGAATATCTCCAAGAATATCTAGGGCAAGACTGTTTATCTGCTCGGCAAGCTCGTCTGCCGACAAGCCTATGCCTCTGGCAAAGCTCCTCTGAGCACCAAAATCCTCTCTTATACAGAGATTTAAGAATTCTTTGTTATCTCCAAGATTCGAGCAAAGATTCTCGTACAGTGTTGAATTTTCGGCACTCACAGGCTCTTGTGTGACAGACTTAACAACCACAGACTCAACGAGTACCTCGGGCTCGGGATGTATATCCTCCTCAAAGGCTTCAACTAAAATTTTAGTCGTTTCCCAAGACTTCTTTTCTATCTCAAGAGCCTTTTCAAGTGAAAGCTCGGATTTTGGCACGTCGTACAGCTTGTCGTATTCCGAAGCGGATTTTTTCTCTGCCGCCATAGCCATTCTCCCACGTGACATATGGGGGCAGAATTTCTCTGCGTAAGTATCTATCGCGTTTTTTATGTCGGGGTTTACCGTTGTGACGTTGAGCTTGGATTTTATTCCCAGATGCTCGCGTATCTTGTTTTCGGTGTAGCGCAGAGCGTCTGTTATTGCTGATTGCAAAAATGACAGCGGATAATAGCTTATTTTTATTTTTGCCTGCTTTGTAGTCATTCCCGCAAGCTTGAAAAATGGCTTATGGCTGGACAGTACGTCGCCGTACGCCATATTTGAGAACGCGGAGAGGGAAGCGTAAGCCTTGTCGTCAGCAAATATTGACGCCACTGCCCCTCTCATATGCTTATCGAAAAGCTTAGGGTCTGTTATGTAATGCTTGCTTTTTTTATAATTGTAGACCGATACGCCCGCAATAAGTCTTTCGTGCATAGACGGGTTGTATCTATCCGAAATATCAATAAAAAACTCGGGAATACTTGTGTAGGTTATAAATTCCGAGAATTTATCGCCGAGGTATCCGTCGGGCAGAGACAAATTATGCAGAATACAAAAATCCGCAATAAGATTTCCTATACCGAAATACACCGCCTGCTTGTCCTTATACTGCGCAGAATAAAGCTTGCATAGTATTTTGAGTATCTCGGACTTATCATCGCCCTCGTCAGCCACGATTAGCTCGTGTGCGTAGAGGATAACGTAGGAAATATCACACTCAAGAAATACTCCGTGACGGATATTCTCGCGCCACCAGAGGTAATAAGCGAGCTGGGGGCGGGTCATTTGCGAATATCTCGGCATCATAGAGTAAAATGGTACGTGAGGTACTTCGCGCCCGACTCTGTCAAGAAGAGCAGCCCTCTCGCGCAAAAACAGATTGCTATTTGCAAAAATACTGTCCGATTCGTTGTCGGTGAATATCTGGACTTGTTTGATAAAGGGATTTTGTGGCTGATATTCAAACAGTAATTTTCTGTCTGTGTTGGGCTTTTTCTGAGTTGGAGAGATAAATCTGGTTATAGTGCCATCGGATGAAAATCGGGAGTCTACGTACGAGCTATTACTGATAGGTTCTACGCGCGGAACATCTATCTCGGAGACGGATACCGATGATTTTTGTGTGCGTGTCTGTATGGGCGTTTTTGGAGCTTTATAGCTCGACAATTCCCAAAATGAATCGTCGCCGAATGACTTTTTCTTATCGTCCTGCATTATATCCGCCTCCTTCCTCGAAAATCCGACCAAAGCCGACCTTGGTCTTAACACTCTATTATAGCACGTTTTTGTTTGTTTGTCAAACGAATAAAAGGTCGAATAATATTTTTGTGGTTTTTTTACATTTTGGGCGGGAGTGATTTGTGCATAAATGAAATTTTGTCGGGGCTTATTGACACAATGGGCACTTACGTGTATAATTAAATGCAGATAAAATTGTTATTTTGAGAGGTTAAGATAATGATAAAGCAGATCTGGGAAGTAGTCCTTGACGGAGAGACTCACAAGGTAGAATATAAATTTTCACAATTTAGCGGAAAGACCGCGCTTGTCGTGGATGGTGACGAATTCACTGTTAAGGGAAAGCCTTTTGGAATTGGCGTGCAGAGACACGAGCCCATTATCGTGGGTATGTGTCAGGCGGTGCTGAGCGTTTCAAAGAACGGCCGTGCAATCCTTATTGTCAGAGACGCCACAGAGGTGACGGAAATCAAATAAGAAGGAAAACCCGAGAGCGTTGCTCTCGGGTTTTCTGGTTAATCAGTCTTTCATAAGTCTTAGTCCCGCAACCTCGGAGACGGGGAGGGAGAAGGCCATGGGGTGATGATTTTCGTCGCCGCAATTATGCGAGGCTATTGCCTGCATAATGCTGTTTCTTTTTTCCTTTTTAGCTACTATATAGATTATTTCCTTTTCGTCG
>JAZOUO010000101.1:0-21117 GCA_045658225.1 Eubacteriales bacterium
CAGAACGGGTCGAAGGTCGGGAGAAGCATACAAGAAAGCCTGCCACAAGGGCAGGCTTTCTTGTATGGCACCCCCAACGGGAATCGAACCCATAACTAACCCTTAGGAGGGGCTTATTATATCCATTTAACTATGGAGGCAAATATTACTTTTGTATTATATCACAACTTGAAGAAAAATTCAACAGTTTTTAGTCAACAAATTTTTATTTCTCACACCTTAACGGGCGCAGTCATATAACTATTGATAGCACAAGAATATTTTTCGGAGGAATGATATGAACACAAGCAGCTTTTTCCCGAATTTTCTATCTATTTTCAGGCGTCGTCCGCATGCAATGGCAAATATTTTCGGTAGCGCAGACTACCCCGAAATACAGGGGCACGCGCGATTCTGGCAGACAACTCACGGTGTAATGTGCGAGGTCGAGCTTATAGGCTTACCAACGGCACAGGACATTTGCCGCGGTCCCATTCTCGCTATGCACATTCACAGAGGTAGCTCCTGCACGGGTACGTCATCCGACCCGTTCGCAAACGCAGGCTCGCACTACAATCCCAACTCCTGTCCGCATCCGTATCACGCGGGAGATATGCCACCGATATTCGTATCGGGCGGCTACGGATTTTTATCCTTTTTGACCGACAGATTTAGCACTGAGGAAATTATCGGAAAAACCATTATAATTCATTCCGCGCCCGACGATTTCACTACACAACCCGCAGGAAACTCGGGCATAAGGATCGCCTGCGGCGAGATATACTGATATTACAAAAGCCTTCTCTATGCAGAGAAGGCTTTTGATTTTACATATTCTTGATCTCGTTAATTTCCGCAAGCCATGCGCTCGCTACCGCATCGGACGGCATAACCAAAGCACCTCGGGGGGATAGGGAAATATCACTCACCGCAGGGCCGTCGGGCAGACAGGAGCGCTTAAACTGCTGCGAGAAAAATCTCTTAACAAACACCTCAAGCCACTTGAGCAGCGTCTCGCCGTCGTACTTGTCGCCAAGCGCGTAGCACGCCATACGGTAGAGCTTTGCGGGAGAGAATCCGTAGCCCAACATATAGTACATATAGAAATCGTGTATTTCGTAAGGACCGACAAGATCCTCGGTCTTCTGCGCTATATTCCCACTCTTGTCTGCGGGCAAAAGCTCGGGGGAAACAGGTGTCTCAACAATATCAATAAGTGCCTCTGACAGAGTTTTATTGCCTTTGTTGTCCTCGACAGTCGCGCAATGCTTTACAAGCTCGCGAACAAGTGTCTTGGGGATAGACGCATTCACGCCATAGCTCGACATATGGTCTCCGTTGTAGGTAGCCCAGCCGAGAGCAAGCTCTGACATATCTCCCGTACCCACGACAAAACCGCCCTCGGCATTGGAAATATCCATAATTACCTGCGTGCGCTCACGCGCCTGTGCGTTCTCGTAAACAACATTGTGCAGGTTTATATCGTGACCAATATCGCGGAGATGACTTTCAACCGCCGCCGATATGTCCACACATCTGAAATCAACTCCAAGCTCCTCGCACATAACCGTCGCATTGTCCTTTGTGCGCTTGGTAGTGCCAAAGCAGGGCATTGTCACCGCGATAATATCACTCATAGGACGACTCAGAATGTTCATTGTACGAGCCATAACAAGCAGAGCAAGACAGGAGTCAAGTCCGCCTGAAATGCCTATAACTATCTTCTTCGCATACGCCGCAACAACTCTCTTTGCAAGCCCCTGCGCCTGAATGTTGAGTATGTCCTCAAGCACAGACAAATCCTTAGGAATAAAGGGATTTTCGGGGATAATGCGCGTAAGCTCGGTATCCTCTATTTCAATATCAAACTCTATTTCGCAGTATTCATTTGCGGTTTTGTTGCAAAACAGATCCGAACGGCGCTTGATACCTACAAGCTTGTCCGTGTCTATCTCGCTTATAAGCAACTCACCGTCAAATGCTTTCTTTTCGGCAAGCACATCGCCATCCTCGTAAATAACCGCGTGACCGCCGTACACAGAGTCAGTCGTGGACTCCCCAAGACAGCTACCAGCCATTGCATAACCGCAAACAAGCTTTTTAGACTGTGCCGCTATGAGCATTTTTGCCGTCTGCTTACTCACCGTCGTCTCATTGACAGACGCAAGATTCAATATAATATTCGCGCCCGCCGCCGAAAGCTCGCACGAAGGGGATACGGGAGCGCAAATATCCTCGTAAAACTCCACTCCAAGCTTGAACGACGGCATATTTCTGCATACAAATATCTGCTTTGAGCCAAACATCACAACACTGTCGTCAATAGTGTAGGAATAGTTGAGCTTGGGACAAGGCGCAAAATATCTCGCCTGTGCCGAGGTAATATTGGTCTTGGGCACTATACCGAGTATCTGACCGCCCTGAACTACCGCCGCACAGCTATAAAGCTTCTCGGAGCAGAGAATGGGCAGTCCTACGACAAATATACTGTCACTCATTGCCGAAGCGAACACAAATCTTCTGAGCCCGTCAAGTGATGCCGATATAAGCTTGTCCGAATAAAACAGATCGCCGCACGTAGCCCCCGTGAGTGTCAGCTCGGGAAAGAGAACTACCTTAGCACCCATACTCGCCGCCTCGGTTGCAAGACGGATACACTCGTTCGTATTAAATTCAACGTCTGCAACACGAATTTTCGGTGTTGCGACCGCAATTTTTATAAAGCCGTTATTCATAAACAACTCCTCACCGCCGACTTCTCGGCATAATTATACGAATATATTATATCATCTAAATTTCATAATTACAATAGCAAACTCACATTTTTTGCATAAAAATCCCGTCAAGCTCTCGCCTGACGGGATATTTTTTGTAATTTTTATTTTACAAGCTGTCTCTTAATCTTCTTTGTCGTTGTTTTTTCGAACTCGGTCTTTCTGACCTCAACCGCCTTTATCTGCTTGAAAGAGGGAAGCTTCTTGTTAATAACGTTTATAGACTTACGGATGCTTTCCTTGATCTCATCGTCAGTAGCGTCCTTGGGGAACTTGGTAAAATCGGGGTAAACGACTGCAACGACATTGACGGTATCGCTATCCTCAGCCTTTCTACCGATTACGCAAGACTCGGCGATTGTCTCTATATTTTCAAGATACTCCTCAATTTCCTCGGGGAATACGTTCTTGCCGTTTTCAAGCACGATAACGAACTTGATACGTCCCGTGATATAAATACAGCTTTCGTCATCCTTGTATCCCACATCACCCGTACGGAACCAGCCGTCCTGGGTGAATGCGTCAGCGTTTGCATCAGGATTATTGTAATAGCCAAGCATTACGTTGTCACCCTTGACCTGAATCTCACCCATAACGTATCCCTTATCAGTTGTCTCGCCGTTGGGATCTATTCTTACCTCACAGCAAGGAACGGAAGGACCTATCGAGCCGGGCTTGCGATCATAATAAAGGTCAACAGCGACAAGGGGAGAGCATTCCGTGATACCGAATCCCTCGAATACGGAAATTCCAAACTCCTCAAATTCGTAAACAAGCTCGGGATTGAGCTTTGCGCCACCGCAGATGATATGGTCAAGTCTTCCGCCAAATGCGCTTGTCACAGACTTAAAGAGCTTTGCACGCAGGTCAATGCCGATCTTTCGGAGTCCCGCAGAGAGCTTGAGTGCCGTGCGGAGAGTTTTGTCCTTACCCGACTTTTCTGCCTCGGACCAGATCTTTTTATGCATTGTGTTCATAAAGAGAGGAACGAGAACAAGACCCGTGGGCTTGAACAGAGCAAAATTCTTCATTACGTGACGGAGAGAGTCGTTAATGCAGACTGTCATGCCAAGCGCCATTGCCGCAATGAGACACATAAGCTCATAGGTATGATGAACAGGGAGCACCGAAACGATAACGTCATCGGGAGTAAAGCAAACCGATGCGAGCGCCGATTCAACCGCAGCGAAAATATTTTTCTGGCAGAGCATTACACACTTGCTTGTGCCTGTCGTACCCGACGTGAAGAGCATTTCACACATCTGCTCACGGTTATGACTTTCCTTTACCTTGTAGCCATCATCAAGTCCTGTCTGACCAAGATCAAGAAGATCAGAGAAATTGACTACCTTGTCCGAGAATCCCTCACCGTATTCAGCGCTGATCGGAATAAAGTACTTAAGGGTTTCGTGAGTGTTTATAGTGGTGACAAACTTTTCATTAAAGGACTTGGAGTAAACGATAGCGTCTGCCTCAACGATGGTGAGGAACTTTTCGATCTCGCTTACAGCAAGCTCCTTGTCCATAGGTATAACCACCGTGTCGTTTGCAAGCGCGGCAACGTAGGTTGCGAGCCACTGGGGAGAGGTATCGCCGATAATAGCGATCTTTTTGCCCGTAAGTCCGAGCTTGTCAAAACCTGCAGCTATCTGATATACCAACGTGTAGAATTCAGAGTATGACATATCCTTGAGCTTGTTATTCTCAAAATAGCGATATATAATTCTATCGCTATGAGACTTAACATAGGAAAGAAGCGCGTTGACATCGGGTACAGGCATATATCCTCTGTCAATCTTTTTTCTGTTCGGAAGCTTTTTACTCATAATTATTTCCTTTCTTTATTTGCGTTTTGCGCAAACATTGATTATTTTAGTCTTTTTTGGATGTTGTAAAAACAACAAGTTTATTGTACCATAAAATACCGTATTTGTCAATACTTTATGCAATATTTAGTGAAATTCACATCATCTACCAAATATTGTCCCAAGAATAAAGCATAGCAGTCCTATTAAAAGTACTGCAATAATTCCCGCAAAAATAACTGTATAGAGAGCAAATCCCATAAAGCACCAAAATGTAAGTGCCGAGATAAATCCAAACGATATATCCCCACCAATAAAGAATATTATAGCGGATATCACAATGCAAATAAGAGAATATATCGGCAAAGCGCCAAGACTGTTTTTGATATCCGCAGGGCTCAGATTTATATGGATGCATACACAAATTATAAGGATTCCACCCACAACTTTTGCCCAGATGGGAGATGAGCTATCGAACATAGACGATAAAAAGATGCTTATGCTAGAGTAAATCAGCTCAATAAAACCGCCAAAGCTTCTGTCTACTGAAAAAACGGACGAATAGTATTCACTAAAAGCCCTGGGAAAACAAAGTGCCATAATAAGCATCACAACCAAGAGCCCGAGAATAATAGGTCCCATACTTATGAAAAGACAACCAAGTCTATGCCAGATGTTTTTCTTGTTATACTTGTGATTTACGTATCCGAGAACTCCATTTTTCGCTTTCGGATCCCAAAGACAGATCTTTTTTATCTTATGTCCAAATGGAAAACACATCATAGCATGACCAAGCTCGTGTATAGGCGTTCCTATAATTGAGGTTAGCATAACAAGTCCGCGCCCACATCTTCTGGTCATTTTCAAAAAAAGCTTTTCAGAAAGTCCTGCAACAAATCCGCAAACAACCATGGGCAATATTGGAAAAAAGAGTGTGATTGCAAATATCTTCAAAAATTCCAGCATGCCAATTACCTCATTTTATTCTCATAGCGCGTATTCTGTTCTCGTCAGGAGTGACGAATGCGCTCCAGTTATTATGGTACACAACAAAGCCGGGTTTCGAGGAGGGAACCTTTTTAACACCTCTTGCAAAAAGGTAGTCAACCTCAACGCTCTTGCCGCCACGCGCCTTGGAATAATATGCTGCTATCATACAAGCGTCAGTAAAATCTTCGGCTGGGGGCTCCTCGCCGTTAGTAATAAGAAGCACATGCGAGCCCGCGATATTTTTTGCATGGAACCAGTAGTCATGCTTTTGCGCAAGCTTGTGAGTGATATATTCATTTTGTATGTTATTCTTTCCGCAAAGCACTCTGTAGCCGTTGGTTGTCTCAAATTGTGCTACTACAGGAATAGGTTGCTTTTTAGGTGCGGCGTAACCCCGCATCTTTGATGCGTAGCCCGAGCGATAAAGCTCGTCACGTATCTCGGACAAGTCAGACACCGTCTCCGCCTTTGTGAGCGAGTCAAAAACCGAATGTATATACTCAAGCTCCCGCTGACCTATCTCTATCTGTTTTGAAAGTTCAACCTTTGCGGTCTTGGTCTTATTGTATTTTTTGTAATATCTTTGCGCATTTGCAGCTGGAGTTAGTCGCTCATCAAGATCTATAACGATCTTCCCGTATTCACCTGTCTCCTCGTTCCATGCCTCGTAATCAATAAGCTCAACCGTCGTCTGTCCCTTGGAGAGCATATAGAGATTTGAGGTTATAAGATCCCCATATTTTTTATATTTTTCACCAAGAGCGCAATCGGCGAGTTCCTTCTGCTGAGAATCAAGCTTTTTGGATATTCTGGACTCGGAATTAGTCAGAATTTTGAGAAGGTCTGACGCGCGTTGCTTTATACGTTGCTCCTTGTCGCGACTCTCAAAAAACATATCAAGAGCCTCGGATGCCGACTCAATTTTTTTAATTTCAAGACTGCTTCCATAATGCGTCAAATTTACAAATGAATACTCCACGGGGAGCGATCCGTCAAATACAACGCAAGGTGAATATGAATTATTTTTTATTGTGCCAACAAACCTTGAAAACTCTGTCCAAAGACGCTCGGCAGAGCAGTTGTATAGTGGCGCATCTATTCTGCCTGTCGTACAAAAGCTAATCTCTCTCGCGTTTGACGCGGAAATCCCAAGATAACTTGATGTAATAAACTTATCCGCAGATTTATCGGGCGACGTCTCTGACAATCTTTTACAAAAGCCTTCGTAGGTTTCCTCAAGAGGATTCTGCTTGTCCTGCACGGGCGGAAGCTCGTATATCATACCCGGAAGCACCTGACGGAGACTGCTAGTGGTGAAATCTACGGTTTTTAATACGTAAATAACCTTGAAGCTCTCGTCGGTAAATATCAGGTTGCTGTATTTGCCCATGATTTCCGCAAAAATATACTTTTTGCATTCAAATCCCATCTCGTCACGGGTATCAAACGTAAACCTTGCAACTCGTTCAAAGCCTTCCTGTGACACGTCGGACAGGGTAGCGCCCAATAAGTGCTTGCGGAGAAGCATACAAAACATAGGCGCCTGCATAGGATTTTCCTTCTGCGTTTGTGTAAAGCTTATTCTTGGACAGCTTGAACCTGCATTTATAAGCAGACGCAGATTTTTGCCGTTAGCTCGTATAGCAAAAACGATCTCTTCCTTCTCGGGCTGATATATCTTTTCTATCTTTCCGCATCGGGCATTTATATTTATTTCATTCACAACGCATGCAAGCATGCCTGCATCAAATGCCATAATTTTTAACTCCAAAAAAATTTATTACCAATATTATATCATATTATTGATTTTTTTTCAATATAGTGATATAATGTTTATAACATTTGTTTTAATTTTTTACAAAGGATGCTACGAAAATGAAAAAAATTCACAACATCATAGGTATAGACGTCGGAGGAAGTACCACGAAAATTGTGGGCTTTAAGATAGACGAGGGCAAGAACAGGGAAATGATATCCCCACTTTTTGTGCGCGCAACCGATCCGATTACGTCAATATACGGCGCATTCGGTAAATTTACAACCGAGAACAACCTTAATCTCGAGGACATAGACAAAGTGATGGTCACGGGCGTGGGAGCAACTCACATGCAAAAACCCATATATTCTCTTACCAGCCAAAAGGTACCCGAGTTTGATGCTGCAGGCATTGGCGGTCTCTATCTTTCGGGACTTGACGAAGCCGTCGTCGTAAGCATGGGCACGGGTACAGCGCTAGTCCATGCCAAGAAAAACGGAAGTAATATAGAAACAAACTATCTCGGCGGCACAGGTGTCGGCGGAGGTACGCTCTTGGGACTTACCAAGAAAATGACAGGGGTTAACACCGTCGAGCATATCGAGGAGTTGTGTCAGAACGGATCGCTTGACAATATCGACCTCCGCGTAAAGGATATCTCTAAAAACGCACAGTTTACGGGAGTCAATGAAAACCTCACGGCGTCCAATTTCGGCAAGCTCTCGGATATGGCAACAGCAGGTGATATAGCTCTTGGAGTTGCTAATATGGTGGCGGAAACTATCGCTATGATGGCTGTGTTTACAGCGCGCGGACTTGGACTTGAAAACGTGGTATTGATTGGAAACCTCACCACAATCGCCCCTGTAAGAGATGTATTCAACAATCTCGATTCATTTGGCATAAACTTTATTATCCCCGAAAACGCAAGCTTTGGTACAGTAATCGGCGCGGCGCTGTACGGAGAAAGAAACTAAATTTCACGAGGTGAATTGTTATGACATTCAAAATTATTTTTATTGTCTGCGCGCTTTTAGGCGGAGCATACTCAATAATTCTGAATATAGTTAAGTACCGTTCGGCAAACAATCCTACGCCCGAAAATCTCTCCGACGTATATGACGCGGAAACCTATGAGAAATGGAAGGCGTACAGTGCGGAGCATTGCCGTCTTGATATAATATCGTCGTCTATCTCCTGCGCACTTACTCTCGCGCTGTTGATAAGCAACGCATACTCGGCTATTGCGAACATTTTTCCTAACTTTTTCTGGCAATTATTTTCCGTTGTTATCCTTGAGGTAGTTATAGGCGCAATCGTTGAAACTGTTATTGGCTACATAAATACGATGAAAATCGAGCAGAAGTACGGATTTAACCGTTCAACGATCAAGACCTTTATTTTTGACAGAATACGCTCTATATTGCTCAGCGCAATTATTTCCTTTGGACTTGCATATCTTATATATGCGATCCACTCGCTGACAGGAAACTTTATAATAGTTGTTTTTGCAGCAGTTATGCTTGCAATTACTCTGCTCGCGACATTCCTGTTCCCATACCTCAGCAGAATAGGCAACAAATTCACACCTCTTGAGGATGGGGAACTCAAAGAAAAGCTTATGGAGCTTCTCACAAAGCACGGATACAAGGTAAGAGCCATTGAGGTAATGGACGCATCTCGCAGAACCACTAAGCTCAACGCGTATATTGCGGGATTTGGCAAGAGCAAGACTATCGTGCTTTACGACAATCTTCTGAATGCAATGAGCACCGACGAAATATGCGCTGTATTTGCTCACGAGCTCGGCCACGGCATTCACAAGCACGTACTTAAAAGACAACTTTTGAGCACCGGATATCTGCTTGTTCTTGCCACTACGGTTTGGCTTATAATCAGCTATCCCGAAATATATAGGGAGTTCGGATTTGGTGGCGTAAACTACGGCTTTGCTTACATACTTACGGGCATAGCAATAAGCATCATTCAGCCCGCTATCAATCTCGTTATCAATGCGTCAAGCCGTGCTCACGAATATGAGGCAGACCGTCAGGCAGTATCCGAGGGATACGGCGAGGCTATGATAAGCGCGTTCAAAAAGCTTGCAAGAGACAATTTTTCACATCTTGCGCCCTCGCGCATCAACGTCGTACTTGAATACAGTCATCCTCCTATGAGCGAGCGAGTAGCCGCCGTAGAAAAGGAAATGACAAGAAAAAAATAAGAATATCTTAATTAAACGTATGTTTAATCTCTTGACTTATCAGGAGTCTGGTGATATAATTATATGGTTAATGTAAAATTTGAAAGGACATAAATTTCATGCAGTGGACATCACTTAACGACCTCAGAGAGAAATATCTTTCATTCTTTGAATCAAAGGGACATCTTCGTCTCCCTTCATATCCCCTCGTTCCTCAGGGCGACAAGTCGCTCCTTCTTATAAACTCGGGTATGGCGCCTATGAAAAAGTTCTTCACAGGCGAGGTTGAGCCCCCCTGTAAGCGCGTCACCACGTGTCAGAAGTGTATCCGTACACCCGACCTTGAGCGCGTAGGACACACCGCGCGTCACGGTACGTTCTTCGAGATGCTCGGAAACTTCTCGTTCGGCGACTACTTTAAGGACGAGGCTATTCCGTGGGCTTGGGAGTTCCTCACCGAAACTCTTGAAATTCCCACAGACCTTCTTTGGCCCTCGATTTACGAGAACGACGAGGAAGCATACGAAATTTGGGTAAATAAGATTGGAGTTGACCCCGCGCACGTAGTTCGTCTTGGCAAGGCAGACAACTTCTGGGAGCACGGAAGCGGTCCCTGCGGTCCTTGCTCGGAGATATATTTCGACCGCGGACTCAAGTACGGCTGCGGCTCTCCCGACTGTAAGCCCGGCTGTGACTGTGACAGATTTATGGAGATCTGGAACAACGTATTCTCGCAGTTCAACAACGACGGACACGGCAACTACACCGAGCTTGCTCAGAAGAATATCGATACGGGTATGGGACTTGAAAGACTTGCTTGCGTAATGCAGGGAGTTGACAATATGTTCGAGGTAGACTCTATCCGTAAGGTAATAGACAAGACCTGTGAGATAGCAGGCAAGAGATACGGCGACAACGCGGAGAACGACATTTCTATCCGAGTTGTGACCGACCACTCCAGAAGCGCAATGTTTATGATAAGCGACGGCGTTATTCCTTCAAACGAGGGAAGAGGCTACGTTCTCCGCCGTATTATCCGCCGCGCTTGCCGTCACGGAAAGCTGCTTGGCATAAACCATCCTTTCCTTGTTGATACCGTGACCGTAGCAATAAACGAAAGCTGCAATGCTTACCCCGAGCTTGAGCAGAAGCGCGACTATATACTCAAGGTTATTTCTATGGAGGAGGAGAGATTTGACGCGACTGTTGACGCAGGTCTTTCCATTCTTTCCGACCTTATCCGCGGCGCAGTTGCAGAGAATGCGGACGTAATCTCGGGCGAAGAGGTATTCAAGCTTTACGATACGTTTGGCTTCCCGATAGACCTCACACGCGAAATCGCGGCAGAGAGCAATCTCAAGATTGACGAGGCGAAGTTCCTTGAACTTATGCAGCAGCAGAAGGTCCGCGCAAGAGAGGCAAGAGCTAATATAGGCGGTTGGGACGAGTCCTCAAAGTCTATGCTCTCCGACCTTGAAAAAACGCAGTTTACAGGCTATACGGATTTCAGAAGCACCGCCAAGGTAATCGCTATTATGGGCGAGGAGGGAATTGTTGATTCTATTTCCGAGGGCGATTGCTCCATTATCCTTGACCGCACACCCTTCTATGGTGAGGGAGGCGGACAGGTAGGCGATACAGGCACTATATACTGCGACGGATTCATCGCAAACGTATATGATACAAAGAAAACTGACGGTGTTTATATTCACCTCTGCACAGTTGTAAACGGAACCCTCAAGGTTGGCGACACAGTCACCGCAGACATTGAGGACGCAAGACGTATGGCTATCTGCCGTAATCACTCTGCAGCTCACTTGCTTCAGGCGGCTCTCCGTACAGTCCTTGGCAACCACGTTGAGCAGGCAGGCTCGTACGTAAACGACGATGTTTGCAGATTTGACTTTACTCACTTTGCCGCCCTCACATCCGAGGAAATAGCAAAGGTCGAGGCTCTCGTTAATATCAACATTCTCGCGGCAAACGAAATAATTACGATGGAAACCGACATCGAGACCGCAAGAGCAAACGGCGCTATGGCGCTCTTTGGCGAAAAGTACGGCTCAGTTGTGCGTATGGTTAAGATGGGCAGCTTCTCGACAGAGCTTTGTGGAGGCACACATTGCAATAACACGGGCAAGGTTGGTCTCTTTAAGATAATCTCCGAGTCCAGCGTTGCGGCAGGTGTTCGTCGTATAGAAGCGGTCACAGGTCTTGGCGTGCTTAAGCTTATCGCAAACAAGGACGCGCTTATCGCAGAGACCGCAGCAGAGCTTAAGGTTCAAAACCCCGCGGATATCGCAAAGAAAGCGACTGCGCTTCAGGGCGAGATATCCTCTATGAAGAAGGAGATCGAGGCTCTTAACAATAAGATTGCAGGCTCAAAGCTTGGTGACGTGCTTGCGGGCGCTGTTTCAGTTGGCTCTGTAAAGCTTGTGACAACGGCTCTTGATATGGAAATAGATGCGGCAAGAAGCCTTACGGACAAGATAAAGGCAGACTGTCCCGACACAGTTGCAGTAATCGCAGTCAAGGCAAACGGCAAGCTCAACTTTATCGCAGTTGCAGGTAAGGACGCAGTTGCTAGAGGTGCGCACGCAGGTAAGCTCGTAGGAGCAGTTGCTTCCGTCACAGGCGGTAAGGGCGGCGGACGCCCCGACTCTGCTATGGCAGGCGGCGCAGATCACTCCAAGATAAACGATGCACTCGAAAGTGCAAAGTCTGTTCTTGAAGGTATGCTTAAATAATAATTAAATGGGATATGCGAGGGGGAGAAACTTCTTCCAAGAAGTTTCCCCCCCTCGGGCTCCCCCATTTCAAGAACTTTACAAAAAACTACTGAATTTTACAGTAGTCATTTTTTGAGAAAGCTTTTGAAAGAGGGTGCGGGAGAAAACTTTTCTCGAAAAGTTTTCTCCCGCATTCCTTCTTAGATCAACCTTTATACGGATTTTCCGCTGCCGATTCTTTCATTGCCTGAATGACAGTTCTGGGCTTTTTGGACTTGAATATCGCCGAACCGGCAACAATAATATTTGCGCCCGCGCTGGTGACAAGTCCGATATTTTCGGGCTTTATGCCGCCGTCAACCTCTATATCAATGTCAATTCCGCGCTCGGAGATATACTTTTTGAGCGCGTGTACCTTGTCAAGCGTTTCGGGTATAAGCGACTGACCGCCAAAGCCGGGCTCGACTGTCATAATAAGCGCCATATCTATGTACTCAACAAGAGGGTAGAGATATTCAACGGGAGTATTGGGTGAGATAGCCACGCCGACCTTCATTTCATACGAGCGTATAAGGTTGATGACCGACATAGGATTCTCACAAGCCTCGTAGTGAATGGTTATACTGTCCGCGCCCGCCTTAACAAAGCGGTCTATATATCGCTCGGGACGCTTTATCATAAGATGCACATCAAAAAACATGTCCGTACCCTTACGAATACAAGCTATAACGTCGGGGCCAAATGTAATATTGGGCACAAATGCGCCGTCCATTACGTCAAGGTGAAGATATTTTGCTCCTGCGTCTCTGACTCTTTTAATTTCCGTGTTCAGAGTGGAGAAATCCGCCGAAAGAAGTGAGGGAGCTATGTAGATCATAATAAACCGCCTTTCTTTATAGGTTTGGGAATATCGAAATTTGTAGAATAAAGTAAAAATCCGTCATACAATGTAATTGTAAGGAAACGCCGCGCCCCAAGTCCGAGACGTTCAAAAGACAGAATGTGAGGGAATATATGTCTTGGGGGACGGTGATAACATATCTTACAGTTTTTCAATCAGACAAACAGCGTGAGCAGCAATTCCAAGACCTTGTCCCGTAAAGCCAAGCTTTTCCTCGGTGGTAGCCTTTACGCTGATATTTTCCTTGTCTGTGCCAAGCGCATCCGCGAGCTTTTCCCTCATCATATCAATGTGAGGGGAGAGCTTTGGCGCTTGCGCTATGACTGTTGAATCAATATTTACTATTTTGTATCCGTGCTCGCGCAGCTTGTCTGCAACTCTGCGGGCAAGCACAAGACTGTCCGCGCCCTCATATTCGGGGGAGTTGTCGGGAAACAGCTTGCCAATGTCGCCAAGAGCCGCCGCGCCGAGAAGCGCGTCCATTATCGCGTGAGTCAGAACGTCCGCGTCAGAGTGACCGAGAAGCCCCAAATCGTACGGAATATCCACACCGCCTATTATGCATTTTCTGCCAGGGACGAGTCTGTGAACGTCATATCCGTGACCTATTCTCATTTTGTTTCCTCTTTTCTTGCTTCAAGAATAGCCTTGGCAATTATCATATCAATAGGCTCGGTTATCTTGATGTTTTCCCGAGAGCCATCAACAAGCTTTACGGGAATTTTTATATGCTCAAGCAACATACAGTCGTCGGTTGCCTCAAAATTTTCTTCCTTTGCAACGTATGCCGCCGCGCGATATGCGTTAACGGGGAACACCTGAGGAGTCTGAGCCTGATAAGTAAATTTGCGCTCGGGCGTGGAGTCGATATATTTGTTTTTGTCGCTTATCTTTACAGTATCCACCGCTTTTATAGCAAGAGTTGCCGCGCCGTACAGATATGCACCTCGGCACACGTCAACTATAAGCTCGGGGGTAATAAGACATCTCGCTGCATCGTGAATACAAACATATTTTGACTTTTTGGACACTGCATCCTGTCCACATCTCGCAGACTCCTGACGCGACTCACCGCCCTCTATAACAGAGAATGGCTTTGTTATGCCGTACTTTTCGGGAAAATCAGCATAGAGAGAAATCTCGTCTGCCTTTGCCACGAGAATTATTTCATTTATACATTCAGCGGCTTCAAACGCCATAACCGTTCTTGCAACTATCGGCATTCCCTCAAGCTCCAAAAACTGCTTTGTCGAGCCCTCGCCCATACGAGTGGACGAGCCTGCCGCCAAGATTATAGCCGAGGTGAATTTTCTTGGATATTCATTTCCACCAATAGCGCGCAACACGTTGGCTATCTTATGCGCCTTGTCGGTACGTTCAGACATAGTAATTGTCCTTTCAAAATCAGTTAGCTTTTTCAATATCTGCGAGCATCTGCACTCTAACCTCATGTCTGCCGCCGAGATACTCGGTGTCGATAAAGAGATCTGCAAGGTCACAAGCAAGTCCCGCGCCAACAACACGCTCGCCAATACAGAGCACGTTTGCGTTGTTGTGCATTCTTGTCATTCTTGCTGAGAAAGTATCCGAGCAGCACGCCGCACGGATTCCATTGTGCTTGTTTGCCGCCATGGACATTCCAATACCAGTGCCACAGACAAGTATGCCAAGCTCTGCCTCGCCCGCCTGAATTTTTTTGCAGAGAGCTATCGCATAGTCGGGGTAGCTACAGGAATCAGTGGTATACGTTCCAACATCGATTACCTCAACACCGCGTGCATTCAAATGCTCAATTACCTTTAATTTAAGGGAGAGACCTGCATGGTCCGAGCCCATTACTATCTTCTTTGTTGCCATTTTTCTATCAACCTTTCAGTTTTTCGATTCTTTCTCGCTCTGCCTGCGAGGGACGGAGATAAACGGGAGCAAGCTCAAAGTCCCTTACGTACTCACCGTTTTTATATTTTTCAAGAGCGCACATAGCCGTTGAATATCCACTCTCAAGTCGCAGTCTTTCGGGAATATGCTCTATCGCAGTTTTTGTAAACTCTCGCTCGCAAATGCTATATCCGTCACCCGAAAGATATATATTTTTGCCAAGTGACGAAAGCTCCGCGTCAAGCTCCTCAACCGAGATAAGACGGTCAGGACACAATCGTGTAATAACACTGCCCGAGCATTCGTAAAGTGCGTTATAAACGTGATCTCTGCGTGCGTCCATAACGGGACAGAGAATGCCGTCAAACATAGAAATATTCCGAGCAAGTGTGTCAAGCGTGGATACACCTACACAAGACTTATCCTTGCCAAAGGTAAGACCTTTTATAGTAGATACGCCGATACGAACTCCCGTAAACGAACCGGGGCCCACGCTACACGCAAAGAGTTCGATATCGTCAACCTTGGTATCAGTGAGCTTTAATATCTGCTCGACTACGGGGAGCAGAGTCTCGCTGTGAGTATTTCCCGTATTGACCGTGATCTCGCATATTAACTTTTCATTTTCGCACAGAGCCGCTGTACATACTGCGGCGCTACTGTCAAGCGCTAAAATTTTCATTAAATAACCTCTGCCGATCAGATCAGCGACACAGTGATTTTTCTTCCGTCGCCAAGATCGGTCTTTTCTATTTCAACTTTCACGTAAGATTTCGGAAGAGCATAGGGAATCATCTCGCACCATTCCGCAATACAAAGGGAATCGGGGCGCAGATAGTCATAAAAGCCGACCGAATACAAATCGTCCTCGTCAACTATCCTGTACATATCAAAATGACATATACGCTTTATTCCCGCGGCATTTGCGCCGCATCTGTGCTCGTTTACGAGAGCAAACGTGGGAGATTTCACGGTAGAGCCTGGTGAGAGCACCGATGCAACGCCGCGAACGAATGACGTTTTACCGACACCGAGATCGCCGTACATCGCGACAAACCTCGGAAGGCTGTTGTTTTTGCATAGCTCTGTCGCCAAGTCTCTGCCAATATCCTCGGTAAGCTCTACCTTATCTGTCAAAACAACTGTTGGAAAATTCATATCAGAACAAACCGGTAATAATTCCGTCCTCATCAATATCTATGGAGTATGCCGCGGGAGCCTTGGGAAGTCCGGGCATAGTCATAATAGCGCCCGTAAGCACTACTATAAAGCCTGCGCCTGCCGAGAGCTTGACCTCGCGAACTGTAATGTTAAATCCCGAGGGACGACCAAGCTTTGTGGGGTCGTCAGAGAGGGAATACTGTGTCTTTGCAAAGCAAACGGGGAACTTTGAATATTTCTCGTCAAGCTTGATTATCTCGTCAAGCTGTTTCTTCGCCGCAGACTCAAAAATAACTCCGTCAGCACCGTAAATATTCTTTGCAACCGCCTCAATCTTCTCCGTGACACTCATATCGTCGCTGTACATAAGCTTAAAGTCAGAGGGCTTCTCGCAAGCCTTGATAACTGCCTGTGCAAGCTCAATTCCGCCGTCGCCGCCCTTGGCAAAGACCTCGGAGAGAGCCAAATCAACACCTTTGGAGCTGCACATCTCGGTAAGAAGGGCAATTTCAGCGTCGGTATCCGTATCAAAGCGGTTGATAGCAACCACAACGGGAAGACCGAACTTATGGATATTATCAATATGAGCCTCAAGGTTTACAGAGCCGCGCTTGAGCGCCTCAAGATTTTCAGCCTTAAGCTCTGCCTTGGGTACACCGCCATTATATTTGAGCGCACGGATGGTTGCTACTATAACCACCGCAGAGGGAGTAAGACCTGCCTTGCGGCACTTGATGTCAAGGAACTTTTCAGCTCCAAGGTCTGCGCCAAATCCCGCCTCGGTGATAGTATAGTCAGATATCTTGAGCGCAAGCTTTGTCGCTCTGACGCTATTGCATCCGTGAGCAATATTCGCAAAAGGTCCGCCGTGAATTATAGCGGGGGTGTTTTCAAGAGTCTGAACAAGGTTGGGCTGTATAGCGTCCTTAAGAAGAACTGCCATTGCACCATGAGCCTGAAGATCACGTGCATATACGGGCGAGCTGTCGTATTTGTACGCTACGAGAATATTTCCAAGCCTCTCCTTGAGGTCTGTAATATTTTCCGCAAGACAAAGAATAGCCATAACCTCGGAAGCAACAGTAATATGGAAATGATCCTCTCGGGGAACTCCGTTGACCTTACCGCCAAGTCCTACGATAATATTACGCAGAGCGCGGTCATTAGTATCCGTGACACGTCCGAAAAGAATTCTTCTCTCGTCAATACCGAGCACGTTTCCTTGCTGGAGGTGATTATCAATAATAGCGCAGAGAAGGTTATTTGCCGCAGTGATTGCGTGGAAGTCACCTGTAAAGTGAAGATTTATATCATCCATAGGCAAAACCTGCGAATATCCACCGCCTGCCGCGCCGCCCTTAACTCCGAACACGGGGCCCAATGAAGGCTCGCGCAGAGCTATCATAGTCTTTTTGCCTAGCTTTGACATAGCCATACCAAGACCGATGCTCGTGGTAGTCTTGCCTTCGCCTGCGGGTGTGGGATTTATAGCCGTGACAAGAACAAGCTTTCCGTCGGGATTGGACGCAACCTTATTCATATACTCGTTGCTTATCTTCGCCTTATATTTTCCGTAAAACTCAAGGTCGTCCTCGCAGATACCAACTGTAGCCGCAACCTCTTTTATAGGGAGCATTTTTGCTTCTCTTGCAATTTCTATATCCGTTTTCATATCAGTCACTCCTTAACTTTTTCGTTATCAGATGTGTTTTTCCATAGCGGATATTGCCGCTACAAATCTTGCCTCGCTCTTGATAGGCGCCCAGATTCTGCTTGAGAATCTGCCGCGGAGAAGCTTCGAGCAAAGGCTGACATCGTGTCCTCTTACGTGCTCGACCTTGTTTATGAGAATAGAAGAATAATTTACGTTGTCGGGACGAGTATCAAACGCTATCGCGTACTGTGCCATCTTCTCAACACAGTCAAGCGCTTTTGCGCGGTCACCCTGCATAAGATAGAGCATCGCGAGCTGACGGTAGGAGTTTGCAATTCTATCGTTATAATAGAGAAGTCCGTCGCCGAATATAACGTCAAAGAGAGCAATGCCTTTTTCCATTACCTGAATCTTCTGCTCAAGAGAATAGTTGTTCTCGGAAATGTCCGGCACGCAAGCGATATTGTAAATATGCCACCAGATATTGTCCGCAAACTCAATGATATTGGTCTGCGCCTGACGGAACGCAATATCACCCGTAAGCACCGTAGCCTTAACTATCTCCTTACTGTAATCCATACTGTGAAGCTTTTCGGCAATATCAAGCGCCGCCTTGTCGTTGCGGAGCTGATGTGAGTATATGTCACAAAGAGTTTTCTTGGTGTCGTCGCGCAATTCGTCCTCGGTGCAATAATCAAGAACGTGATTGCAGAGCGAGATGGCTTCGGCAAGGTCTGCCTTCTTAGGCTTGTCCGCGTTTATAGCGGAAAGCACCTTTGCAAGCTCAAGCTGAATCTCAAACGAGGAGGGAATCTCAGCGTAAGCCTCACGCAAAAGCTCAAGACATGATGCCATATTATCCTCGTCCTCAAGCTTGTGCGCCTGGCCGAGATAATCCTTTATTTTCGCTTCCTTTTGAACGCTGTCGTAGCAGAGAAGCTCGTCCATACCCACGCCAAAGAAATCTGCGATAAGAGGCAGAGTCTCTATATCGGGGTAGCAAATCTCGGACTCCCAACGGGATACCGCCTGAGGAGTCACGTTCAGATACGCCGCGAGTTTTTCCTGAGTGGTATCGTTTTTCTTTCGAAGCAAACGTATTTTCTGACCTATTTTAATTCCTGTCATTTGACTAAAATCCTTTCGTCAACGTATTTTGACTATCTAAATATTATTATATAATATTTATCTCGTAAAGTCAATATATTATTTTCAAAAACTAAACTTATTGTTTAATTTTTTAGGAATCAAATTTTTTCCAAAAAGCCCTTTACTTTAGCACTCTAAAATGGTAAAATATAAGAAGAGCCCCCATTTAATTAAAAGAGGACGGTAAAAACCAATGAAAAACTCAAAATTTGACGCGGACATTGAATATCTCTACAAGGGAATAATAACTCTTGAAAATCCCGAGGACTGTAAAAACTTTTTCGAGGACCTTTGCACAATTTCCGAACTTCAGGAAATGTCTCGCAGAATAAAGGCGGCGAGAATGCTCAGTGACGGATACGTTTATTCCGAGATAGCGGCTCAAACGGGACTCAGCACAGCAACCATAAGCCGTGTAAATCATTGCATAAAGTACGGCAACGGCGGATACAGCAGGGTGCTTGACAACATCAAGCTTGAGGAAAAAAAGCATAAGTAATATGGCAGAGAATACTTATTCGGGCTATGGCTCGATATCGGGAATATACGACAAGGTAAATTCGGAAATAGACTATTCTGCATGGGCGGATTTTATCGAGGACTGCTTCCATAAATACCTTACAGATAAACCCTCGCTCGTCCTTGACCTCGCCTGCGGCACTGGAAGTATGACGCTTGAGCTTGCGCGCCGCGGATACGATATGATAGGCGTGGACGGCAGCGAGGATATGCTCGCAGAGGCGTATAACAGAATGTACGACGGCGAGATGAACGGAATTTTATATCTACGTCAGGATATGCGCGCCTTTGAGCTTTACGGCACGGTTGGTGCGGTCACGTGTTGTCTTGACAGTATAAACTATCTGTCGGGCGACGGCGAGCTGAAAGCTTGCTTTGATTGTGTTCATAATTATCTCGACCCCGACGGAATTTTTATATTCGACGTAAATACTCCCTATAAGTTTGAAAACGTATATGCCGACAACTCTTATATTCACGAGGACGAATGTGACGGCAAGTCAATTCTTTGCGCGTGGCAGAACGAGTACGACAAGGAGAGCAAGCTCTGCAAATTCTACTTGAGTGTGTTTGAGGAGGATGAGGGCGGCAAATATACCCGCACTGATGAAATACAGACCGAGCGATGCTTTGACTCCTCGGAGCTTAAAGTAGCTCTTGAAAGCTCAGGGTTTGAGTTGCTTGGAATGTTCGGCGGTTATAATTTTTCAGAGCCGACGAGTGACTGTGCACGTTGGTATATAGTTGCGAGAGCAAAAAAATAAGAAAGGTAAATACCCAGAGATGTCTCAATCAAAAATTTTGCGCGCTATGACAAGTGACGGCAGCGCGAGAATACACGTAATAAATTCAACGGAAATTGTAAATCAAGCAGTTAAATATCACAATACGACACCTACCGCAACGGCGACACTTGGCAGACTTCTCACGGCTACGTCTATGATAGGCTGTATGCTCGGCGAGAAAGAGGACAGCGTGACTGTATCTCTGTACGGCGATGGACCTGCGGGACGCGTTATAGTCACGTCGGACTATATCGGCAACGTGCGCGGATATATCCAAAACCCCGGCGTTGACCTGCCACTCAAACCCAATGGTAAGCTTGACGTTGGCGGAGCAGTCGGTCGCGGATTTCTCAATATGATAAAGGATATAGGCGAGGGCGAGCCTTATAACGGATCGGTTGAGCTTGTGTCGGGCGAGATAGCAGAGGATATTGCAACCTACTACGCAGAAAGCGAGCAGGTGCCCACCGTTTGCTCACTCGGTGTTTTAGTAGATACGGACTGGTCGTGCAAGGCAGCGGGCGGAATTATTATTCAGCTCCTTCCTTTTGCCGATGAGGAGACTGTGTCGCAGATAGAGAAAAACATCCCCAAGCTAACAAACATCTCCCGAATGTTTGAGGAGAGAATGGACAATCAGGAGATCCTTAAAATAGCTATGGAGGGAATAGAATACGACCTCTTTGACGAGATAGACGTAGACTACCTCTGCACCTGCTCCGAGGAGAGAATGAAAAACGCCCTTGTCTCCATAGGCAAGACCGACCTTGAAAAGCTGTTTGCCGAGCAGATCGCCGAGGGCAAGCCCGAGGAGCTTGAGATAGTTTGCAGATT
>JAZOUO010000102.1:0-22991 GCA_045658225.1 Eubacteriales bacterium
TATTCGTAGGAATAAGTGATAACAAGTTCACCATTAAGGCTATCGCTTGCATTTATTGTAAAATTCTTATCCTGTGTGACGTTGATTACTATCTTGCCGTTTTCGTCGGGAGTGTAGTCGTCTCCGTTGTAGCTAACTGTAATTCCCTCTCCCGCATTTACGGTAAGAGTGACATTAACAGCTTCCTTTTCATTGATTGTGAAATGAACTGTATCGCCTGCGCTTACAAGGGATGTCGCGCCTTCGGGGTTTATCTTAAGCGCACCCTCCGCGTCTGTGCCTACATCGCTTACCTCAACAGTACAAGCCGCAAAAAGCCAAGCGTTTTCTACAGGCGGCTTTTCAACCTCATACATATCGTACAGGTTATTTTGGGATTCGTAATTCCACCATCCTGCGTGCTCGCCGTGCTGCTTTATAACATATTCAAGCATCTCGTCAAGAGGATATATTCCCGATTCATCGGCAACCTCTGCATACTTTTCTATGATTTCGTTATAGCTTTCTTTTCTTAATGGCTTACCGTCTTCATCGGAGAAATAACGGCACATTCTGTCGGTTTCCGTTATAGTAACAAAGGATGCCATATTGGGTTTTTGAGTTCCCTCGTCCGTATAATAACCGAAGTAATCAACAACCGCAGAAAGACGCACGTACACGATAGGTCCGTTTGCAGTTCCAAGATGATAATATCCGTCCTCACCCAGAACCAACTTGAGATTTTCATCCATAAGGTCAAGGTTGTTAAGGGTCACCGTTTTGTTCTGATAAGAAAGACGATGCTCCTTTATCTCTCCTTTGATCTCAGGAACATCCCATTCAAGATCGGCGAATGTGAAAGGCATATCCGCAATTCTTTCTATAACTAAAACGGCATCCTTTGCCGATCCGTCGGTTGTAAGCCCAATAACGCATACAACACTGCTATCAGCTCCAATGCTTGATTTATGTATAGAATATTCGACTGTGTTGTCAACGACATCTAGATGCGAATTGGGGAATATTATCAGAACGCTTCCGCCATAACATCCGATAGAAACATCTTTGTCGGAAACAACGCTTATTTTATAAATACCGTCCCTCTGAGGCTTGAAGATAAAGAAGGATCTCTCGCCCTCATACTCACTTGATGTGACTCCGCGAAGCTTTACGTATGTTGCGCCTTCGTTAACGTATCCTGCTCCGTGCTCGCTTGCGTAAAAGTCCTTATGGGTATCTGTTACCCTGTTGTAAACGGTTATTGTTGCCTCATTATTCTCTGCTGTAAGTGTACATTCCTCGTCATATTCATATCCGTCAGCAGATGTAATATTAAAGCTTAAGTCATACTCTCCATCATCAGCTTCAAAGGTTGCCTTACCCTTACTCAAAACAGCCGCAACCGAGCCGTCGGAATACGTGATGACGCCCGAAAATGACGTCATTGTTTCTCCCTTGTAGTCTACAAATTCAATCGAGTAATTTGTTTTTACGTTCTCGGGGCTTTGAGTGGGTTGATCAAGTGATGAGTTGGTGGGCTCGCTTGTAGGCTGACCTGTGGGATTTTCATTATTGCCGTCACAAGCAACCAGAGCAACCGCACACATAAGTATCAAAATTATTGCTAATATTCCGAGATATTTTTTCATCTTTTTATCTCCATTCTCTATGTGATTTTCAAAATGTCGGTTTTGCGGTAATCGCAAAACCGACATGAGTAATCAATTATTCTACGGCTACGGTAGGTCCATAGTGCTTGTAGTAGAAGCAAAGCTTTGTCCAGCTATGCTCTACTCCTTCGAACAAGTAATAATCCATATAAAGCTGGAGTATTTCAGCAAGCTCCTCGGTCAATTCAACACATCCGTTGAGCTCTTCGTTTTCACTGTCCGTGATAAGATCGTCAAGATAAGCGCTTATCTGTTCTGTATAATCCCCAGCACCGTGATATATACCGTTTCTTACGTCTTCGATAAGATCAACTCGCTGAGCGTAGAGATACTCGCCCCAAAGTTCCTTGAAGCCTTGAGCCTCATCTATATTATTTTTTGCGAAGTATGCAATATATTCCTCTATATTCTCATCAAGAGAAGTCTTCTGGAAATTGAAACCGCCAAGCTTGATAGAGTCATCAATTGAGTGGCTGAATCCACCTGTGATCGACCAGAAATCTGCGTAAAGCACAGGGCCCTGAGAACCGTCCTCGTTCTTTACGTAATACTTACCGTCAACAAGAACAACATCAACTCCGCCTGCATCGGGTGTTGCTCCGTAGTCTATCTCTCCGTCGCCGTCGTCAGCCATTGTGAACGGACCGGGAGACGCGAGAGTAAATATATCAGCGGTATCGCCGATTCTTTCAATTCTGAACGTGAACGATCCCGCCGCATATATATCGTAATAAGCGATATCAATGTAGTAGGTCTGTCCTGCTTCCATATACGTCACAAAAGAAATATTCTTATTGTCCTGCCACATTTTTTCCGCATGCTCGTAAGTATATACAAGCTCGTGGTTTTCGTCAAACATCCATGCGTCAACGGCATAATCGACACCGCTGACTATTCCCTCTGCCGTACTGTACGACGTAATACGGTAAGCGCCCGACTCCTCGGGAGTGAAGGCATAGAGATAACCCCTGGGCATTACTATCTGCGTGTAGGTGACCTCGTTTGCAACATCAAGCTTTGCTTCAAATGCGGAGAAAGGACAAAGTCCCTTGATGGGATCCATCATCTGCTCTCCATTTGTGCCGTATGCATCGTAATACGCGCACATCTGGAGCCATTCATCAGGATTATCTGCCTCTGTACCGACTGCCTCGCAAACTATCTCAAGCAGCTCGCGGAGCTCCTGATTTACACTGCAATAGCCGTACATTCTGGAGTTTATAGAATAATTGGAATACTTTTCAAACTTATCAACGTAATCAACACCGTTAAGCTTGATAAGCCCGTTATAAGCCATCATCCATACTGACGCTTCATTATTGAAATGGGTATATCCCATCATGTTAGCAAGAAGTATAGGTCCGTCCGCCTCACCTACGTGATAGTAGCCGTCCTCACCGAGAACAACGTCAACGTAGCTGTTGTAGCCTGAACCGTCCTCCTTGTAGTCATCAGAGGCGTGTCTGAACACGTAAGTTTCCTTATCAATTTCCTCTGCGTCAACAACTCGGAGATCCTTAATATACATGGTATCGTCGCCAACATCAGCGCCCGAGTCCTTCATATAACAGAGGGACAGCTCGTACGTTCCATCCTCAAGAGCTACGTAAGGATAAACGGTCTCCCATTCATCGCTGTCACCCGAAAGCTGATACATAGCTTCTCTGTCAACGAGAATGTAAAGGATATCCGCGCTAAGCTCTGTGCTTGCCCAATAGTCAAAGGCTATTGCCTGTCCTGCCTTGAGTTCAACGTCTGCATAAATTATAGAATACGTGGAGTGCTTGAATGCGTTGGAGGTCTTGATACAAGCCTCACCGTTCTTTTCGCCGATTATAAAGGGCCAAGCGTATTCCGCGTCCTCGGACTCAATCTCTCCGTGGTATGTGACGTTTATATCGCCCTTGTTAAGCACTGCTCCTATTTCCTCGGATGAAGGCATAGAAACATCGGGCTTTGCAACGGGAGTAAGAATAGAGGGATCCTCTATAAGCTGCTGCTCATAATCGTCACCCGTGAAATAATCAAATATAGCCTCAAACTGATATCCCGACATAGCGCCTGTCACTACAAGGCAAACTACACCGTAGCGGTCAACTATGACCGACGTGGGCGCGCCCGAGGGGTTAAAGTTTGCAATTACTCCCTGATCGTCATATGCTACGGGGAAAGAAAGTCCTCCTTCGGGAAGCGCTGCTGCATATTCCTTCATAAAATTAGCAATACCCTCGTCAGTATCTACGGGAGAAAGCGCTAATATCTCAACGGAGTCACTGTACTTCTTGTAAACCTCGTCCATTTCGGGAAATTCCTGCAAGCAATATGCACATCCGTCGTACCAATAGTTGATAAGCACCATGTCCTTTTCCTTGAGGACCTCGGAGAGTGTTATCTCCTCCTTATCATCATAAGTAGTGATCGTGAAATCATACATTACATCGCCAAGCTCGTAGGTCTTGGAGGGAGAACCCTCGGTAATTACGGCAGAGGTAAGCACAACATCGGCATGCTTATCAGCAAACTTATAGCTTTCCTTCGCAGTATAACCGGCAGGGGTATTGGGAACGGTTGCGGTATAGGTGTCCTTAGCGGGAGCTTCTATTGATGCCTCGCCATTTTCATCTGTGGTAGCATATCCTACTATATTGCTTCCGTCCTGAACAAAAATCATCAAATTACTAAGCGGCATACCACCGGCTGTTTTTGCGCTTAAGGTATATGTCGAGTTGGACGAATCTACATTTCCCGTAGGCTTTTCGGGTGTTGGATTCTTGGTAGGATTTTTGGTGTTGTTGTCCTTACAGCCGGTAAAAGCCAGACAGCAAACCGACAATATCATCACAAGCACCAATAAAAGCGAAAGAAGTTTTTTGGTTTCTTTCATAACAATTCTCCTTGTTTACGAAAATATATTACTGCTATGTTCACAACTGTATTATGTACCAATGCGGCACAAAAGACAAAAATTCATGAAAACATACTCTCGTGTAAGTATAACATATCAAAGTTGTAAAGTCAACCACCTCATTTGTAAAATTTTATATATGCGCATATTTACAAAATATACAAGATTTACTTTTTTAATTATGATATAATATTGTTTATGTATAATGGCGTATTATGAGTTAATATACAAAAAATCAGACGAAAGGCAAAAAACACAGATGATGAAGCAAAAAACAATCAAACGAGTGGCGGTGTCGGTAATTGTCACCCTTATTGTTCTGTCAATGACACTTGCTATATGCATCTCGCTATTTAAAGAAGGTGCAACTGCGGCGACAAACTCGTCGTATATTTCCCTTCTTGAGCAGGACATCGACACCAAGAAGGAAGAATTTTACAGCAATTCCGTCATTCAAAAGCTACCGGACACCGTTAAGGACACGGATACCATCTCTCTCATAGTTGAGGTCAAGCAAGAGCCACTGCTTGACATATATAAAGAACTTGATACGAATATGAGCTTTACCGAGTATGCCGCAACAGAAGAGGCAAACCAGGTAAGATACAATATTCAGAGTCTTAAGAGCGAGCTTTTGTCCGACCTTGACAATACGGGAATAGAATACGGTACAGGCGCATTCTACTCCTCTATTCTCAGCGGATTTGAGATAACCATCAAGGCGGCTGATTTCAAAGAAACCTGCGAGACCTTCGGTCAGCGCGCAAGAGTTATCGTTGGCGACGTTTACAAGCCTGCAGAGACTAAGCTCGTTGAAAATGAGGTCGACGTTTACGATACGGGTATCTTTGACAGCTCGGATTTTGGATACGACGGCACAGGTATGGTCGTAGCAGTTCTCGACACGGGTATCGACTATGGACACTCTGCCTTCTCTCTTGACAATTTCACCGCGGACAGATCAAAGCTCGGTCTTACATTTGAGCAGGTTTCTGCTCTTATGGCGAGCCATTCCTTCGCTTCAGAGAGACTTTACTCCGGACTTACCGCATCCGACGTTTACATAAACGAGAAGATTCCCTTTTCATTCGACTACGCGGACTATGACCCCGACGTATTCCCGATAAAGAGCGACCACGGCACGCACGTTTCGGGTATTATCGCGGGTAAGGACGATACCATAACGGGTGTTGCTCCCAACGCTCAGCTCGTTGAGATGAAGATATTCTCCGACGTTCAGGACTCGGCTATCTCCTCGTGGATTCTCACGGCAGTTGAGGACTGCGTTCTCCTTGGTGTTGACGTTATCAATATGTCTATCGGTACAAGCTGTGGCTTCAGCCGTGAGACAGACAAGGAAGCTATATCGGGAGTATACGAGAGAGTGCGCGAGACAGGTATCAGCCTTATTGTTGCCGCATCAAACAGCTACAACTCTACATACGGCTCGGAGAAAAACGGTAATCTCGGTCTTACATCCAATCCCGACTCGGGCACAGTAGGCTCTCCCTCCACTTACGGCGGAGCACTTTCTATCGCATCTATCAGCGGTGTTAAGACTCCTTACCTTCTCCACGACGGTAAAATAATTTACTTCGTTGAGTCCTCCGATAAATATTCCGAGGAAAAGAACTTCCTTGACGATATACTCCCCGAGGGCGTAGATGAGGCGGAAATTGAATACGTCACCATCCCAGGTGTAGGACGCTATGCAGACTATACGGGATACGAGGATACCATAAAGGGCAAGATAGCTCTTATCAAGCGTGGTGATACAACTTTTGAAGAAAAAGCGAACATTGCCGAGGAAATGGGCGCGGCAGGTATTATCATTTATAATAACGTCTCAGGTGACATCAAGATGAATGTCGGTGATATTACTATCGCGGCGTGCTCTATCAGTCAGGACGACGGTGAGGCGCTCGCGGCTGCCTCCACGGGCAAGATAAAGATAAGTCGTTCCCAGACCTCAGGTCCCTTTATGTCTGATTTCTCGTCGTGGGGTCCCACTCCCGACCTGAAAATAAAGCCTGAAATCACCGCCCATGGCGGATCTATCCTTTCTGCCGTTCCCGGTCAAGACTATGACCGTATTTCCGGAACGTCAATGGCATGCCCCAATATTGCGGGCGCAACCGCTTTGCTTCGTCAGTATATTGTAAATAGATTCCCCTCTCTTGCGGAGGACACCAATGAAAACAGAAAAGAGATTGCAAGTATAGCAAACAGTCTCTTTATGTCCACGGCAGATATTATCATAAATAAGAACGGTCTGCCCTATTCCATAAGAAAGCAGGGCGCAGGCCTTGCAAATATCAATAAGGCAGCGGCTACAAACGCTTACATCATTACCTATGATGAAAACGGCAACGCCATGGACAAGCCCAAGATAGAGCTTGGCGACGATCCCGAAAAGACGGGCGTCTATACGCTTAAATTCTCCATATATAATTTCGGTACGACTACTCTGACCTATGACGTTTCAACATACGTTTTGACCGAGGGTGTGAGCGATACGAAAACTCACGACGGAAAAACCACCGTCACCGAGGAGGCATATTCTCTTGACGGCGCGACAATATCCGTAAGCTCCGAGAGCGCTGACGGAAATACTGTAAAGGTTGGAGCGCAGCAGACGATAGACGTCACCGTCACCATCACGCTCAGCGACTCCGACAAAGCATATCTTAATGAGTCGTTTGAAAACGGAATGTACGTTGAGGGCTTTATTGTTCTTAACGCAAACGAGGAATTCTCAGTTAATCTTAGCGTTCCTTATCTGGCGTTCTACGGCGACTGGACCGTTGCTCCCCTCTTTGATATTGATTATTTCGAAACCAATAAGGACGAGCTTGACGACTCCATAAGCCTTCTTGACAAAACTCTCCCCGACGCTTACGCTACACGTCCCATAGGAGGACTGAGCAATGACTACGTAAGCTATCTCGGCTCTTACTACTTTACCCAAGACCCCAACGCTACCGCTATCGCAGCTGACAGAAAGTATATTTCTCTGTCAAATCAGGATGATTGCGTAAATTCTCTCCGTTTTGTTTGGGCAGGAATGCTAAGAGGCGCATCAAAGGTCGAGATAACTATCACAGACAACGCCACGGGCGAGGTAGTTTTCTCTAAGGTTGAAAACGATATTCGCAAATCCTACGGTGACGGCGGATCTATTTATCCCGCTAACGTAAAGATCGAATTCAGCGCGATTGAAAACAATCTCAAAAATAATACGTCGTACACAGTAAGACTCAAGGGATATCTTGATGATGGAAACGACGATTATACAGACGGCGGAAACGGCGAGGATACAAACCTCAATAACGTATTTGAATTTCCTCTCGTCACAGACTTCCAAGCTCCTGTTGTCACAGGATGTGAATTCTATACTGAATACGACAATTCAACCAAAGAGACCAAGCTCTTTGCTAAGGTTGCCGTCTACGACAACCATTATTCCATGGCGCTTCAGTCTGGATACGTCACGTATGACTATGCTCAGGGAACATACATGCTTGAAAGCTTTGACAAGTATCTTACTCCCATTTATTCAGAGGAAAACTCTACCACGTACGTTGTATATGAGCTTACAGATCATATATACGATATAAAGAAAAATTCTGCAAATAAAAACACTTTTACCATTGCAGTTTACGACTATGCTCTTAATCAGGCAACCTATGAGATTGCTCTTCCCGATGAATTCATTGATCTTTACTTTGACTTTGAGGAAGACTCAAAATATAATCCCGAAACAGGTATGCTTGTCCTCTGCCCTAACGAAGTATACGAGCTTCGTCCTGCTATCTATCCCAGCAGCGAATGGACTGAGCTTATTGAATATACAGCTACTGTTCCCAGCTCGGGTGAGGTTGCAAGAATTATAAACAACAAGGTCGTTGCCGTATCTCCCGGTACGTGTCAGGTAATTGCAACCATACGTGACCCCGAAACAGGCAAGCAAAAGCAAGCTCGTTTTACGCTTAAGGTTCTTGGCGAGGGTGAGCCGGGTTATGTCAAATACGATAAGACGGTTGCTGAAAACTTCTCGCTTACAGGATACTACGTAGACAAAGCATATTATATACTTGACAACGATGCCCGTGATATTGGTGTTACAGGTGACGAAATGAAATTTAGCGGAGGCGGATACTCACTTAAGATGTATCCCTCTGAATCTGTCACCCTCAGATATCATCTTGATGCATACTATCCTAAAAACACCGAGGTGGTATTCAAATCAAGCAATGAAAATATTGTAGCTGTTGATGAAAACGGCAAAATACTCGCAAAATCCGAGGGATTTGCTTCAATCTCCGTAGATGTAATGCTTGACGGAAAGAGTACGTATTACTCGCAGTCAATCAACATTGAGGTAAAGAATCCGTGGATCAACACAGGTCCTTCTCTTACTCACTATTACGGCAATGGAGGGGTCGTTGAATTCCCTGAAAGCGTTGCGGTGACGGAGATAGGTCAGTTTGCATTCTCGAACTTTGATTATATAGCTAAGGATCCATCAAAGGGAGACGTTATAAACGATGATTATCCCGAGCTTACTAAGATCTGGTTCATCGGTGACGATACCATAGAAAAGGTAGTAATTCCGATAGGCGTTGAAAAAATAGGCGCTTACGCATTTGCAAATCTTACCGCGCTTAAGGAAGTGGTTATTCCCTACACTGTGACAATGATAGATCAGGGGGCGTTTTACGGTTGTACCTCTCTTGTCAATATATCGTATATGGATGAGGACGGTAAAATAACCACGGGCAACGGACTTAAAGGCGTAAAGCTTATAAACCAAAGCGCATTTGAAAATACAAATATTAACGGAACGTATTATCTTGACAGCGCAGTAGCTATCGCAAGCTATGCTTTCAAGGACAATAAGAATCTTGACGGTATTATTCTTGGCAAAAATACCGTTTCCGTCGGAAACTATGCATTTGCAAATAACTCTTCACTTAAAAAGCTTGAATTCAAGGTCAATAAGATAAAGCTTGGAGAAGCTGCATTCTCAGGCTGTTCTTCTCTTTCAGAGGTCAGCCTCAATACAGACGTTATCCCCAAGAATCTGTTCCGCGACGCAAGTAAGCTGGAAAGTATTATTATAGGTCCTGACGTCGCAGTAATAGGTGAATACGCATTTTCGGGCACAAATCTATTTGATATTGAGATAAGCTCGGCCAACAAATATTTCTCCGCAGCCTACAAATATGTCACTAATAAGGCGGGAGATACTCTTGTTCTTACCCTCCCCACTATAACGGGTGAGTTCACTCTTAATAATTCCAAGATTACCACCATAGGCATAGGCGCGTTTGCGAACAACACGAAAATAACCTCTGTAAACATTCCTTCCGCGACCAAAGTTATGGATTATGCGTTTGCAGGTTGTGAAAAGCTTGAAACGATAAAGCTCGGCAAGCTTACCGTAATAGGCAACTACGCATTCAACGATACAGCAATATCTGTTCTTCCCTCACTGGACAGTGTGGACAGAATCGGTGACTTTGCATTCTCAGGCACGTATATAAGTAATGTTGCTATACCAAATGGCATTGAGATCGGCAACGGAGCTTTTGCAGAATGCTTTAAGCTTGAAAGCATCACTATAGGTGATAACGTGACCATAGGCTCTTATGCGTTCGGAACATCAACGAACAATAAGACCGGCAACTGGTCACTTATAAAGGGTGATGACGGATACTATCGCTATAAGTTCAACTCTTCTATTCATAATCTTACGATTGGCAAGAATGTAGTCATTGGAAATCGCGCGTTCTACAATGCATATGAGCTTGAAAGTATCACTATTGGAAATGGCGCAACTATCGGAAGCTTTGCATTCTATAATGCGTGCAGTCTCAAAAACATTGATCTTTCAAAGGTCAAGTCTATCGGCGAGCAGGCATTCTCGGGCGACGTTTATAATGTATTTACAAACAGCTCGGGCACATCTGTTCTGATTGAGAATAATGAGTATATTTACTCTTACTATGCCCCCGCATTTGATACAATTGCACTCTCATCTGCGACAAAAATAGGTGTGGGCGCGTTTGCAGGCTGTCAAAATCTTTCAAAGGTTGATCTGGGAAACATTGAAATCATACCAGACAGAGCATTTATAGAATGTCCCTCCCTGAAGAGTGTTGACCTTTCGAAAGTTAAGTCTATCGGCTCTAATGCCTTTGCAGATACTTCTCTTAAAGCTGTTGACCTCTCGTCTGCAACCGAGATAGGCAGTTATGCGTTCGCATACTGTGAAAACCTCGTATCTGCAATATTCAATTCTAAAGAGGTCAAAATTGACGAGGGCGCATTTGCTTACTGCTCAAATCTTGCTTCTTTGAAAAATTTGGACAAAGCAACATCCGTAGGAGATTATGCGTTTGCTTACACTTCTCTTACCGAGGCAAACCTTACGGGAGCGAAGTATATAGGTACTAATGCATTCATTAAGGAAGCTATTACTGAGTTCAAGGTCTCTCTTGGTGACAAGATAACCACTTTTGGCGACAATCCGTTTACATTCTGCAAGCTCACTCCCTTCTCTAAGAGTGAGGTAATTCAATTCAACGGAAAAGAATATTCCGTTCCCACAACGACCTATGATATAAACGAGCAGGTCAAGGTTATCGGTGGCTCAATATATGTAAAAGTAAACAACGGGCTTGTTCTTGTTTGCTATGCAGGAGAGACAGCCACAGAGACAGTCGCTGACAACACAGTAAGAATTTCGGCTTACGCGTTTGCGGGCTCTGACGTAAAGAACGTAATTCTTCCCTATACACTCAAGGCAATAGGACACAAGGCGTTCTATGCATGCAATAGTCTCAATTCCGTCACCTTTACAAGCTATAAAGCTCCTGCTTTGGAGGAGGAATACGACTACGAATATTTCTACTCCTACGATAATATTCCCGCAGCAGGTGAATTTGGCTTCTATGATTCTGACGGTGTGACCGAAATATACAAGGACGGCCTTGGAATAGTTCCCTACTTTATGTGGAACGTTTCATCTCTCCCCAACAACTTCTACTACGGCGCAAACTTCGTTGACTACATAGGTCATACTGACGGCACGCTCGCAATGATACACCCCACAAACGGTCAGCATTATGAAACCTTTGTGACTGAGCAGTACTTTGATACGTTTATCAAGGGAGCATCGGCTGCAGACGATATAACTCTTGCGGCTATCGCCGCGATTCAGAAGCTTCCCGCAAATGCGAGCGAGATAACTCTTGCTCATAAAGATCTTGTTGTAGCTGCAAGAGCTGCTTACGATAGAATCGTCAGCGACGAGCAACGCGCTCTCATTCCCGACTCCTTGCTCACTATTCTCAAGAATGCCGAGCAGATGATAGAGGACCTTGAGTATCTGTCTGGCGGAGATGAAAACAGCGATATAAACGCAAATGACAGAAATAAGATCCAGACGGCGCTTATCATTCTTATAGTTGTAGTCTCGGTTCTTACTCTGCTTGTAATTGGACTTGCGGTATTGATCTTTATCGTTATTAGAAAAATAAAGCGCGGCGAGATCACAGTACAGGGCGCACAAGCAACAGCCATCGTCGGTACGGTACACGAGGACAAGTCCGATAATACCGAGCAGGTCGTTGTGACTCAGTATGATGAAAATATCGAGTCTGAGGAGGAGTCTGAGTATGAGCCTGACGAGGCGTCTGTAGAGGATATTCCTGAAGAACCCTTTGAAAAGAAGGTATTCGATAAGCCTGTTGACTTTGACGACATTACAAAAGGATACGTCTCCGACGGACATCCCGAAAGAAGACGTAAAATAATCCTTATTTGCTGCGCGGCGGCAGTTGCCGTTGCTCTGACGGTAGGCGTGGTACTTGCTGTGATAAACGGCAACAAGAGCTATTTTGACACCTACGAAAAGGAAGGCTACACCGTAAGCGTCACCTTCGACACAAACGGCGGTACGTTTAAGGGAAGCGACTCCTCTATAATCGACCTTTACAATCCCGAAAACATCGGCGAGGACGGATTGAAGCTTCTCGCACCTGATGATGCAAGAAGAGATAAAAACAACGTTATTCAGGTGACAAAGCCTGGCTATTTCCTTGCTGGCTGGTACACTGAGAGAACTCCCATTGACGAAAACAACCCCGATGCAGGATACACCTATTCGGGAAAATGGGATTTCGAAAATCACAGAGTGTTTATTGACTCAAGCGCAGAATATTCTGCCGACAACAGTGTTCTTACTCTTTACGCGGCCTGGGTTCCCTATTATAATTTTGAAATTTATACTTTGGACGAGAGTGGCAACAGCTATCTGCTTTCTACTGTATCTGCTCTTAACCTCACTATCCCCGAATGGCACGAAGGCGATGTTTCCCTCTTTATGGATAATTTCCCCACAAGAGACGGCTACACCCTTGATCCATCCTCTGTTTGCTACCTTGATACTATGACAAAAGTAGAAGGAACAGATGACGGAAATAAAAAAGTCATCACGGGTGAATGGGACGAGGCAACCGCAACATCTCTCACACCTACCATAAAGCTTTATACCGAATGGCAGGAAGGCAAGACATACAAGATCTATTCTGTTGAAGACTTTATTAAGAACGCCGATACAGATGGCTATTATTACTTGTATGCCGATCTTGATTTTAGCGGCTCCGAATGGCCCGCTACCTTCCTCAACGGCAAGTTTAACGGTAAGATCTTCGGCAATGGTCACAAGATCCGCAATGTTTCGTTTGAGAGCACGTCACGAAGCTCTCTTACAAACGGACTCTTCTCTTCCCTTGGTGAAGACGCGCATATTGAAAATCTTAAGTTTGAAAATATCACACATACCATTGACCTTATGGCAGTTGCTCAGGATGCGACCTTCGGTCTTATTGCAGGTACTGCAAGCACAGGAGCAAGCTTTGAAAATGTCAGTGTTAGCGGTAAGCTGATATTTGGAGATAACTGCGCTTCCCTTGTAGGAAATAATAATTTCACCGTTAAGACTCTTATCGGTAATGGAGAAACGAATGGAATTGATGTTGGCGAAATAATCGTACAAAAGCAAAATGACGAAAATAACTCATTTAAGCTTGTAGTTGACGAGGACGGCGCAATATCCATCGTTTCGGGTAGTTAAAATCTATGTATATTAAAGAAAGAAGGCAGAAAATGAAGAATAAAATCATTTCTTTGACGCTGTGTGTCGTTATGCTACTCGGTGTCATTTCGGTGCTTTCTGGCTGTGGTGGAAGAGGTAATCAGGCTTTGGTTATTATGACTGATAACCTTGACGGTCTGTTTAATCCCTTCTACTCAACAAGTGCGTCGGACGGAACGATAGTTTCTATGACTCAGATTGGTATGCTGACATCGGGAATTAACGAAAACGGCGACGCAACCGTGGCTTACGGTCCAAATCAGGCCGTAGTCACGCTTGACTATGCTTCAAGCTATGACAGCACCGAGCAAAGCGAAAACCCCGATAAAACGGGTGTGACTACATATACATTCGTACTTAAAAACGGCATTAAGTTCTCCGATGGTGAGCCCCTCACCATTGAGGACGTGCTATTCAATATGTACGTTTATCTTGACCCCGTCTATACGGGCTCGTCCACTATGTACTCGACAGACATTCAAGGTCTGTCGCAGTACAGGACACAGCAAAATCTTTCGGGTGGTGCCAGCGGTGACGAATGGCTCACAAATGCCGCGAGAAACCGCGCCGCCAACCGTATAAAAGAGCTTATAAACGCATTTGAGCAGGTTGCAAGAACTCCCTCGGGCAATTATTCCACGACAGAGGAAAAAATGAGAGAAGCTCTTAGCAAATGGACACTCTCTGACGGTTATAAGCAGGCGGTTTCAGATGATCTCTCGTCCGTGACCGTTGATCAACTTATAAAAGACTATGATAAGACCCTTGAGCTTTTCCACAAGGAGCTTGAATCCGACTACGAGAGCGCCAAGGAGGCTTACACAGATGAACCTTACAAATCACATGGATTTGACGAAATAACCTCGTTTATGTATATGGAAGGCTACGTCACTGTCAAATTTGGCGACAAGGACGGCAAGCCTAATGCTGACAAGAACGTTATTTTGGAGGTTCATAGAAATTATCCCAATACTATAACAACTAAAGAGGATGCTGTAAAGTACGTTTACGACTCCAAGATAAATAGCGAGCTTCACATAATCCTCACCGCCTGGGCTACCGCGCAGGAACTCCAGACACAGTATATGGCAAAGGCAAAGGAGATCATCCTCAAGGAAAACACCGCTGACGGTATGATGACCTTCCCTAACATCTCGGGTATCGTGTCGCTCGGTCACACCACAAGCACCGAGCAGGTCGAGGTGAACGGCAATACATACAAGGTGGCTCACGAGCACAATGAAGACGGAACCCCGAAAAATCCCGATGAATACGACGTATTGCAGATCAAGATCAACGGTATAGACCCCAAGGCAGTATGGAACTTCTCTTTCGCAGTTGCGCCCCAGCACTATTACGGCGAGGGCTACACTGTGGATATAAAGGCTAATAACTTTGGTGTTGATTACGGTAGCTTTGACTTTATGACCGACGTTATTCAGTCCCACAGAAACGTGACAGTTCCTATGGGCGCGGGCGCATATATGGCGACCAACAACAAAAACGAGGATGAGGTCGAGGGAACCGAATTCTTCAGCAGCAACGTTGTTTACTTCAAGTCTAACCCCTACTTTGAGGAAAGCCTTGAGGCAAGTTTGCCCGAGGACTCCACTATTGATTACCACGTCAACATTGACAAGGTTCGTTATCAGATAGTACCTACCAACGACGCGTTGACAATGCTTCAGTCGGGTACTGTTCATTACGTCACTCCTCAGCTCACAAAGGAAAACGCGGCTATACTCGATTCCATAAAGTCAAAGGGCTATGAGCAGATAGCGGTTGACCAGCTTGGATACGGTTATATAGGCATCAACGCGGGAAGAATCCCCAACATATATCTCCGCCGAGCTATTATGGCTGCTATGGATACAAGTCTCGCCCTTCAGTATTATGACGCGGGTACGGCAGAGCAGATCTTCTGGCCTATGTCCACGGTAAGCTGGGCTTATCCTAAGGATGACAACGGAAGCAACAAGCAGACCAACGGTCATTCTTACCCTTATATTAAATTCAGCGAGGAAAAGGCGCTTGAAAATATCAAGTCGCTTATGTCGCAGGCATACAACCACACAATGAGCTACTCGGATGCTGATCTTAAGGTCACCTTCACTATCGCAGGCTCTGACCTCACCGACCACCCGACATATCAGGTGTTCCAGACCGCTGCAAAGCTTCTTAACGAGTGTGGCTGGGATGTTGAGGTCGTTGCAGATACACAGGCTTTGACAAAACTCTCCACCGGATCGCTTGCAGTATGGGCTGCGGCTTGGGGTACTACGGTTGACCCCGATATGTATCAGGTATATCACAAGAATTCCAACGCATCCAGCGTAAAAGCGTGGGGATATAATCAGATACTTGCCAACGAAAGCGCGTACTGGATGGAGATGGACATTCTTAACAACATGAGCGAAATTATTGATGACGCTCGTGAAACAGATATTCAGGCAGACCGTACTGCACTTTACGAGGAGGCTATGGGCTATGTTCTGGACCTTGCGGTCGAGCTTCCCGTTTACCAGAGAAAGCAGCTTTATGCTTATAATGCCAACGTAATCGACTCCACTTCGTTCCCCACAGAAATCAACCCCTACTCCTCTCCCCTTGATAGAATCTGGGAGATCAAATTCACGGAGAATGCAGGTGCTGCTACGGGCTCGGGCGCAGTTGTGGGAATTTCCATCGGCGTAGCTGTGGTTATAGTCGGCGCGACTGTTGCCGTGATAATCTGCAAGAAAAAGAAAAAGCACGGATATATTATTCCTATCGACCAGATCGATGAGGAAGACCTTGACGCATACTATGCGTTGAAAAAGAAGTAAAAGGAGGACGCTATGGTAAAGTATATAATTAAAAGACTTGCACTTTCTATACTCATATTGCTTGGCGTTTCTCTGATAATCTACGTTCTTATCAGATGTATGCCCGTTGACTTCGTCACACAGAAGCTTTCTTCTATCACGACAACGGGCGCGGAAACGTCACAAGAGCTAATTGATGCAATGATGAAGACCTACGGTCTCGATACTAACATATTCGAGGGATACCTCTCATGGCTAGGAAAGCTTATCCGCTTTGACTTCGGAGAAAGCTTCAAGTACAGCGTTCCCGTTATCGACGTTATCAAGGACCATATGGGAGTTTCCTTTGGGGTCGCTCTTATTGCCACAATTTTTGAATTTATGATCGCAATTCCCCTCGGCGTGACCGCTGCTACCCATCAGTACTCCATTCGTGACTATATCGTCACAGTACTTGTAATGATAGGCATTTCACTCCCCTCGTTCTTCTTTGGACAGCTTCTCAAGAACATTTTTGCTATTCAGCTTGGATGGTTCCCCGCCTCGGGACTTGTGGACGCGTCAAAGGATCTGTCGGGCTTTGCCCTTCTCCTTGACCAGGCGTGGCACTTGTTTATCCCTATACTGACAGTCGTTATACTCAGCATAGGTGGACGAATGAGAATGACACGTACAAATATGCTTGAGGTTCTTAACTCCGACTACATACGTACGGCAAGAGCTAAGGGTCTTAAGGAAAAGGTAGTTATTTATAAGCACGCCTTCAGAAACACTATGATTCCTCTTGTCACATCTTTGGCGGGACTTCTCCCGGGTCTGTTCTCGGGTGCTATCATCACAGAGCAGGTATTCGGACTTCCCGGTATCGGAAACAAAGCGTTTGAGGCGATGCTTGTTGCAGACATTCCCTTTATAATGGGCTACAATATGTTCTTGGCTCTTCTCAGTGTTATAGGCGTTCTGCTTGCAGACCTTATGTATGCGATAGTTGACCCGAGAGTTAAGCTTGAATAAGGAGGTGCGGTATGGAAAACAAAGAACTTGATCTTGAAATGACTGAAAATCAGGAAGCTCCTGAAACCACAGAATCCAAAGCACCTTCACAGGAGGTCACACACGAACAGACACTCAAACTGATGTCTCCCACTCAGATGGTACTTCGCCGTTTCTTCCGTTCAAAGCTTAGTGTTATCGGTCTTATAATGGTATTATCCCTCTTTATCTTCTGTTGGGTCGGTCCTCTGTTTTACAGAGTTTCCCCAACCGAGATAGACAAGACGGGTAAGACTGAATATGCGACCAAGTGGGTCGAATACACCGACGAGAACGGAAATGTTCACGGCTTTTATCAGGTAATTGAAACAAACCTTACCGATAATATGCTCTCCGAGCCCAGTGCCGAGCATCCGCTTGGCACAGACAAAACGGGTAAGGACGTGCTTGCAAGACTTATGAATGGCGGTAAAATATCGCTTACAATAAGCTTTATGGCGGTATTTATCGTCACCTTCCTCGGAATTATCTTTGGCGGAATTGCGGGATATTTCGGTGGAGTTATTGATAATATCATAATGAGAATATGCGATATTCTTATGTGTCTGCCCGGCTTCCCCATTCTGCTTATAGTCGGTACAATTATTGATGGCTTGCGTGAGGGCGGAATGTCAATGTTTGACTATCAGTATAAGATATACTGGCTTATGGGATTCCTGACACTTATATCCTGGTCGGGAACCGCGCGTCTTGTACGCGGTCAGATTCTCTCGCTTCGTGAACAGGAATATATGGTTGCCGCAGAGGCAATGGGATATTCTACGGGAAGAAAGATATTCAAGCATCTTATTCCTAATGTAATGCCTCAGCTTATCGTGTCTATGACTCTGAGCCTTGGTAGTATGATTCTTTACGAGGCTTCCCTTTCCTATCTTGGTCTTGGAGCTCCCGAACAGTACGCTGCGTGGGGTACTATGATCAACGCGGCAAAGGATCCTGATATTCTTTCTAACTTTTTCAATGTATGGGGACCTCCCGGCATCTGTATTATCATCGCCGTTCTTGGATTCAACTTTATCGGCGACGGTCTGCGTGACGCCCTTGACCCCAAGATGAGGAGGTAATATATGAGCAAATTGAATAATAAAGTTAATACAGCAAAAAGCTCTGACAAGCATTACCTCTCAAACAAAGAGATTCGCACGATCGCCAAGGCTAACGCTAAGGTTATGAAAGCTCTAGAGAAAAAGAAGTACAGAAAGGTTGACGAGAGCGCATTTGTCACTAAAATGAAGGATGACAAAAACATTCTCGAGATAGAAGATCTCCACACCTACTTCTTCACCGATCAGGGTGTTGTTAAAGCGGTAAACGGTGTGTCCTTTGAAATTCCCAAGGGCGCGACGGTTGGTATCGTTGGTGAGTCGGGATGTGGAAAATCCGTCACAAGTATGTCCATAATGAGACTACTTCAGGGCCCACAGGGTCAGATATATTCGGGTAGTATCCGATTTAAGTCCTACGACTATAAGCGCGACGAATATGGCAATCCTATTCCTCGCTTCAAGCGCAAGCCCAACGGCAAAATTCTCTTTGAGAACAAAAAGGACAAGGATGGCAACGATATTATAGGCAAGGACGGCAAGCCCGTCAGAGTTCCCGCATACATAACTAACTCCGCGGGTGTTCCCGAGTATGAGATGGAAGAAAAGGTCTATGATATTGCCGAGATGCCTATGAACGAGATCCATAGGATCCGTGGGCGTCAGATCTCTATGATATTCCAGGAGCCTATGACGTCTCTCAACCCCGTATTCACAATAGGAAATCAGCTTGACGAGGTCGTGTTCATTCACACCCCCGGCGCAACTCCCGAAATGGCAAAGCGACGCTCACTTGAGATGTTGAGCTTGGTTGGAATCGCCGCACCCGAGCGTGTGTATAAGTCATACCCTCACGAGCTCTCAGGTGGTATGAGACAGCGTGTTATGATTTCTATGGCTCTTGCATGCGACCCACGTCTTATTATTGCGGACGAGCCCACGACAGCTCTGGACGTGACAATTCAGGCACAGATACTCGATCTGTTCCGTGACCTCAAGAAAAAGATTGACGGCTCTATTCTCCTTATCACTCACGACCTTGGTGTTATCGCTGAAATGGCAGACTACGTGGTCGTAATGTACGCAGGACGCGTTATTGAGCGCGGTACTGTCAGAGAAATATTCAACAATCCCCTGCACCCTTATACCATAGGCTTGCAGAAATCCAAGCCCACTATGGACTCAAATGACGATACGCTATTTAACATTCCAGGAAACGTTCCCAACCCTGTAAATATGCCAAAGCATTGCTTCTTTAAGGAAAGATGCTCTATGTGTAAGAACAAGTGCTCGGGCGACTATCCCGGAATGGTACAGGTGAGCCCCACTCACTTTGTAGCTTGCCACCTGTATAACGATGACGAGGAGGTTTAACATGGAAGAAAAATTGAATAACATCAATGAAGAAACAGAAACCTCCGTCGTTTATGACGATGTTGCAGAGGCTAAAAAACAGGCAGAGGAGCGAAAAGTGGCTATTGAAGCAGACTATGCCAAGCCCTTTGACCCCGAGGCTCTTTTGGAGGTAAGACATCTTCGCAAGTGCTTCCCCATAAAGAAATCCCTCACGGGCAAGGTTCAGCAAGAGCTTGTAGCGGTTGATGACGTATCATTCAAGCTGAAACCCGGTGAAACACTTGGTATAGTTGGTGAGTCAGGATGCGGAAAGACAACTATGGGTAGAACTATACTCAAGCTTCATCCCTCAAGCGGCGGTCAGATAATTTTTGACGGTCAGGACATTACAAATTACAAGTCCTCGCAGATGCGTAATATCCGCACACAGATGCAGATAATTTTCCAGGATCCCTACTCATCCCTGCCCCCCAGAAGCACGATAGGAGACATTCTCTCCGAGCCTGTAAAGGTACATAATATCGTGCCTCCTACTGAGGTCAAGGATTACGTTATGAATCTTATGGAAAGATGCGGACTCCGTGATTACTACTATGAGAGATACCCCCACGAATTTTCGGGCGGTCAGCGTCAGAGAATATGTATTGCACGTGCGTTGTCGGTAAATCCCAAGCTTGTGGTCTGCGACGAGCCCGTATCCGCACTTGACGTGTCAATTCAGGCGCAGATAATAAATCTTCTCAAGGAGCTTCAAGCGTCCATGGGACTTACTTATCTGTTCATATCCCACGACCTTTCAGTCGTAAAGTTTATCTCGGATAAGATAGGAGTTATGTATCTCGGCTCAATGGTTGAGTTTGGAAACAAAAAGGAGATTTTCTCAAATCCCCTTCACCCCTACACCCAGGCGCTTTTCTCAGCAATACCCAATCCTAATCCCGATGTCAAAATGAACAGAATAGTTCTCTCGGGAGATATTCCCTCGCCCGCAAATCCGCCCAAGGGCTGCCGTTTCCACACGCGTTGCCCACACGCCAAAGAAATTTGCAAGCACGTTTGTCCCAAGTATAAGGAATATGAGCCCGGACATTTCGCTGCTTGCCATCTCTACTCGCAGGATTAAGATTTATGAGCAAGGAAAAGAAAAACAAAAAGAAAAAAGTCAAGACCGTGTATATTGACGACGGCTCGACTATCGTAGACATGTCGGGGATAGACTCTATGCGCCCCCGTGCGTTCGGCTCTCGCCCCGACTCAAACAAAAATAACACGACAAACAAAGCAAGCAACGGAAATTATACCGGCAATAAGTTCAAGGACTCACTGCACACGTATTTTACCACCGTTAAGCTTATGATAGGACCAATGCTGATTACCATAGGAATAATCAGCGCAGCGTTCTTTATCGTGTGGCTGCTTTTGATGCTTGCGTCGTGATGACAAAAGGATGGGATTTCCCATCCTTTTGTTTTCTGAATTTTTGCGAAAAGCCTTGAAAAATATATAAAAATGTGATATTATAATATTACACAAAAGAATAACACAGTTCATCTCGAAGCCTTGAGGCTTCGGTTGTCGGGCGTACTGCGGGACGGTACTCTCGGGGATAAGGAAATTGCGGTGCAAATCCGCGGCAACAGCCATTACCGTAATTCACTTGCATTTGCGGGTGTTAAGTCGGAATGCTTATCGTTCTGTGACAGATAAAGGTCTCTTGGGCAAGTGGAGAGATGCGATGCTGATTTGGGATACGGGCAGGGTCTCCCAAGTCTTATTTTGCATGCGCTCCGTGGAGAGCGCTTTTATTTTATCCTTTTTGTGATAATTATAAAACACATGAAGGGATCAAAAAATCATGAGAAAAACAATTAACTCTATTATTTGTGTCACGATGTCACTTGTTTTTGTTCTTTGTCTCGTATCCTGCGGCAATAAGGTAGACGCAACAGGACTTTGGGAGAACGCAACCTATCTTAAGGACACAAAGCTCGGTCGTGGCGAGACAACCATCGAGGTTGAAGTCAAGGTTGAGGAACAGTCTGTCACATTCACCATCAACACTGATAAAAAAACTATCGGCGACGCGCTTCTTGAGCACAATATTATAGCGGGTGAGGATGGTCAGTACGGTCTTTACGTTAAGACCGTAAACGGAATGACCATAACCGCCGACTCGGGCAATTACTATTGGGCGTTTTACAAGGACGGCGAATACCTGATGACTGGTGTCGAGTCCACAGAAATTTCAGACGGAGAGCATTACGAAATAGTTTATGAAAGATTCTAAGCCACAAAACAGAAAAAAACAAAGCTATTCCAAGGTTGTTTTGCAAATATGTATATTTGCAATGCTTGGAACGCTTATGTTTTGTTCAGACATACTTATGGAGGTATTACCTAACATTCACCTGCTCGGAATGTTGACAATCGTATATACTCTTGTCTTTCGTTGGAAGGCTTTAATACCCATTTACGTATACGTTGTGCTGTGTGGCTTATATGCGGGATTCGCTATGTGGTGGTGGCCGTATTTGTACGTATGGGCAATTCTATGGGGTGTGACAATGCTTTTACCAAAGAAAATGCCGAGGATTGTTGCGTGTATAGTCTACCCTGCCGTATGCTGTATGCACGGACTTGCATTCGGTGTACTTTACGCTCCCGCGCAAGCACTTATGTTCGGATTTGATTTTCAGCAAACACTTGCGTGGATAGCCTCGGGATTGCCCTTTGACATAATTCACGGAATCGGAAATCTACTTGCGGGTCTACTCATAGTTCCCCTCTCCGAGTTGCTAAAAAAGTTGGCTAAACGAGCTATATAGGTAAACAACTCCCCCGAGCTTTTGGGGGAGTTGTTTTGCATAAAACCTTGCCGTTTTATGTGTGTGGTTTCTCTTGCCCGTCGCGCAGGTCAAAAAACAAAGAGAGGGATTAACCCTCTCTTTTAATAAAGGGGATTCAGAACCCTTACATAAAACCTTGCGGTTTTATGTGTGTGGTTTCTCTTGCCCGTCG
>JAZOUO010000103.1:0-54845 GCA_045658225.1 Eubacteriales bacterium
CAATTACCTCGCCCTTTTTTACGGAGTCGCCCGTTTTTTTGCATAGCATAATGCCTGCAGAAAGGTCGATCGCGTCCTCTTTTTTATTTCTGCCCGCGCCTAGGAGAAGGCTTGCCGTACCGTAGCTTTCGGCATTTACGGCGGTGATATATCCGCTCTCTACTCCCGTGATCGTAATGTCCGACTCCTTTGTGTCAAGCCATACGAGTACGTCCTGCAGCGTGCTGCCCATACCGACGGTGATGTCGCCGTGGTAAATGTTTTGTGTGATGCCCTCAATCCGCACGTTGACCGTTACGGGCGGCTGTGCCGCAGATACCTGCATGACCGCGGCAAATGCCCCCACAGTCAGTACACAGCAAAGGAGACAGGCTATCGCCACGAGTGTTTTGATTCTTCTCATTTCAGAATCCTCCTCTAGATGTATATTTTTATCACGGCGAGCGACCCGACTCATTTTGGGTTGCATATTTTGGCTCTCGCTTTTGGCGAGTAGATTTCGAGATGGAATTTTCGTCAGCGACTCAAGGCATACATGGAGGTATGTCGAGGAGCAAGACGGAAATTATAGCCGAAATATACCGACAAAAAATACGGTAATGGCTGTTGCTGCAGATTCTCACTGCATTCCCTCAGTTCCGTGACACTTAATTATAGCACTTATCCCGCAACAAGTCAATTCAAAAGCGCAAAAATTTATTTTTCCTCTTGAAATTGCTCAAATATTGTGATATACCCATTGTAATTACATTATAAACGGAGACTTATTATGTTTCAGAATCAACTCGTTTCCTTCTCGGGTATTCAGCCCAGCGGAAATCTTACAATAGGAAATTATCTCGGAGCTTTGAAGAATTTTTCGTCTTACTCCGAGAAATACAAGTGCTTTTACTGCGTCGTTGACTCACACGCCATAACCGTGCGTCAGAACCCCGCAGACCTTCGCCGTCGCACATACGAGACATTGGCTCTTTATATGGCGGCAGGACTTGACCCCGAAAAGAATACTCTTTACGTTCAGTCACACGTTCACGAGCACGCGGAGCTTGCTTGGATCCTCAACTGCTTTACAATGTTCGGCGAGCTTTCAAGAATGACACAGTTCAAGGATAAGTCTGCGCGTCACGCAGACAACATCAATGCGGGTTTGTTCACCTACCCCGCACTTATGGCAGCGGATATTTTGCTTTATCAGACAGACGTCGTTCCCGTAGGCATTGACCAGAAACAGCACGTTGAGCTTTGCCGCGACATTGCGACAAGAATGAATCAGCTCTACCCCAATCTGTTTACTATCCCCGAGCCTATAATTTCCAAGAACGGAAAAAAGATAATGTCCCTGTCCGAGCCTACCAAGAAGATGAGTAAGTCGGACGAAAATCCCAACGCGATAGTTTATATTCTTGACGACAGAGACACAATCATCCGCAAGTTCAAGAGAGCCGTCACCGACTCGGATACCGTAGTTCGCTACGCCGAGGGTAAGGACGGAATAAACAACCTTATGACTATCTACTCCTGCTTTACAGGCAAGGAGCTTGACGAAATAGAGCGCGAGTTTGAGGGCAAGGGTTATGGCGACTTCAAGCTTGCGGTAGGTGAGGTTTGCGCAGATGCATTAGCTCCCGTTCAGCAGAGATACAACCAGATACTCTCGGACAAGGCAGGCCTTGAGGCACAGATGAAGAAGGGTGCCGAGGAAGCGTCCTACGTCGCTCGCCGTACACTCGGCAAGGTACAGAAAAAGCTTGGCTTCGTTCAGGTGAGATAATAACTTCAATAAAAAATTCCCGACGGTTGTCGGGAGTTTTTGTTTTTATACACTTTTCTTTATAGGTTTTAAGGTCTTGGGGTCAAGAGCCGCGCAGATCGCGACTGCCAGGATGCCTGTAAGTATCGCGTTGGGAAGCATATACGACGCATTGTAAACAAGTGAATACACCCACACGTTCATTCCCTCGGGCGCGTAGCTTCCCCAGAGAATAACTCCCGAAAGAAAGCTGCACAAAAATCTAATAACGCATACCGCAACGGCTCCTACTCCGTAGCCGACAAGTCTGTGCTTTCCGAAAAGTTTTGTGAAAAGGTCGGAGAGACCTACAACCGAGAATGCTATGACGTAGTCAAGAAGCACGCAAAGAGCTACCGCCCACCAAGTATTTGCGGGGGGCACGTAAAAGCCCAACATCATTTGAAGCAACGAGTAAACAAAACCAACGCCAACACCCCAACCAATGCCATGTCTGTAGGAATAGTATGCTATTGGAAGCATACTGATGGTAATAGTTCCGCCGAACGGTAAAAGTGCTCCAATACCTGTTATGGTGTTAAGCCACACGCACAGAAGCTCGATAACATAAGCCAGAGCAATGATTATCGCACCCTCTGTGACACAAAGAAGCCTTTTCTTCATTGTGATTTCCTCCTTAAAATAAAAATTTGTCCGCACGAAAAATCTTCCGGTGGACAAATTTACGCGATTTCAAGTGAAATCACTTATGTGAATCTTTCCTACGCCGGTATTATCCGTATCAGGTACGAGAGCTATGCTCTCAGGGTTCGGAATTCTTCCATCTCAGCCGTATCCTCAGCACATTAGATTGTGCATATGTGGAGTTCAGCACCCCCGATTTTTTATGCGGTGATCGCTTTGCGACCTCTGAATTATACTACACCTCGCGACCTTTGTCAAGACAATTTTTGCGTATTTATTTTTTATTTACAATTTTCGACAACTAAAAAATCAAAAATTTCTGATTGTCCGTCGGGATAAGTACAGGCAAGGCTCTCATATCATTCAGTAAACATTTTACTTACCTGAAGGGAGTCGATAGATATGATAGTCTTCGCCTTGATTTTAGCAACTCTTGCAAAGCTGGTACAGCCGGTGCTGGGCATAGGCAGTGCGCAAAACTTTCCCGAAACACTGAGCAAGGAAGAAGAAAGCCTTTATTTTGAGAGAAAAATTCAGGGAGATGAGGATGCCAGACAAAAGCTTATTTTGCACAACCTGCGACTTGTATCCCATATAGTCAGAAAATACTATTCCTCATCAAAAAACCAAGAGGACCTTATCTCCATAGGGACTATAGGACTCGTCAAAGCAGTGGATTCCTTTAACGCAGAAAATGGCGCAAGATTTGCCACCTACGCTTCAAAATGTATTCAAAATGAGATACTTATGAACTTTCGCTCACAGAAAAGGAGGGCTTGCGAGGTCTCCATCAACGACACCATAGACGTTGACAGAGACGGCAACCCCTTAACCTATATAGACGTTCTCAGTAGCGACGAAAACGTGACAGACGAGGTGCAAAGAAAGATACTTACCGACAAAGCTATCAAATATATTAACACAAAGCTATCTCCTCGCGAACGTCAAATAATTATTATGCGATACGGACTTATGGGCACGCCCGAGCAGACGCAAAAGCAAATAGCGGATAAGATAGGAATCTCGCGTTCATACGTGAGTAGAATTGAAAAAAGCGCGCTTGAGAAACTGCGAGATTTGTTGACATAATTGAGGTTGTACGATACTTTCTGCCAATAGCTGCAGAAAGTATCCAAAGAAAGCCACTTAAGATGGGAGAGTGTCCTATTTTTTCTCCCGAAAAAATTTTGCTACGCAAAACGGATGACCCTCTCCCCTCTCAAGACTCTCCTCTCTCCACGAGTTTGCAAGCAAACTCGTTATATATGGTGAGGCGATGTAATATCCGTCTTAACTACGATAAACGGCTCCCGAGTAGGCGTTTGTGTAGTGGGTTTCAAGAGGGAGGGAGGAATCGCAACCTCCCTCTCTTTGCGGTGTTTTGGCTACTTTGTCACTGCTGACAAAGTAGCAAGAATTCAACCTCTTCTATTCCCCTTAAATATCAACGCGGCAAGATATCCGAAAAACAGCGCGGCTGCCGTCCCTGCGGCAGCGGCAGTCAACCCACCGCTGAAAATGCCAACTATGCCGTCTTTATCCACCGCTTCCCTAACTCCTTTGGAAATATTATATCCAAAGCCTGTAAGGGGCACAGATGCTCCCGCACCTGCATACTCCGCAAAGGGCTCATAAAGCCCAACCGCACCCAAAATAACACCTACGACCACGTAAAGCACAAGTATCCTCGCGGGCGTGAGCTTGGTCTTATCTATCAGTATCTGCGCTATAACGCACAACAGTCCTCCAAAAATTATCGCTCTTACAAGCAGTGCCCAGTCTAACATATCTATATCTCCTTACTCAATTTTGAAATTCAACAGATGTCCTATTGCAGGTATCGCCTGCCCTTGCTTCAGACTATCGGGACTCATCATCGCGCCCGAGGCGATAAACAGTATGTTTTTAAGCTCGCCACGCTCCATCTTGGGTAAAATATACGCCGAAAGCACGCTTGCCGCACAACCGCATCCAGAACCCCCCGCATGCGTGTCCTGCTTGTCCTTATCAAACATCAGTATTCCGCAGTCATTGTAAACCTGACTCACATCATGCCCCTCAAGACTCATAAGCTCCTTGAATATCTCGCCACCCTCGTGCCCGAGGTCGCCCGTGAGTATAAGGTCATAGTCATCAGGTGTAGTTTTGCTCTCGCGCAAAAAACGCGAGCAGGTGTCAACTATCGCGGGTGCCATCGCAGCACCCATATTTGCCGCATCGCAAATTCCCTTTTCCATTACACGCCCTGGCAGTGCGGCGCGTATTTTGACCTTGCCTGCACTACCGTCTCCTATGATAAACGCTCCCGCGCCCGTGACCGTCCACTGCGCTGTGGGCGGACGCTGACCGCCGTACTCAATGGGTGTTCTGTACTGTCTTTCCGCAGAGCAGTTGTGCGACGACGTTGCGGCGGCGCAAATATCATATACGCCGTGAGTCGTCATAATAGACGCGAGCATTATTCCCTCGGCTGACGTTGAGCAAGCACCGTAAATTCCAAAGTAGGGTATATTGCAGCCCAACAGTCCGTACGCCGAGCTCGTGCATTGATTGAGCAGATCGCCCGCAAAAAGTGCACCTATGTCGTCAAAGGTAAGATTGCTTTTTTTAAGTGCAATATTGAACGCGAGACGGAGCATCTCTCCCTCTGCCTCCTCCCAGGTTTTCTGACCAAATCTGTCGGTCTGATCGTGCATATCGAAAAGGTTTCCGAGAGGGCCCTCAAATTCCTTTTTTCCTACCGCGTTTCCGTAATTTATAAAAGATGAATCAAGCTTGATTATACTCATTTTGTTATTCCCTGCCGTTTTTATTTTTATTGTGCTTTTTTGCAGTCTGCGCTATGCGTGTTTTTTATTGCCAAAAACTGTTGAAAAATTTATCAACATATGATATAATAAAAACGTAAAAGGCAAAAATCTAATCTAAAGGAGTATTTTATGCTTGAATCAAAAACTATTCAGTATCACATAAACGTGGGAAAGGGTGACATAGGAAAATACTGTATCCTTCCCGGAGACCCCGGCAGATGCGAGAAGATCGCTGCCCATTTTGACAACCCTGTACACATCTCCTCTAATCGCGAATACAACATATATAACGGATACATAAACGGAGAGCTTGTCACAGTTTGCTCTACGGGCATCGGCGGTCCCTCCGCTGCGATAGCTATGGAGGAGCTTGCGGCTTGCGGCGCGCACACGTTTATACGCGTAGGCACTTGCGGGGGAATTTCTCTTAAGGTTAAATCGGGTGACGTAGTTATCGCGTCAGGCGCAGTTCGCCAGGACGGAACGTCGCTTGAATACGCACCTCTTGAATTCCCTGCGGTATCCGATAGCGAGGCTCTTTTCGCTCTTGTTAACTCAGCTAAAAAGCTTGGCCATAATTATCACACGGGCGTTGTTCAGGCAAAGGACTCCTTCTACGGTCAGCATTCTCCTGCCCGTATGCCCACAAGTCAGAAGCTTCTCTATCAGTGGGAGGCTTGGAAGAGACTTGGCGTGCTTGCAAGTGAGATGGAATCCGGTGCTCTGTTTACCGTTGCGGCATCTCTTGGCGTACGTTGCGGCTCTGTATTTTCAGTCGTCTGGAATCAGGAAAGATTCGAGGCCGGACTTGACACGGGTAATGACGAGACGCACGACACAGAAGCGGCAATCCGAGTGGCAATACAAGCAATATACGATCTTATCCAGGACAGCCGCGCAAATTCTTGATTTTAAGTTAAGTCTGACACAAAATTTTTAGGAGGTGTAAAATGCCCAACCCAATACAGTATAAAAAGGTTGCAAGCGTCTATGTAAAACGGGACAAGCTTAAAGCATCCTCGGGCAACAGCGTTATATACGATATACTGGACGCGCTGGAAAAAACAGCGCGAGTGCTGGCGGCAATAAACAGAGTCGTTATGGGCGACCCTCACTCCGATTATCAGAAAAGAAAGATCAGACGAATCAAAAAATACGCAAAGATTAGTAAGACCACGGGTATGCTGATACTCAAAAAACAAAAAAAGGCTACCGCCCTCAAAGGACTTAAGCCCGCAAAGAAATGGTCGCCCAAGAAAAAGTGGTTGATATTATAACTAAAAAGGTGTTGCTTTTGCAACACCTTTTATTTCATTCTCAGCTTTTTCAAATACTCTTTTTGCTCATTCGTTATCCGATAGCTCTCAACCGCCTTTTGAATAGCCTTGTTATGAACCCATATGGGCAAAGCTTTTTTCTCTATATACGGCAAGGTTTCATCCCACAGATTTGCAAGCGCAGTCGCAAAATACCACGCTATCATCATATTTACGTAATATTCCTGACTTGTTATTTTCGCAACTCTTTCGTGATATTCTGTTTTGAAGCCGTCATCCAGATAATAAAGCATGAGCGTCTCTATGCCAAATCGCAGAGTGTACGTGTGGCTCGAAGAAAGCCATTTGTCTATCTCCAAAAGCAGCCTTTCCTTGTTTTTCTTAAAGCATTTTGGACGCATAGAGTCACATGTCCCCCAGTTGTCAACATACGGCAAAAATGCATTGATCTCGGCTATGCAACTATCAAAATCATTTATCTGCTCAATAACAAACGCGTGAAGGTTGTCCTCCTCGTAATATTTGTGAGGAAGCTCGCAGAGAAAATCCTCTGCATCCTTTGTGCCCGCAAGTTCTCTTGCAAGTTTGCGAAGCTCGGGAGTTCTCACGCCAATTATGCGGTCTTCACTCACTGTGGGCAGAAGCTTACTTTGAAAGCTTTTGTATTCCTTATCCTGAATCTCAAAAAGTCTTTGTTTCATTTTATCCTTTCAAAAAACGGCAGAAGAACTGCCGTTTTTGTTATATCTGAATATTTTTTATTCTCTTTTTCATTCTATACACGTCGCGGAGCATTTTGAATGAATCACTCCAGACGTTGACCGTGGACTCGCGGTGGTTTATTACCTTGACAGGCAGCTCATCAATTTTTATACCAAGCTTGTTTGCCCAGAGAATACATTCAAAGTCAAACGCAAAGCGGTTGACCTCGCATCGAGAAAAGACATTTTTGGCTGTCTCGCCCGAAAAAGCCTTACATCCACACTGCGAGTCGGAGATTTTAAAGCCACCCACCAGACACAATACCTTTACGTATGATTTTGACGCTATTTTCCTGATAAACGTGTATCCTTCGTATCCGTCCTTGGAGAGATTTCTTGATCCTATAAGCATCTGCATTTGCGGATTTTTCTCGAACTCGTCTCGCACACGACCAATCACATCCGTGCCGTATGCGAGGTCGGCGTCGGTGAACATAACAATATCCCCCTCCGCTTCAAGCATAGCCATACGGACGGTATATCCCTTGCCCATATTCTCTTTATTTTCTATGACCTTGACGCGCGGCAAAGCCATCTCTCTTACAATGTCTCCGCAACTGTCCCGCGAGCCATCGTTCGAAAAGATTATCTCATAGTCATCAAAGTGCTCCGACATATAATCCGAAAGTGTCCTTGCGGTATCCGCAATTATTGACGCCTCGTTATACATAGGAATACAAAGTGAAAATTTCATTTCAGTCTATACCCTTCTGAAAATTTTAATGCGACTTTTTATATACGTATATCTCAAATTCAACCTCGGTCTTTAGGCACTCCACGTCTAGAAGCTTTTCCTTGTCTGCCTCGGAGGTGCGCCAATAATAAGGTGTCATTGAGAAAAGATTGTCCACATCGCTTTGTCCGTTTACTTCTATCTTGTATTTCAGGTCCAGTCGCTCAATCATATCTGCATTTACAGGCAGATCTGCACGCTCTTTGTTTTCATACGTGGACTCGTAAAGCACGCGCTTGAGCCCCATAAGATGATCCTTGCCCGCACCGACAACTATAAGCACACCGCCGTCTTTAAGAACTCGCATATACTCGCTCTCTGCGCATGGCGCAAATATGTTTAACACACAGTTGACGCTTGCGTCCTTTACGGGAAGCTCGAACACACTGCCCGTTGCATAAAACGTGTTGTCTATACCTTGACGTTTTGCGGATTTTGCTCCCGCAGAAACTCCAAATTTGGACAAATCAAATCCAAGCACAAATCCAAATTTTTCAGCTATTTTATTGGTATAATAGCCCTCTCCGCAACCCGCATCAAGTATAACAGCATCATCTCCGATATGTTTCGATACGACCTCGCAAAGCTTTTGTGCCAAAGGAAGATAATAGTCACCCGAGAGGAAATTCCGTCTTGCAGCTATTGCCTGCTTGGAATCTCCCGCCCCCTGCTGCGACAGACTCACGTATCCGTCAGCCGAAAAATCAAAGCAATGCCGTCTTTGTCCTGTGCAGAACAGGCTTTTTTTGTTTTCCGATTCATATACGTCACTTGAACACACGGGGCATTTTATAATTGTCTTTAAAATAATATCTCTGTCCGTCATAAATACCTCCGTTGTGTTTTTCAAGTAATTATACCATTAAACTCCCAAAAATTCAAGTGCCTTTTTAGAGTGACATTAAATTTTATTTGAGCGCGATAAACTCACTTCTTACTATTTCAAGCTCAAACCAGAAGGTAGAGCCCTCTCCGAGCTTGCTGTTAAGTCCGTAATGCGCGTTGTGAGATTCAAGTACACCCTTTACTATGGAAAGTCCAAGTCCCGTTCCTATTCTTGCGCGCTTGTGCACCTTGTCAACCTTGTAATATCTGTCCCAGACAAGCGGCATATCTTCTTTATCTATTCCCTCGCCCGTGTCGGTCACAGAAATACGTACTACACCCTCGCTATGACTCTGAACAACCTTTACGTACTTATCATCACCCGTGTAGTTTATAGCGTTATTTATGAGATTGTAAATAACCTGCAAAATCATAGTTCTATCCGCACGCACGTATATCTCTCTGTCAAAGTCAAAGGTAATTCTGTATCCGTCTCGCTCGGTGAGCTTTGAATATCTGCTCATTACCTCGTTTACCGTCTGCGTGAGGTTAAATTCCTCAAGTTCGGGCTTTCTCGCGCCAGAACGTATCTTGGACAGGTCAAGCATGTCATTTACAAGCTCGTTAAGTCTTTCGGTCTCGTCTATTATGACCTGAAGATTTTCGGGAGTATTCTCGTCAGGAATATCTCTCATTACTTCACCGTATCCCTTTATCATAGTCAGTGGAGTACGCAGATCATGGGATATGTTTGCCACAAGCTCCTTTTGAAGAGCGTCGGTCTTTGAGAGCTCGTACGCGGCATAATTGAGCGCGTCGGCAAGCTCTTGAGATTCTCGGTAATTTCCACCCTTAAAATGCGCGTTATAGTTGCCTTGAGCCAACATCTCTGCCGACTTGCCCATCTCCTTGAGTGGCTTGCACACCGACTTTGAAATACTGAGAGCTACGATAAGAGCTGCAATGAGAAGTATAAATGCTATCCAACTAAACTGCATCTGCAATGTGTTTACCGTCGCATTAAGCGGCAAATGATCAGAGTTGAGCATTATAACATACGTGTTGCCCCCCGACTCCTTGAGCGAGACGTACACCGTCCCGAAATTGCTGTGCTTTGGATGCGAATTCGAGTGAGCAAGCTGCTCTATATAAAGTCTGTCCTCGGCTGTCATGGCCTTGTGGCAATAATTTGACAGCGTCTTGTCCGACACGTGATGTATAAAACAAGTGGGAGAAACACAAACATCCTTTACTATCTCCCTTGCCTCGCCACTCTCAACTATGAATACACGTATGCATTCGTCATATTCAGCCGCGTAAAAGCTGGCGGTATTATTAAGCTCTGCTATGTTGGGAAGCGTTGCGGTGAGTGCCTTGTCAGTTGCCTCAAGCTCGTCCATTTTGCTTTGTTCATAAAACCAGTTTAATAGCGCAACCTGAAACACCCATATTACGATAAGCATTACCGCAACGAATATCAGCAAAGCGCCAAACAACCGCCACGAAACTCCCATTTCGTAGCGGCTATTTATTCTTTTCCTTTTTTCCTGCGTCTGATACGCATTGTTGTTCATAGTTTTCTCCGTCACAAAGTAAAATTATCAGTTCTCACCTTCAAATCTATAGCCAACTCCTCGGAGCGTGACTATATATTTGCTATATTCACCAAGGCTTTTGCGCAACAGCTTTATGTGAGTGTCAAGTGTGCGCGCGTCTCCGTAGAAATCATATCCCCAGACCTCACTGATAAGCTTTTCTCGCGAAAGAGCAATATTTCTATTGTCCAGCATATAGAAAAACAGGTCGTATTCCTTGGGTGACATTTCTATTCTTTGTCCCTTTATGTATACTATTCGAGCAGTCACATCGGCCTTGAGTCCGCCTCCGTCAAGCTCAATAATGATATTCTGTTTTTTCTGCGCTCCCATGTCAGTCGCCACCGCGCCCGACGCACGCTTCATTACGGCGCCTATGCGGAGCATAAGCTCCTTGGGAGAAAAGGGCTTTACCACATAATCGTCAACGCCAAGCTCAAATCCGTTTATTTTGTCGTATTCCTCTCCGCGCGCCGAAAGCATTATGATAGGAGTCTGCGATACCTTTCTTATCTCTCTGCAAGCGGAAAATCCGTCAAGCTCCGGCATCATAATGTCCATTATAATAATGTCAAACTTTTCTCTGCGGCAAAGTCTTACCGCCTCCATTCCGTCACCTGCCTCGGTCACCATATGGCCCTCAAATTCAGCGTATTTTTTTATTATCGAGCGAATTCTCGCTTCGTCGTCAACTACAAGTATGTGAAACATATTTCTCGTCCTTTCTGTAAATAGTCATTTAAGATTATTCAAAATCCACATAATCCGCTGCTCTCTCGCGTAGGATTATACAAACCGCCAGTGTTTCTCCTTTTCGTTCCACCGTTAGAGTTATCTCGTCTCCCACAGAACAATCATTCATTGCCTGCTCTATATCCTCCGATACGGATATATCTACTCCGTTCACAGATATTATTTTATCTCCGAATATCAATTCATCCGTGTATTCCGAGTTGGTCACGATAACTCCCGTGGAGGTAATACCGTATTGGGAGTAATAATATAGATTTTCCGAGGTCACATCAATCGCGCTAATGCCGTGATCTCCAATCTTCGATTCACCGCCTATTGTCGCAGCAGAGGTACCGTTCTTGCCTTCACCGAAAAAATTCTTTATAGCCAATGCTCCAAATACGATCCCGGGCAAAATCGTCATAAAAGAAATCATTATTGACATCATGGCGATAATAATGTATTTAATAACCATTGCGCGCGTTTTTATTTTTTTCGTATCCTTAGGTGTGTAGCTATATGAATACTGCCCCTCGCCTTCCTGCTTGTAGGATTGGTCGTAGTTATTATTCACACCGTCATGATTATTGTCATAATTATTCATAAAACCACTTCCTTTCCATTATTTATCAATTTGATTATATTCAAAATTTGTGACGATTTAATGACGAACAATTAAAAAGTCATTGAATTATTAAAATATTCTTGTTTTTGCGCCGATTATTTGGTATAATATAATTAGTATTCGATTACTATAGTCAAAAATCGACAAGGATGCATTGGGGAGTAAGTATGATCAATCTCATTTTCGGCTGCGCAGGAAGTGGCAAGACAAGCCGCATAACGCAGGAAATTAAAAACTCCATATCACAGAACAAGCGCACTTATCTGCTCGTTCCAGAGCAGCAGGTGTTTGTTGCAGAGTCATTGCTGGCAGATCTACCGGACAGCGCTGGGCTTTATTTTGAGGTCATAAGCTTCTCCCGTCTGTGTGAGCTTGTGTTTGGAAAATACGGCGGTATAAGCTATACTTCTATCACTGACGGCATGCGCAACCTAATCATGTGGAAAAGCATACGCCAGCTCTCCCCCTTTCTCTCAAATTATAGCCGAACCCTGCCAGACGCCAGCCTTGCAAGTCTTATGCTTGCCACGGCAGATGAGCTGCGCGCTAACTCCATATCCATAAAAGCACTTGAGGACGCAATAGAAAACACAGAACAAAATGACGTAAAGGACAAGCTCTCGGATATAAACGCCGTTATTGCAACCTTTTATGAAAATCTTGAATTATCTCTTGGAGAGGGTGCAATCGCAGCTGAAAACAAATTTGAACGTCTTTATGACTGCCTTTGCAAACACAATTTTTTTGAAGGTGCTGACGTATTCATAGATTCGTTTACGGACTTTACGGGCATTCAACACAAGATACTTGAACAAATAATGAAACAGGCAGACAATACATATATATCCGTCTACTCCAAGGAGCGCGGATATCATGCGCCACATAATTCAAGTATCACCGAAACCATAAAAAAGCTTACCCGTGCATCTCGCGAAAGCGGAAGAAATTTTGATGATATTATTCTGGGTGGAAACGTTCGAACTCATAGCCCACAGCTCAAAATACTTGAAAAACATCTTTGGGATTTCACCGCAAAAAAGGAGTCCCTTCCCGAAGTTCCCGAGGAACTTTCGCACGACATAGAAATGATAGAGTGCGAAAACGAGTACGAGGAGACGGAATGTGCCGCGCTGAAAATACTTCAGGCGCGTAAAAACGGTCTGAAATATTCTGATATAGCAGTTATTCTGCGCAACCCCGATGAACGCTCAGGAATTATAAACGCGGTGTTTTCAAAATACAATATCCCATATTTCATATCCGAGAAAACACAACTAACATCCACCCCTGCGGCGAGATTTATGCTCTCGTCTCTGCGCTGCGTGGCGAGAAACTACCGTCTTGGTGACGTATTAACGCTACTGAAAACAGGACTTTGCGGTATTGACGACAGAGATGCGGATATGTTTGAGGAATATTGCCTTACGTGGAATATCCAAGGTAAGACATTCGCATCCCAGGTGTGGAATATGAACCCCTCAGGATACGTTGTAGATAACAGCAAACGAGCAGCGGATATACTTGAAGCTGCAAACAAAGTCCGCAAGACACTCATATCCCCTCTTGAAGAACTGAAAATCCAGATGAAATCGGCAGGTGGCAATGCCACTGAGCTTTGTCGCGCCCTATATTCCTATATGGAGCATCATGGACTTTCAGATCGCCTGTGTAATCTGGCAGAGCTAGAGCTGGAGCTTGGTAATATCAAGGATGCGGGCGAAATACTGCGTGTATACGACGTGATTGTCTCCACTCTCTCACAAATATGCTGTGCCTTGGGCGATGAACAGCTCACGCCCGACGAGCTTATGACCGCTATCGAGATAATGCTTGCTGGCACGGAGATAGCTTCTGTACCGTCCATAAGCGAGTGCGTGACCATAGGCTCAGCGGCAACACTTAGAGTTGAGGGTGTAAAGCTTGGTATAATTATGGGACTGTGCGAGGGAGTATTTCCGTCTATCCCCAAAGATGCAGGACTTCTTTGCGAGTCTGACAAGGAAATTCTGTCGGAGGTCGGTATCACCTTCAAGGCAAGACGCCAGCGACTTATGTCCGATGAACTTTTCTATGTCTACAGGGCTATGACCACTCCCTCTGAGAAGCTGATAGTCACAACTTATTCCTCAAGCATTTCGGGCGGCTCGGTCTCTCCATCAACGCCTTGGCGCAGACTGCTTACATTGTTTGAAATACCGATAGAGCATTTTAACGGCAAGTCTGTAAAGGCTATGTCTGATCATAAGAGGACATTTGGCGAAATTATGGAGCTTGAGGGACATAAAAAAGAATATTTTGGCGATAGTCTGTCGCTTGATGATACTATCCCCACAGAAAAGTTGCAGTCCATTCTCGGAGATTCGCTTTATCTGTCCAAAACGAAAATACAGAATTTCGTCAAGTGTCCTATGCTCTATTGGAGCAAGCATATGCTTGACCTTCGTCCGCGCGAGCTCGCAACAGTAAGCGCGGCGGAATCGGGAACTCTTATACACTACGTTCTTGAAAATCTTTTCCGCGAGATACGTCTTACAGACGGTTCTCTGCACCCACAGACCTCCACACAGATACTCTCGCTCACGGATAAATGGGTGGACAGATATATTGAGCTTACAAACTGCCCCAAAACTCCCGCTATCATGTTTGCTTTCTCAAAGCTCAGAAATATGGCGTACCTTATGGCAAACAACATATCCGAGGAGTTCTCAATGTCGGATTTCAAGATGTTCTCCTTTGAGCAGAGCATTTCTAATTACGGCGCAAGATCACTCAAGCCTTTTGAGATAACCTTGAGTTCTATTGAAAATTCCCCTACCGTCTATCTCGGCGGAAGCGCAGACAGAGTTGACACATACACAAAGGACGGCATAACCTACGTGCGAATTATAGACTATAAAACTGGCAGCGTATCCTTTAATGAGGAAAAGGTTGTCTCAGGTGCAGATCTACAGCTTCCCGCTTATCTCTTCGCTATAGCCTCCGAGAAAAACAAATCTGCATTTGGTAATGCGGAAGCAGTCATTCCGGGTGCTTCTTTGTACGTATCCGCTATAGAATCCGCGGGAGACATATCCATAGCGCGAAGCGGTATGATATACGACGGTGAGGATTTCCTTTTAGCATCAAATAAAAATCTTAATTACGACTATATCAGCACCGCTGCGGCAAACGCAGCCAAAAAGGACAAGCTTGACAGTTGCTCCGAGCTTTACTCCGAGGAAAAAATATCTCAAATGAAGGATATTCTCACCCAAACAGTCGAGAACACCGCAAACCAGATATTCTCGGGAGTTGCCACACGCACCCCATCGGCAGAAAGCTGCAAATACTGTCCTGTGCGTCATTCCTGTCCTGTTGCAGTTAAATCCAAATTTTAAGAAAGGAGAGCATTATGGCAGAATCCAAGTTTACTCCTGCGCAACAGCAAGCGCTGGACATAAGCGGCAGAAACGTGCTCGTGAGCGCCGCCGCGGGATCGGGTAAGACCTTTACTCTGACACAGAGAATTATCAAAAACATTCTTGAAAAAAACGCAGATATATCCAAAATATTGGTCGTCACATTTACACGCGCCGCGGCAAGTGAGCTTAAAAGCCGCATTTCCTCGGCGATAATGGACGCGATAGCGCAAAACCCCGAAAACACTCACCTGCAAAATCAGATGCTACTTCTTGGCGAGGCAGATATATGCACTATCGACTCGTTTTTGTCGCGTCCCGTGCGCGAGAATTTTGAAAAGCTCGGACTTCCCGTGTCAATGAGAATAGCGGACGATGCAGAAATAGCTGCCCTCAGTCATTCCGTACTTGAGGAAGTTATGGCATCTCTTTATGAAAAATACAACGTCTGCGACGACTGCAATCTCGCAGACATAAACCTCAACACCCCTCTGACAGACCTGCTCTCTCTTTTGACCACAACAGTCAAGGACTCGTCTGAAATAGCCCCATTCCTTATAAAGCTTCACGGCAAGCTTATAACCTCTCCTCGCGGAGTCGGGCTGCTTTCCGACTTTGCTCAAAGACTGAAGGAAGATGCCTCCCGCGATTTTCTTGCAACACTTGAAGGTCAGCTTGTCTGCCGCGAGCTTGAAAAGATTATAGATGGCGCTATTGCTTTCTATGATAATTCGTATGATTTCCTTGCGAACGATAGCTTACTGGTCAAGCAGTACCTCCCCGCTTTTGAAGAAGATAAGAATGAGCTTATATCCATATCCGAATCTACAAATCAAGGTTATGAGCTTCTGTGCAGAAAAATAAACACCTTCCCCTCACAAAAGCTCGGCATAGTAAAAGCCACGCAAAAAACACCCGAAAGCATAAAGCTTCACGAGTCAAGAAAAGAAATAGTTTCGCAGATAAAGGATTTCCGCAATGAATATCTGTGCTACAATCAAGACGAAATACGAGCAATGTATCTCAAGACCGCAGAGATAACAGAGGTTCTTTACACTCTGCTGGCAGAATTTGATCGCAGATATATGCAGGAAAAAATCAACCTTGGAATATACGAATTCTCGGATATGCCAAGATATATGATAAAGCTACTTCAGAATGAGGACGGCTCGCCAAGCGATACGGCAACAAGAATTGCCGAAGGATATGACGAGATATATATCGACGAGTATCAGGACGTAAACGAAATACAGGACAGTATATTCAAGCTCATAAGCCGCAACAATCGCTTTATGGTTGGAGATATAAAGCAGAGCATCTACGGCTTCCGTGATGCAGAGCCGACCTTCTTCTCAAATTACAGAAACAGCTATCCTATGTACTCACCTGAGAGTGAGGGTGAGGATATTCCCGAGGGCTCGACAATATTTATGTCCAACAATTTCAGAAGCGACAAGCGTGTTATAGACTTTTCAAATGCAGTCTGCTCGCCTATGTTTAAGGCTTGCGGAAAATCCATATCCTACACGTCCGACGACGACCTTGTGTTCAGCAAAAAACGCCCCGAGGGATATGTCTCCCCCAAAATCGACATACATATTTTTGCTAAGGGCATGCCCGAGGATGCCAAGAAAAACGTTCTCTGGGCAGAAATTGACGATATATCCACCCCCGAAAGTCAACCGAGAGACGACGGCTTTGACGAGGAAGCAGTAGTTGTTGCAAACCAAATTGCTGAGCTTATAAGACACGGCAAAAAGGCTGATAACACTCCAATAAAGCCGCGTGACATTGCTATTCTTGTGCGAAAGAACAAGTCCATCCCGTCTATTACCAAGGCTCTCCGCGCTTTAAATATAGAATATCTTTTGGCGTCAAAAAGTGAGCTTTTGCAGAGCCGCGAAATGACTTTGCTCTCAGAGCTTGTAAATATAATCGACAATCCCAGATGTGACGTTCCTCTGTGCAGCATCCTTACTTGCGAAAGCCTGCCCGAAAATATAAGATTTTCAATGGGCGAGCTTATAAGCATACGTGCACATTCGGACAAAAACGCCTCTCTTTACGACGCCATTCTGACATACGGCAGAGACGGCGAGGGGGATCCGCTTGACACTTTACTTTCGCAAAAATGCCGCGAGATCACAAGAAAGCTCACGTCCTTGCGCGCGCTCTCAACAAAGCTCTCCGCGGAAAAATTTTTGCGCGCACTTACAGCAGATAATATGTTCTCCTGTTTTGTCGAGTCAGACGCATTTACGTTTATGTACGACTCGGCTTGCAAGTACACAAAGAGCTACTGGAACGGACTCTCGGGCTTTATCAGATATTTTAATAACATTATTGAAAATGGCTCAATAAGCGGCGAGGTCAAGCCCGTGGAGAACGCTGTAAATATAGTCACGATGCATTCCTCCAAAGGACTCCAGTACAACACCTGTTTCCTTTATGATTGCGGTCTGCCGTTCAACACAAAGGATTTTCAAAAGTCCTTGATATATGATAAGGACATCTGTGTTGGTATGCATATTCCAATGCGCGAGGAAGGTGAGGTAAATACCAAAAAGCTTGACAGCATAATACACAAGGCTACAGCGCTGGATATGCAGAGCAAGGCACTGCAGGAGGAGATGAGAATTCTTTACGTGGCGCTCACCAGAGCCGAGGAAAGACTTATTATCTCAGGCACAGTCGCAGGAAACTCTACCTACAAGAGCTTTTTTGAAAAATTTAACCTTTACGGCATATCAAATGTATCTACTATATCTCAGCCCTCTCTTCTCGGTTGGGTAGTAGGCTCTATGTATATTGACGGACATGATAGATCCACGTATAATGTCACTCTGCACTCGCTTTTGAATAATACACATCTTTGTGATCCTTTTGAGAGCAAGGAAATTAACACACAATCACAGAATGTTGACCCAAATGTTTTAGAATATGCCGAACTGATGTCCTCGCCCCCATCTCTTCGCCCCGAGGAAATAATACTCTCGGCAATTCCCTCGAACGTGGCGGCGTCCAAGGTGTCAGAGAAAATGCTTGACGAAAGTGTATTTTCCAACATCAACACCGGCGTGCTTTTCTCACAGTCAGATGATAACGGTCAGATTAAAGAGAGCGAAAAGGCGGATAACGCACAGATAATTAAAAACAGAATTGAACTTATGCGCTCACAGCCGCCAAGCTTTGACAGTCTGCTTGACGTCAACAAAAAGCCCACCGCCACAGAGCGCGGAACGGCAATGCATGCATTTTTGCAGTACTGCGATTACGAAAACATACGTGCAAACGGACTTGAGCAGGAAATATTCCGTCTGCGTGAAGGTGGCTTCATTTCAAGCCGAACCGCAGACATTCTTGACCGCTTCCAGCTTGAAAGATTTGTCAGAAGCAAATTCTTCTCTGTTATCACAAGCGCAAAGAGTGTTCGCCGCGAGTTCAAGTTCGGAATGTTCAGACCCGCATCGGAATTCACACAAAATACAGAGCTTTCGAGCCTTATATCCGACAAAAAAATATTTGTACAGGGCTCAATTGACCTGATTATTGAAAATCACGACGGCTCGATATTCCTTTGCGACTACAAGACTGACAGAATATCCCCTGAGGAGCGCAAAAATCCTGCGCTTCTGCAAGCGCGTATGACCGAAGCACACAAGCATCAGCTTGACCAGTACGCCTACGCAATAGAGCGTATTTTCGGCAAACAGCCCGAGCGCATATATATTCTCTCACTCGCACTCGGCGATGCGGTGGAGATAAAATAAAAAGCAAAACAAAGGGCGGTGTAATGCACCGCCCTTTATGTGTCACAATCCTTGTATTTTCGTCATAAAATGACAGTAGAGACCGCTTTATGCAGAGTCCCCCTAAAATATACAGAAAGGTATTTATTATGGCACAAAATATAGAAAACCGCGCGCAGATAACCTTTAATTACGGAAACGTGACGGGCGCGTCTGCGGCATCCAACCTTGCAACTACTACTCTGCAAGGACCTCTCACCGTCACCAAAAACTCGCTGAATGCGTTTTATTCGGCTGACGATGAGATTACTTATATAATCACACTTGAAAACACTGGCAACTCCGCCATTGAGGGTGTGACAGTCACCGACGACCTTGGCAGATTTACTCCCCCCGGAATGACTCAACCCGTCACTCCCTTGACATATGTTGGCCCTGCTCAGCTTTACGTAAACGGTGTCCTCTCAAATCAGCTTACTGTGGAAATAACGGGTACGGGCGAGCTTCAGTTCAACATTCCCTCTCTTCCCGGCAGCTCCAACGCGATAATAGTTTATATCGTTCAAGTCAACGAATTCGCACCTCTCTCAGTTGAGTTCGGCAGCATTACTAACGACGTGATAGCAGACGCAGAAGGTCTTTGCGAATCGGGCGAGGATAGCAACACAATCAATGTTCTTCCTGCGGCAGACATACATCTTATCAAGCAGATGTCTCCCGACCCCGTAGTCTGCGGCGAGCAGATAACCTACACGATAAACATTTATAACTACGGAAATGTCGCGGCAACAAACGTACAGCTTACCGACGTATTTAATCCTGCACCCACGGATATATCTGTGTATGTAAACGGCGTTCTGACCGACAACTACACGTATAACGAGGCAAGCGGCTTGCTTACCCTCCCCACGACCACAGACGAAAGCGTCATTATCCCTGCAGCAACCTACACACGCGATACAGCAACCGGCGTTGTGACAACACAGCCCGGATTGGTCACAGTAGTTATCACGGGAACTATTTAACCCTAAAAAATAAGGCTTTTACACCTCGGTGTAAAAGCCTTCTGTTTATTCAAAAAACTCTCCGCAAAACGTCTTTGCAGTAGGTCTTATGCTACCAAAGTTAAAGCCATACTTTGCGCCTTTCCCAAGTGATGACTCAATTCTTATAAGCCTGTTATATTTTGCAACTCTCTCACTTCGGCATGGTGCGCCCGACTTGATGAATTTCGTTCCGAGTCCTACTGCAAGGTCTGCAATGGTGGTGTCCTCTGTTTCTCCCGAACGGTGCGACATAATTGATATATATTCTTTTGCATACGCTGTGCTTGTGACGTCAATAACCTCGGTAAGCGTTCCAACTTGATTGGGCTTGACAAGCACTGCGTTTCCCGCGCCCATGCCAATTCCCTCCTTGAGTCGCTTGACGTTGGTCACGAAAAGGTCATCACCCACAAGCATACACCTTTTGCCTATGCGCTCGGTAAGCTTGCTCCAACCCATAAAATCACGCTGGTCAAGTCCGTCCTCTATGGAAATTATGGGATACAAATTGCAAAGTTTTTCCCAAAAATCTATAAGTCCATCCCTGTCATACTCCATACCTCTTTTTTTGAGCTTGTAGCAATTCTCGGACTCGCTGTACCACTCGGATGCAGCAGCGTCAAGCGCAAGCTTGACGGAATCCGAATATCCGCACGCCTCAATAGCTCTACATATATATTCCAATGCCTGCTCGTCGGAGTCAAGACTTGGCGCGTATCCGCCCTCGTCACCCACTGCTACAGACTTTTTCTCTTTTTTGAGTATCTCGCCAAGCTTGTGATATATCTCGCTTCCCATTCTTACCGCATCAGTAAAGGACGGCGCGGCGGTGGGAACTATCATAAACTCCTGTATCTCAATATTATTATTTGCATGAGCTCCGCCATTGAGGATATTCATCATAGGGATAGGCAATACCTTTGCCTCCATTCCTCCGACAAATTTATAAAGCGGCATGCGATAGCTGTTTGCGCAAGCTCTCGCGTTTGCAAGCGAGACTGCCAATATGGTATTTGCTCCAAGCTTTTGCTTGTTTTCCGTACCGTCAAGCTCACAAAGTATTCTATCAACCTCGCTCTGCTCGGTCGCATATACACCGATAAGTGCGGGGGAAATCGTGCGGCATACACTGTTTACCGCCGAAAGCACCCCTCGTCCATTGTATCGCGAGCCGTCTCCGTCTCGCTTTTCTACTGCCTCGTATATGCCCGTGGACGCCCCCGACGGCACCGATGCCACACCCAAGCTTCCGTCTGAAAGCACCACCGTAGCCTCTATGGTAGGGTTTCCCCTTGAATCAAGAATCTCTCTTGCGCTGCATTTTATTATTTGCGGTTTTGTCACCACTCTGTACCTCCCAGGTCCTTGATATTACTATTCTTTCCCTTCACAACTCATTATATGCGTAAATTACATTTATATGAAAAGCTTCATATCAAAAACAAAAGTCAAGCACTCTGCTCAAAAGGCTTATTAGCGCTTGACTTTTATTTTATTTAGTTATTGTTTCTGACTTAATCTTTTGCGAAAGCTCTCCGCCAAAGCATATCCAGATGCTATCAAAATTCTTGTCTGAAGAAATTATTTTAGACGCATCCTTATAGGTTCTGCAAACCGAAACCGACTTTGAGTGATACTCGTTCAGGTCGTAATTGTGACCGCAAACTAATATCTTATTTATCTTTTCGTCTGGAATAGACGAGAGCAACTTTTCCATCTCCGCATTGCTCTCTGCGGGAATACACACCGAGAATTTTTTGTCCTCTCCGAATATCTCGCAAAAGGTCTTATACATAAGGCAGACCTCGTCGGACTCGGCTGAATTGTCTGTTATGACGGTTGGTGTGTAGGAAATAATCTCAAACGATCCACAGCTTCCTGCCGACTCAATACCTGAAAGCATCGCAGACACGGGAATTCTTATTCCCTCTCTGCGTATTGCCATAATCGCCTCTATTGACGTCATAGCGCAGTCGCGCATAATAAGCGATGGAGTCTTGAGGCAAAAGCCGTCTCTGCCATTGTAATTGAAAACAATTTTTCTCGATGATTGCTCAACTAATTCAAACTGCGCCTTTGCAGGAATAAAAAGCCTCTGTCCCGACGGCGCGCAGACGGTGGATATGTAGTTGTAAATATCGCTTCTTTGATTTCCACTGACCACCTCGCGAGTGCCACATCTTACCGCGTCGCACAGACGGTGAATTTTCTCTGTCGCACGCTCGGTGTCATACACGGTGGGTATTATCGCAAGCTCGAAAGGCGCGCAGACTCTGTCAAATCTCTCAGTTCCCTCAAGGATGATAAATTCACACCCACTAAGTCTACACAAAAGAAGTGAAAGAACAAAAATTATTTCTTCCCTGCAATACTCGCTCTCATAATTTTTATTTACCTTGCTTTTTATCTCGGCAACGCACTTGTTATAGTCTTCGATAGAGGGTATCTCGCCACCAACGAATACCGAGGCGCGCGAATCAAGCCCGCGGGTAGAGCATATTCTACCTATTCTGTATCCCGCCGCTTTTATTATGCCTTCAAGCAAAAGCGCACAGCCATGACCCGCAACGCCCTCGGGAACATGGATAAATCTCACCCCTCGGTTTATCTGCCCTAAAGACAAGCAAAGCTCGGCTATCCTCTTGAGCGATACTCCGTCTCCCGCTGACGCAAGTCTGAAGCCGTCTATATATTTTAATGAATTTACATATTTCATTTTTTATAGTCCTTTGAAAATTTTAATTGAATTTTCAGGTATTAAAACACTTCCGGTGTATTTTTCACCGTCTATGAGTTCGAGATAAGACTCTGTACTCGGTATGTTGAGCTGATAGTCCTCTCCTCTGTTGGCTACAACTATAAGCTTTGAATTTCCCTTATTTCGCATAAAGCATATAGAACTTTCGCTGTGATCCAGAATACAGAAATCTCCACCGTCAAGTGCCTGCTCATTTCGTCGTATGCTACCCAGCTTTTTGTAAAAATCAAGTATCTCAGTGCGCGTGGAATTGTCAAGCTCATGCCACGGGAAAGGCATACGGCAGAATGGATCGCGATATCCCTCAAGTCCCACCTCGTCACCGTAATAGAGTGACGGTATTCCGTAAACAGTGTATTGCAATGCCGCCGCTATCTTGAGAAGCTTTATTCCGCGCTTGAGCTGAATTTTGGAAAGTCTTGCACGGGAAAGATCCTGCATGCTTCTATCCTCGTCACCCATATCTCTGCCGAGTACGGTAAGTATTCTCTCCGTATCGTGAGTTCCGATTATATTCATAAGCTTATCCGAGACTTGTCTGGGATACGAGGAATATATCTCCACAAGAGTGTTGTAAAGTGTCTCGGCGTCTCCATAGGTGCAAAAATCAATTATTGACGAGCGCAAAGGGTAATTCATAACGCTGTCAAGCTGTCTGCCCTGAAAATATCTTCTTCTTTGTCCGTATGCGGATTTTTCAGCGGCGTTTTCCCAAACCTCACCAATAATAACCGCCTGACCGTCAGAGCATTTTTTTACGCGCTCTCTAAGCTCGTCCAAAAACTCATCGCAAAGCTCGTCAGCCACGTCAAGTCTCCAACCGCCAATTCCCATCTCGGTATATTTTTGCAGGACACCGCCCTCGCCTGTAAAGAACTTACGACAGCTTTCGTTTGAGTGGTTGAGTCTTGGAAGTATGTCTATTCCCCACCATGACTCATATTCATACGGATGGTCCTTGAAATTATACCAATCAAAGTATTTCGAGCTTTTGTCGTTATATGCTCCGCCATCTCCATATCTGCGGCGACGGTTGAAATACAGACTGTCGTCTCCCGTGTGGTTGAAAACCCCGTCAAGAATTATTGATATTCCTTTGTCCTTGGCTTTATCTATAAGGTTGCCTAGCGCCGCCTCGCCACCGAACATCTCGTCGATCTTCATATAGTCTCCCGTGTCGTACTTGTGGTTTGAATATGCCTCAAATACGGGGCAAAGGTATATAACGCTTACGCCAAGCTCAGAAAGATAGTCAAGCTTTTCCGCAACACCCCAAAGATTACCACCAAAAAACATATTGTTCTTCAGTGGGTCTCCTATATGGGCGGCAAATTGAGGAATTCCGTTTTCCCAGTCCTCATTTATGATGGCATCCTTGCGGATTGGCAGATTTTTTGCCTGCTGGCTCTCACCCTTGAAAAATCGATCGGTAAATATCTGATACATAACACCGTGACCAAAGCTATCCGGCGTTTTGTAGTCCTTCTCATATACAAGAAGTCTGAATCTTTTGCCCTGTTTTTCGGAAAGAGTAAAATCAAGATTATTCTGTGTGTCCGTATAGACTGTTTTGTCGCCGCGGACAAACACTATCTCATAATAAAAAAGTCCGCAGCCTTTCTCACCGCACAGCGCTTGAGTGTCAATAGAGAGACAGTATATATCGCTCACGGCGTCCGAACCTTTGAAAATCATGGGAATATCGGCATCTCTCTCTCCATCGCGGCATATACGCAAAACGGGAGTTGTAATTCCCAAAATACGTGATATAGATACCTCAATATCCACTACCGTGCCGCAACAAAATGCGCCCATGTTTGATACGTCACGCGCGCCCTCAAATTTTCGTATATTGACGTCTGCATACTCGTCTATCTGTGAAAAAAGCTTTGGAAGCATATAGTCCTCGTTTGATGTTATTTATATGGGGGAAACCTTATGGGCTTCCCCCTTACGTTTGTTATTTTATAGGCTTGATATTCCAGAATTTCTCCGCATACTCGTCAATACATCTGTCTGCGGCAAAATAGCCCGATGCCGCTGTGTTAAGAAGCGACATTCTCGACCAGTTTTTCCTATCCGCGTATGCAGATATAAGTCTGTCATGTGTTAGTCTGTAGGATTCGAAATCAGCAAGACACATGAAGGGGTCCGCAACGCCGTATCCCGACGCGAGAAGATACGTTGCTATATCGGCAAACGATTCGCCTGCAAAGCCGATATAAAGGTGATTGATTATCTTCTTGAGTCTTTCGTTATTGGCATAGAATTCCGTGGAATGATATCCTCGTGTCCAGAGGTCCTCAACCTCCCTTGCGGTCATACCGAAAATAAACATATTCTCCTCACCTGCCGCCGCGAGCATCTCAATATTAGCACCGTCAAGCGTACCAATTGTGAGCGCGCCGTTTATCATAAGCTTCATACAGCCCGTACCACTCGCTTCCTTACCCGCGAGAGATATCTGCTCGGATATTTCCGCAGAGGGTATGAGTATTTCAGCTGTTGTGACGTCATAGTTCTCAAGGAAGACAACGTCAAGCTTTTCCTTGATCTCGGGATGAGAATCAATATCCTTTGAAAGCGCACAGATAAGCTGGATTATTCTCTTTGCCATATGGTAGCCGGGAGCTGCCTTTGCACCGAAAATAAATGTCTGCGGCTGTATTTCAAGGTTGGGGTTGTTCTTTATATCAATATAAAGTCCGATTATATTGAGCACGTTGAGGAGCTGACGCTTGTACTCGTGAAGTCTCTTTATCTGTACGTCAAAGACTGTGTGAGTATTGAGCTTCTTTCCAGTCTTGTGATACAGATGCTCTGCAAATCTTACCTTGTTATTATGCTTTATTTTGCGTATCTGATCAAGCACTGCCGCGTCATCCGCAAACTTTGCAAATTCTGAAAGCTCTGTGGGGTTATGTCTGTATCCCGTACCTATTGTTTCGTCAAGAAGTCCTGCGAGCTCGGGATTGGAATAACAGAGCCAGCGACGGTGAGCTATACCGTTGGTGACGTTGTCAAACCTGTCGGGATACATATTGTAAAAGTCGTTGAATACGCTCTTTTTGAGAATATCGGAGTGAAGCTTGGATACACCGTTTACAGAGTGAGATCCGACTACCGAAAGGTTAGCCATTCTGACAGTGCCGTAGCCTACGATGCTCATATTGGATATTCTCTGCCAGTTCCCGGGGAATGCCTGCCAAGCCTCGCGGCAAAATCTCTCGTTTATCTCACAAACGATCTGATACATTCTGGGAAGCTTGAGTCTGAACAGATCCTCGTTCCACTTTTCAAGTGCCTCGGGGAGAACTGTGTGGTTAGTATAAGAGCATATCTTTACTACCTTACTCCACGCCTCTTCCCAAGAATAGAAGTAATCGTCTATGAGTATTCTCATAAGCTCGGGGATACAAAGCGCGGGGTGGGTGTCGTTAATGTGTATTGCTATCTTGTCCTCAAGATTCTGGAGCGTTCCGTAGGTCGCCATATGGTCGCGGATAATACTCTGAACCGATGCGGAAACAAGGAAATACTGCTGGGAAAGACGGAGAAGCTTGCCCTCCTCGTGATTATCCGAGGGGTAAAGCACCTTGCATATCGCCTCCGCTTTTGTGCTGTTCTGCACCGCTTGTGCATACTGTCCCTGCGTGAAAAGTCCCATATTGAAGTTGTGTATATCTCTTGCCTTCCAAAGACGGAGACGGCTCGCCGCACTGCTGTCAGCGCCCGATATCATCATATCGTAAGGTATAGCCTCTATTTCCTCGGCGTCCTCGTAGTAGACCTCCATATGTCCGTCAACCCACTTCTCCTTTACCTTTCCGCCAAAGCGTACGACAAAGGGGCGGTCGGTTCTCGGAACGAGCCATACATCACCGCCGGGAAGCCACACGTCGGGAAGTTCTACCTGCATTCCGTCAACTATTTTCTGCTTGAACAAGCCGTACTCATAGCAGATTGAAAATCCCGTTGCAGGGTAATCAAGAGACGAAAGAGAATCCATAAAGCACGCCGCAAGTCTGCCAAGACCGCCGTTTCCGAGTCCCGCGTCGGGCTCACAGTCGTAAAGCGAGTCAAGCTCTATGCCAAAGTTGCCAAGAGCCTTCTCGTACTCGTCAACAAGTCCAAGATTGTGAAGATTAGTTTTGAGCGAACGACCAAGCAAAAACTCCATGCACATATAGTACACGCGCTTTGCGCCCTGCTTGTTCACTTCTTTTTTAAATGCGCCTCTTTTTTCAGTGAGAATATCTCTTACGGTGATGGCTACCGCCTTATACATCTGCTCCTTGGACGCTTCGGCAGGGGTACAGCCGAAGTATCTTGCGAGCTTTACTTCTATGTTTTCTTTGATTTGCGTTGAATTAAGATTTTTATTCATTAAAGGACCTTTCTATGACGGCGTATCCGTCACACAAAAACAATATATTCAAATTGAATTATACATTTGCATATAGCTCTGAGCAGATGTCTTCCAGGAGAAATCCGTGCCCATTATCTTGCTTGCAAACTTCTTATATTTCTTCTTGTCGTCATACATATCAAGCGCCGCGTTTATACGTTCGTAAAGCTCGTAGGACGAGTAATTTGCAAAGGTAAATCCATTGCCCATAAGCTCTCCGTCATTTTCCCAATAAGGCTTGATCGAGTCGTACAGTCCGCCCGTTTCGCGCACTACGGGAATAGCACCATATCTTGACGCTATCATCTGCGAAAGTCCGCAAGGCTCGCTCTTTGAGGGCATTACGAAAATATCTGCTGCCGCATATATCTTCTTTGAGAGATCTCTGTCGTAAAGCATGAGCGCTCTTACCTTGTCGGGATAAGTGTTCTCAAGGCCTACGAAGAAATCCTCATATTGCTGCTCGCCCTTGCCGAGCACAACAAACTGAATGTCTCGCTCGCCGACAAGCTGATATGCCATATCGCACACAAGGTCAAGTCCCTTGTGTGTTGCGAGTCGGGAGATAATAGCTATCATAGGAACATCAGCTCTTTCTGGGAGACCGTATGTCTTCTGAAGCTCGAGCTTATTCTCTGCCTTGGCAGAGATAAAATTGCGTCTGTCATAATTCTTAACGATAACCTCATCCTTTGACGGATTGTAATAATCGTAGTCTATGCCGTTGAGAATACCCGTGAGCTTGTGCGAGTTTCTGTAAAGAACATGATAAAGTCCGTGTGAATACTCCACTCCCTTTATCTCCTCAGCATATCTCGGGCTTACTGTGCTAACCTTATCAGCACACTCTATTGCCGCTTTCATAAGATTTATACAGTTGTCATATTTCATAAGAGCATAATGCTCGGGGCCGAGATCGAATACATCTCCGAGTATAGCAAGATCATACTTGCCCTGATACTCTATATTATGTATCGTGAATACGCTCTTTATATTCTCATATCCGTCTTTTTGGTGAAATTTGGTGTTCAGATATACCACGGACAAAGCCGACTGCCAATCGTTTGCGTGAAGCACATCGGGATAAAAGTCTATGTGAGGAAGCATTTCAAGCACAGCCTTGCAGAAATACGCGTATCTCTCTCCGTCGTCGAAAAATCCGTAAAGACCTCCGTCGCGCTTGAAATAATACTCGTTGTCTATAAAGTAGTACTTAACTCCGTCCTTCTCAAGACTCTTAACGCCACAATACTGATTTCTCCACGAAAGAGCAACAGTAAATATAGCCTCGTCCTTCATCTGCTCTCGCCACTTGTTGGAAACAGCGGAATAAAGCGGCATAACGACTCTTACGTCATTATCGCGGCTGAGCGCCTTGAGAGCCGCGGGGAGCGAGCCCATAACATCGCCAAGTCCGCCCGTTGCAGCAAAAGGCATTGTCTCTGCGCCTACAAAAAGTATTTTTTTCATATTATTTCCCTTTCTGGTTTCAGCTTACACGGTGACGCTCTTACCAATAAAGAACGGCATTGTTTCGTGTCCCGAAAGAACACGTCCATTCTTGACCATTACGTTCTTATCAGCTACGACACAGTTAAGAGTAGCACCCTCGCAAATATAGGCATCCTGGAAAAGTATAGAGTTCTTTACTACCGCACCCTTGCAGACGTGAACTCCTCTAAATATAATAGAGTTTTCAACAGTGCCCTCTATAACACAACCGTCAGCAATAACCGAATTTTTTACCTTTGCGCCGTTGCAATAGCGAGTGGGAGCAGAGTTTCGCACCTTTGTAAGTATGGGATAATTCTTGTCTCCAAAAAGACCTTCTCTAACACTCTGCTCAAGGAGCTGCATAGAGCAAGAGAAGTAGGTTTCCATAGAGTTGATATTCAAATGGAATCCATCATACTCGTATATTCTGTAATTTGCCTTATCTACCTCACGCGCAAGTATATCGTGCAAAAATCTATGGTATCCGTGCGCCATAGAATTCCTCATGATGCTAACAAGGTACGAGCGCTTGATTATCATTATATTGGTGTAAACGCGAGTCACTCCGTCAAAGCGCTTTCTCTCTGAAAAATCAGTGACTCTTCCACTCTCATCTGCATCAATAACAACTATCTGCTCCGCAGACACTACACCTGTAAGATCTTGTGTCTTTGTGATAAACGTGATATCAGCGCCACTCTTGTCGTGCTCTGTTATAACCTTTGTGAGATCTATGTTGCAGATAACGTCACAGTCTGCCAATACAAGATGATCTTCCTTGCATCTGTTGATAAAGTTAGCCGCGCCCATTATAGCCTCGAGTCTTGAAGATGAGAAACCGGATGCATTATTATCAAACGAGGTTATGTGAGGGGGAATGATCTTTATACCGCCTGAACGTCTTGCAAGATCCCAGTCTTTGCCCGTTCCCAGATGGTCCAGAAGTGACTCGTAGTTATTGTTGGCAATAACACCAACCTTGGTAATTCCCGAATTTACCATATTTGAGAGCATAAAGTCGATAAGTCTGTATCTGGCTCCGAAGGGTACGCTTGCCATAGTTCTTGTTCTTGTAAGCTCGGGTATAGTATTATCGTGTATATTCGCAAATATAAGTCCTGCTACTGTCATATCCATTCCCTCCTATCAGTTTGATTCACTTATCATAGCGCCGTCTTCAATAACCGCGCCGTTTTGTATCTCTACGTCCTCGCCGATGACAGTCACGCCCTTGGCACTCGCGCGAGGTGCGCCAACCTTTGCGTTCTCACCAATAGAAACGCCCGAGTCGATTATGGAATATCTTACGTCTGCTCCGCTATGGATAGTCAAATCACCCATAAGAACACAGTCCTCAACGTATGCGCCTGCCTCTATCTTTACGTTTGCTCCGATAACGCAATTCTTAACCTTGCCGTATATCTCGCAGCCTTCGGTCATATAGCAGTTCTCTATCTCAGCGTCGCTGCCCACGAACTGAGGTCCACGCGCGGAATGTCTGGAATAAATCTTCCAGTCATCACCGCCGATGTTGAGCACGGGGTTGCTTCCAAGCAGGTCCATATTAGCTTCCCAAAGAGAAGAAATAGTTCCTACGTCCTTCCAATATCCCTCAAAGCTGTAAGCGAACATTCTCTGTCCGTCTGCGAGCATGTTAGGGATTATGTTCTTTCCAAAATCGTTGGAGGAATTCTCGTCCGCCTCGTCAGCAACGAGATACTGCTCAAGCTTGTCGCGTCTGAATATGTAAATACCCATAGACGCCTTGGTGCTGTCTGGATTCTTAGGCTTTTCGCTAAACTTGTATATTGTTCCGTCCTCATACGTGCTCATAATACCGAAACGGCTTGCCTCCTCGATCGGCACGTCTATAACGGCGATAGTACAGTCCGCATTCTTTTCCTTGTGATATGCGAGCATTTTCGCATAGTCCATTTTGTATATATGGTCACCCGAAAGGATAACGACATGGTCTGTTTCATATCTGTTTATAAACTGGAGATTCTGATAGATAGCGTTTGCGGTGCCCTTGTACCAGTCCGCAGACTTCTGACCCTGATAAGGAGGAAGCACGGTCACTCCGCCCCATACTCTGTCAAGGTCCCAGGGCTGACCGTTCCCAATATATTCGTTAAGTACGAGAGGTTGATACTGCGTAAGAACTCCGACGGTATCAATACCCGAGTTTATGCAGTTTGAAAGCGGAAAGTCAATGATACGGTATTTTCCACCGAACTGTACCGCAGGCTTTGCGGTCTTTGTAGTAAGCGCGTAAAGTCTTGAACCCTGTCCGCCTGCCAAGAGCATAGCGACACATTCTTTTTTCTTGAACATAGACTTGTCTCCTTAAATTTTAATATGTTTATGGTCTTGCGTTATATATATGTTTTGGGTCTCAAATTTATTTTGCTTTTTTGACACGGCGCGTCTTGCGAGCAGGGTTTTGAGGAATCTCCTTTTCCTTGTCAAAGCAAAGTATACATGCGCCAAGAGGTGGCATGCGGAAATGCAAAGTCTCTTTCTCATACTCATAAAAGCTCTCAAGCTCGACCCCCGTGTTGGTCACTCCGCTTCCGCCGTACTTTTCATCATCGGAATTGAACAGCTCTTTGTAAATTCCTGCGCGTTCAACCTTGATTGTGAAGTTCTCGTAGGTTGCGGGGGTAAAGTTCAAAACTACTATAAGCTCTCGCCCTCCCTCGCCTATTCTGCGGAAGGATAAGATGCTCCTTGGAGAGTCATCGGCATCTATCCATTGGAAGCCCTTCCATGAGTCGTCTATCTGCCACAGTTCGGGACGCGAAAGATAGAAGTTGTTAATCTCAGCGCAATAGAGCTGATATCTTGCGTGCATATCGTAATCAAGCATAAACCACTCTATGCTGTCGTCATAATTCCATTCTCTGAACTGCGCTATCTCGTTGCCCATAAAGTTGAGCTTTTTGCCGGGGTGAGTCATCTGCCACGCAAGGAACACCCTCGCGCCCGCAAATTTTCTCCAATAGTCACCTGCCATTTTATCAACAAAAGATTTTTTTCCGTGCACCACCTCATCGTGAGATATGGGAAGCACGTATCTTTCGTTAAATGCATACATAAGCGGAAATGTCAGCTTGTCGTGATGATATTTTCTGTGTATGTGGTCTTCTTCTGCATACGACAACGTATCGTTCATCCAACCCATATTCCATTTCATATCAAACCCCAGACCGTCATTCTCAAAGCCCGTGATATTTGACCAAGCGCTTGACTCCTCAGCTATTGTAAGCACGTCGGGATATTCGCTCTTTATTGATGAATTGAGTTTTTTGAAAAATGCCATTGCTTCGAGATTTCGGTTGTCTCCATATACATTAGGCACCCATTCCTCCGGCATTCTGTCGTAGTCCAAATAAAGCATTGATGCTACCGCGTCTATACGCAAGCCGTCGATGTGATATTTGTCTATCCAATAAAATGCGTTTGATACAAGGAAGGACTGTATCTCCTCACGACCAACGTCAAAGCATCTTGTTCCCCAGCCCTTATGCTCCATGCGGTCCTTGCCCTGATATTCGTAAAGAGGCTGACCGTCAAACTCGTAAAGTCCGAATGCATCCTTGGGAAAATGCGCAGGCACCCAGTCCATAATAACACCTATTCCTGCGGTGTGCATAATGTCAATGAAATTCATAAGCTGATGAGGCGTGCCAAAACGAGATGTCGGAGCATAATAGCCACCCACCTGATAGCCCCACGAGCCGTCAAACGGATGCTCGGACACGGGCATTATCTCAACATGGGTATATCCCATCTGCTTTACGTAAGGTGCGAGATCGTCGGCAAGCTCCTTGTAGTTAAAATAGCTTCCGTCATCATGTCTTTTCCACGAGCCAAGGTGCAACTCGTATATATTCATAGGTTGCTTGTAGAAGCCCTCGCGACTCAAGTCAAATCTGTGAGATAGCCATCCCTCATCGTGCCATTCGTATTCTTTTTCCATGTCGTATATGACACTCGCCGCCTCGGGAGGAGATTGCATCGCCACTCCATATGGGTCAGACTTATATATCTCCCTGCCGTGATTGATAAGCTTGTACTTGTAAACGTCTCCTTGCTTTACGGTATCTGCGGGAAGCGATGCCTCCCAAATTCCACCGTCGCTAATTCTCTGCATAGGACAGTCATTTGTCCAAGAATTAAAGCTTCCCACGACAAAAGCCGCCTCTGCATTCGGCGCCCAAACTCTGAAGAAAACCCTATCTTCTTCTGTGTGAGCACCCATATATTTGTAAGCTCGGCGTGACGTTCCCTGATGAAACAGATATTTATCCTGGGAATAGTTTTTATCTGCCATAGGCCCTCCGAAACAAGTTAGATTTTTTACCACTTTTTACAAATTTACTCATCTTAAATTATATCACAATAAACTTTCATTGTCAACGACCAAATGTCGGTTTTTTGCGACAGATAATCCAATATATCTATTTTTTTCAAAAACTCCGGACTTGACACTTTCTATTTTTATGGTATAATTGTAATTGGAGTAAAATAAAACACTTGGAGGCTATGATCTTGATAAACATAACTAATCTAAGTCAAAAAAATAATGGGCATATTCTTTTAGACAATATAAATCTGACCGTACCCTCAAAAACTGTTTTCGGTATTTTTTGTCAGGCAAAAGCGGAAAGATCGGCTCTTATGGAAGCTCTTTCTGGAGCTTCTGCTATTACAGATGGCGAAATTTCAATTTGCGGACATAATATAACCTCGGAAAGACTTAACGCGCAGAGTCTTATCGGTTATATGCCCGAGGGTATGTCCTTTTATAAGAATATGACCGTTGTTGAATTTTTATCATTCATAACGGATGCAAAGGGTCTTGATTTTGAGCAGGCTCAAACTAACATAAAAAACGCCCTCACCGCAACAGGTCTTCTTGCGGTCAAGGATGCGATAATATCAAAACTAAGGCCCGCGGGCAAGGCTAGACTCGGCATAGCGCAAGCCATAGTCTCAGATCCCTCTGTTCTTCTCTTTAACAATCCCACGCGTGATTTGAACAAAAACGAGGTTCAGGAAATATTTAAGCTCATAAATACTCTCTCAAGATCAAAGTCTGCAATCATAACATCTGACGATCCTCAAATGTTTTCCTTCTGCGATAGCGTAGCAGTCATCACTGACGGAAAGCTTGATACAGATATTAAAGATTTTCTTGGAAAGGGGGCAAAATAATGTTCGCAATTTTTAAGCGTGAGCTTAAAGCTCATTTGGCAAATGTATTCGGCTGGCTTTTTATTGCCGTATGGATTGGATTGATAGGACTTTCGGTGATCCTGACAAATCTTGTGAGCGCTGTCCCTCAAATAGAATACGGCATTAAAACTCTGCTTATTGCGATGGTCTTGGCTGTTCCCTTTTTATGCATGCCAGTTTTTGCATCCGAAAACAAAAGCGGAAATATAAAATTTCTTCTTTCGCTTCCGATAAAGACACACAATATTGTTCTCGGTAAATATTTTGCGGCTCTGACAATATTCGCAATTCCCACGTTGGTTCTTGCCATAATGCCATTGCTTCTTTCATTGTACGGCACGGTTCTCTTTGCTCCGTCGTATGCGTCAATACTCGCGTATTTCCTTATCGGAGCATGTATGATAGCAATATGTATGTTCATAGGCGTACATTCCCGCAGATGTGTTGTCACACTTGCCGTCGGTGTACTTGCTTCGGCAGTCCTCTATGCAGGTCCCGTGCTTTCGGCATACGTTCCTACATCTCCCATAGCATCACTTATAGCGATAATCGCCTTGGAGCTTGTAATTTGCCTTATTGTTTGGCTGTTATCCAGAAAACTGACAGTTGGTGGGGGAGCTTTTGGCATATTTGTCATTCCCACCTCGATTTCGTATCTCGTATCACCAAATGGCTTTTCTTCTCTTTTTCAAAAAATATTCTCGTTCATTTCTCCTTTTGGAAGAATGTCGAATTTCGCTCTTGGAATATTTGATCTGAAGGATGTTATATATCTGCTATCCGTTGCCGCGCTGTTTGTTTTCCTTACATACAGGGCGATCGAAAAAACAAGAAGCACATCTAAGAACGCAAATATGAAATCAATAGCTGTCACAGCAGTATCGTTTGTACTTGTCATCGCAATAAATCTTGGAATTTTCGCTATCCCTTCTGCATTTATTTCATTTGATGCTTCGGGACTTAACATATATTCGCTCTCGGAGACATCAAAGAACTTCGCTGCAGAAGCAGACGAGGACGTGACTATATATTTCCTATGTGAGCAAGGCATTCCCGACGCCCAAATAGAGCAAATTATTCTGGAATACGAGGCTACAAGCTCGCATATAGATTATAAACTGATAAATGTCACCTCAACCCCCGATTTTGTCGCTAAATACATAGGCGTGTCTTATTATCACGTAAACAGTGACGGAATAAGACCTTTGAGCAATCACAGCGTCATAATAGAGAGCGCGAAAAGGTACACTGTTATAAATTCCTCTAATTACTACAGCTACAAGATTGGATCATACCGTTATACTGAGGATGAATTCCTTGCTCTATGTCAGCAGGCGATATCAGAGGGATACGACATATCTCAAATAGGATATGAAACCTTCTTGGATGTCGACAGAGTTCTCCTGTCTGGTATTGAGTATGTCCTGTTGGATAATGTCAACACAGTATTTACCCTTAAAGGACATGGCGAGCAAGCTATTTCCGAGTCGTTTTACAGTAATATAGAGCATTCTAAAAATGGAAGCTTTGACGAACTGATCCTTGATAAATTCGACTCTGTTCCCGATTATTGCTCGGCGCTTGTCATATCCTCTCCCACGACTGACATTTCAACAGATGACGCCAACAAAATAATAGAATACATTGATTGCGGAGGCGAGATTATTCTGATAACTTCTCCGGAAAACACGCAAATGCCAAATCTTCTGCGCGTGGCAGAGGCATTTGGACTTACTGCCGAAGACGGAGTTATCAAAGACAATGACAAAAATCATCACATGAACGACAATCCCGCATACCTTGTCCTTGATTCGAATGACGATCATTCTGTCTCATATTTTGTACGTACAAACTATTCCTCACAAAACAGTGACGTATATGCAAGATTTCCTAATGCTCACCCCATAGTCAAGACAGAATTGTCAGATAGTAGTATTGAAATAAAGGAACTGTTTACAACTTCTGAAAAAGCAACCGTTTCGGGTAATGATGAGGCTAAAAAATTCGTCACCGCATACAGTGCCCAAAAGACAATAGATATTGAAACCGAAAACACGGCAAACCTTTTCTGGTTTTCATCATACGAGGCATTTTCCCAAAAGACCGAAGATGCTCACCCGATAAATATTGTGTATCTGCTTGTCTCGCTTTCATACGTTGGAGGAGTACAGGATTTTGAAACATCGCTGGACGTACAGTCAAGAAATATTTCGGGGGCGTTTTTAAAGGTTCCTAAAAGCATACCTATTGTATGGGGAATAACCTTTGCACTTATTGCTCTCATAATTCTATGCTCGGGCGTCGCATTGTACGTAAGCAGAAGGACACGCAAAAAGTTCTGATTCTATAAACTAGTTTTCCCTTTGGTTTAACAATTTATAAAATAGCTTTACTGAAAGGACATATTGATGAATATTGCATTTTTTCTCACCCCTAAAAACAACGTTGCTTTTCTTACTATGGGAGACAGTATGCGTCAGGGGCTTGAGAAGCTCCGAAGCCACGGATATACTGCCTTGCCCGTCATAAAGGAAACGGGAGAATATGCGGGTTATGTCAGCGAGGGAGATTTTTTGAGAAGCATATTTAACATAGGAACAATAGATATAGCTGACCTTGAAGATATCTCTATTGACGATGCTGTTCACAAGGAGGACTTCACGGTCCGTATAACCGCGTCAATGGAAAACCTGCTCTCAACCATTCTCGATCATAATTTCGTTCCTGTGGTCGATGACAGAGGAATGTTTATGGGCATCGTCACAAGACGTGCAATACTTAAATATTTTTCAGAAAAACAGCTTTAGTTCAACCCACGCCGCCATTTTTGCGGCGGGGGCTTTTTTATCGGATTTTACGTTTGTATATACAAAAAATACCGAGATAAATTTCTTGACAATACAGATTGTTTTTGTTATAATATAGTTTGTATAATTGTTTGTTGAAGGGAGAAAGTCATGAATAATATGTTTGTGTCAATAGTCGGCAATAGGACTTTGTGTTCAAGACTTGCTCGTGCTGTAGATGACAGCTCCCTCTCCCACGCATACATTATTGAAGGCGGTGCGGGAAGCGGCAGACACACCATCGCGCTTCAGACAATAGCTGCCATGTCCTGCGCTCAAAAAAGTAGTACGGGAGCAACTCTGCCTTGCGAAAAATGTATATCTTGCAGAAAGATACTTGAAGGTCGCTCGCCCGACATTATACGAATAGGTCCCGAGGGTGACAAGGTAAGTATCGGAGTTGAGTCTATAAGATTCCTCAAGAGCGATATATATCTGCCGCCGACTGATCTGCCAATCAAGGCTTATATTATTGACGGCGCAGACGCCATGACACATCAGGCACAGAACGCGTTTTTGCTTTCTCTTGAAGAACCGCCCGAATACGTGCTTTTCTTCTTAATTTGCGAAAACTCCTCTGCTCTGCTTGAAACAGTCAAAAGCCGCGCTCCCATTCTCCGCACAGAAAAAATATCCCGCGAAGAAATTGAGGAATATGTGCTAACCCACGAACGCAAAGCAGTAGAGCTCAAGGCGCAATCTCCTGAGGAGTTTGCCGAGATAATCTGCGCCGCGGACGGAAGCATAGGCTACGCGCTATCCCTTCTTGATACAAAAAAGCGCAAGCAAATACTTGAAAACCGCAGAATAGCAAAGGATTTTATAAGTCTTGCATCAGGAAAGCTCAATCAGGATAAGCTTGAGCTTGTGTCCTCGCTTGGTTCAAAGCGTCACGAAATATGCGACAGACTTTATTACATCCAGAACGCACTACGCGATCTGATCTTGCTCAAAAAGAGTGACGATGCGCCTCTCTGCTTTTACGCGGATCGAGATGAGGCTTGCGAGCTTTCAACACATTTCACGTCCAAAAAACTTCTTATGTTGTTTGGAGCGACCGAGCAGGCTATCGACGATCTCTCCAGAAATTCTAACGTAAAGCTAACAACTGCAAATATGCTGAAAAATTCAGAGCTTATTTAAAAATGAAAGGATAATTATGGATTCAAATAACAACAATTTTTCAAACCAGCAAAATAAAAAGCGCCACAAAAAGCCTTATTATAAAAAGCGCAAGCACAATAATAAGCCTGCAGAGGCTCAGGCACAGAATGCCGAGCAGGTAAAGGATTTTGAGCTTGATGCGGCTATAAGCGAAGAGGACATGTTCTCTCCCGAGATGGAATGCGACACACCCGAGGTGACTGTTAGCATAAGCACCGACGATACCCCAAAAATTCACGTTGCGGGAGTAAGATTCAAGGCAAACGGAAAAATATATTTCTTTGATAGAAACGGTATTGATGTTCTTGACGGATCATACGTTATAGTTGAGACCGCGCGCGGCCCCGAGTTTGGTGAGGTAGCGTTTGGTGACAAGGCGGTTGCCGAAACATCCTTGGTGCTTCCTCTCCGCCCTGTTTTGCGTATCGCAACTAAGGAAGATAAGGCTCACAACGACGAAAACAAGCGTCGCGAGCAGGAGGCTTTCAATATCTGTCTTGAAAAGATACAGAAGCACGAGTTGGATATGAAGCTCGTTGAGGCGCAGTACACGTTTGACAATTCAAAGCTTCTCTTTTATTTCACGAGCGCGGGACGAGTTGACTTCCGTGAGCTTGTAAAGGACCTTGCAGGTGTATTCAAGACGCGAATTGAACTTCGCCAGATAGGTATTCGTGACGAGGCGAAGATAATGGGCGGTCTTGGCGCTTGCGGCAGACCTCTTTGCTGTACAACCTTCCTCTCAGACTTCGTTCAGGTATCTATAAAAATGGCAAAGGAACAGAATCTCTCACTCAATTCGGGTAAGATTTCGGGTTGCTGCGGCAGACTCATGTGCTGCTTGCAATATGAATATTCCACCTACGAGGAGGAGACCGCAAAAACTCCTGTGCTAGAGTCTAAAGTAAAAACTCCCGACGGAGTTGGTATTGTCACCGAGGTAATGCCCTTGGCGGGCAAGATAAAGGTGCGTCTTGACGACCACCCCGATGTCGCCCCCAAGACCTTCCATCGCGATGAGGTAAAGGTGCTTTCCCGCCCCGAGCGTAAGGAAGAAAAATAATTTTTATTAAAAACACAAAAAAATTTCAATTAGGTGTTGAAATAATTGATTTTTTGTGATACAATGTACTCGTAAAATATTTTTAAACGGAGGATGATACTATGGCATACAAGATTACCGAAGATTGCATCGGTTGCGGCGCTTGCGCAGCAGACTGTCCCGTTGAGGCTATCTCTGAGGGCGACGGTATATATGTAGTTGATGCAGACAAGTGCATCGATTGCGGTAACTGTGCAGACACCTGCCCCGTAGGTGCACCCGTTCAGGCATAATTACTTAGTTTACGCCGAGTTTACACTCGGCGTAAACTTTTAGATGGAGAAAATTATGAATTTACAGAACAGTTCTGTTAAAATAAATGAAAATCTTACTCTGTCGCAGGACAGTCGCGGGTTGACCTTTGGTACGGATGCATATCTTCTGTCAGCGTATATGTCGGGCGGCTCAAAAAAGCGCGCGGCAGACCTTGGCAGTGGCACGGGCGTGATTTCTCTCTTGTGTCAATCAAGGAACAAGTTTGCCCACGTGTATGCAGTTGAGGTGCAACAGAGCTTTGCAAGTCTTATAGAGCAAAATGCAAAGGAAAATCAGCTTGACGAGAAAATAACTGCCATACATTCTGATTTGCGCGATATACGCTCTGCTCACACAAACGGTGAGCTTGACTGCGTGTTTGCAAATCCCCCGTATATGAAAGCTGATTCGGGTAAACGCAATCAGCACGGCGAAAAATTCATCGCGCGCCACGAGGTGTTTGGCACTATTGATGATTTTTGTGCCTGCGCGTACCGACTTCTCAAGCACGGCGGTAAATTTTGCACCGTCTGGCGTCCCGACAGACTCACCGACCTCCTCTGCGCCCTGCGCGCAAACAGACTTGAGCCAAAGGTAATTATATTTGTTCACGCGTATCCGTCAGCTCCTCCCTCGATGATCATAACCGAGGCGGTAAAGGGCGGCGCGTCGGGAAACAAACTGTACCCGCCGCTCTATCTGTCAGAGAGTCTGGCAGACAGCAAAAACAGTATCCTTTCGGCAGATGCAAAAACAATATACGACACCTGCTCGTTTGATGCCTTCCTAGGCAAAAAATAATCGGGATATACTCCCGCAAAGTTAGGACAAGCTATGGAAAATATGAAGAGCGTCTTGAGCTATACAAGACGCGCAATAGATGATTATTCAATGATAAACGAGGGCGACAAGATCGCCGTTGGCGTCTCCGCGGGAAAAGACTCCCTTACCCTGCTCTGCGCTATGGCTAATCTTCGCCGCTTTTATCCAAAAAAATTTGAGCTTATCGCGATTACAATAGATATGGGCTTTGAGCCAAAACAGGATTTCTCTGCTATAAAGGAGTTGTGTGACAAGCTCAACGTGGAATACCACGTAGTCCCCACGGAAATATCCAAGATAATTTTCGACGTGAGAAAAGAAAAAAATCCCTGCTCACTCTGCGCTAAAATGCGTCGTGGCGCGCTTAATACCGCGGCAAAGGAGCTGGGCTGCACGACTGTCGCTCTCGGACATCATTTTGACGACGTTGTCGAGACCTTTATGCTCAACCTATTTTTTGAGGGCAGACTTGGATGCTTCTCTCCCGTGACGTATCTTTCGCGTGTGGGAATAAGCGTCATACGACCTATGATATATATGCCCGAAAAGGACGTTTCGGAATTCTCCCGCAAAAATTCTCTGCCCGTCATATCCTCCCCCTGCCCCGCAGACAAGACCACCGAGCGCGAGGAGATGAAGACACTTCTCCGTACTCTTGAAAGAGAAAACCGCGGACTTCGCTACCGCATTTTCGGCGCGATATGTCGCGGCGAGCTTGACGGATTCAAGGACGCTGGAAAAATGGACGGAATAAAGAAATATTCCGACGAGGACACAAATACCGAGGCTTAATATGCCAAAGCGCACAAAAATCACAAAAACCGCGAAAAAATCACTGAAAAATTTTCCGTATTTACAATAACATTTTTCAAAAAAATACTGTACAATAAATCAATTTTGTGATAAAATTATTATGTTGAATCTTGTCGCTTTATAGGCGATCTCAAAGAAAGGTAAGGTCATAAAAATGAAGAAGCTTTACACAGGAAAAACAAAGGATGTTTACCAGCTTGAAAACGGCAACGTATTGTTGAAGTTCAAGGATGACTGCACGGGCAAGGACGGCGTGTTCGATCCCGGTGAAAACTCGGTAGGTCTTACCATTGAGGGTATAGGCAGAGCAAATCTCGAGACCTCTGTTCACTACTTTGAGTTGCTTAAGGCAGCAGGAATAAAGACTCACTACGTTTCTGCAGACCTTGAAAATGCTACAATGGAGGTTCTCCCCGCAGAGTGCCTCGGCAAAGCGCAGGGCGGCGTCGGACTTGAGGTTATTTGCCGTCTCGTTGCTACCGGTAGCTTTATCCGCAGATACGGCGAGTACATAAAGAACGGCACACGCATCCCAGGCGGATATGTTGAGTGTACGTTCAAGAACGATGCAAAGGGCGACCCGCTTGTGACAGGCGAGGGACTTGAGGTTCTTGGCGTTATGTCTCCCGAGATGTTCCAGAGCATGAAGGAGCAAACGCTTGCTATCACAAAGATAGTTGCTGACGATCTCGCTTCTATCGGTCTTGACCTTTGGGATATTAAGTTCGAGTTCGGCTACAACAATGGCGAAGTAGTGCTTATCGACGAGATCGCTTCGGGTAATATGAGAGTTTATAAGGGCGACACCATAGTTGAGCCCGTTGAGCTCACAAAGCTTATTCTTAACAGATAATCAATACAAACAAAACGCGCCCCAAGGCTTTAACCTTGGGGCGTTATTTTTATATCGGAAGTGCCGAAAGCACGTATTTGAGAAGAAACAGTGCGATAACCACGTACATAACGGGGTGTATCTTTTTGATCTTACCTGCCGCGATGGTGACAACGACGTAAGACATAAGTCCAAACGCTATGCCGTCGGTTATGGAATAAAACATCGGCATACCGAAAACAGTGATAAACGCGGGAATAGATTCCTCAAGATTATCCCACTTTACCTCCCTGAGCGAGCCCGCCATCATAACACCTACCACGATAAGCACGGGGGCTGTTGCCGCGGCGGGTACAAATCCAAGTATAGGCGAGAGGAATATCGAGAGTGCAAAGCATGCACCCGTCACCATTGATGTCAGAGACGTTCTGCCGCCTGCCGAGATGCCTGCTGTGGATTCAACGTAGGTTGTGACTGTTGACGTGCCTATCACAGCACCCGCCGAGGTGGCAATAGCGTCTGCGAGCATTGCGCGCTCAAGCTTTGGCATATTGCCGTTCTCATCAAGATACCCCGCCTTGTCTGCCGCGCCGATAAGAGTGCCGAGCGTGTCAAACATATTTACAAGCACGAGGGTTATCATAACCGACAAAAGCGAAGCAACAGACGTCTGGAACAGCTCGCCAAATCCTCCGAACATATCTCCGAAAAGGCTGAAATCGAGGTCGGGAACCCACGTTGTAGGCATACTGACACCTACGTCAACCTTAAATACAAACTGCAATATACAAGCTACCGCGCTCGTTCCAAGGATGGATATGAACAGTCCTCCCTTGACCTTTGCGATAACAAGAACTATCGTAAGCGCAAGACCAAAGAGCGCAAGAAGTGTTGACGGCTCTCTGAACGAGCCCATTGAGATAATGGTGTCAGGGTTGCTTACGACAAGCCCCGCGTTCTTAAAGCCGAGCAGCGCGATAAAGAAGCCTATGCCCGCAGCTATTGCCTTTTTCATATTAAGCGGAATTGCCGCAACTATTGCCTTACGCGCTCCAGTCACCGTGAGAAGTATAAAGAAAAGTCCCGAGATAAATACCGCCGCAAGCGCAGCTCTGTACGACATACCCAGCGTTCCGCAAAGGGTGTACGTAAAGACCGCATTGAGTCCCATTCCGGGAGCCTGTGCCAAGGGGTAGTTTGTCAGCAGACCTATAAGCCACGTTCCCATAGCCGCCGAAAGACACGTCGCCACCATTACCGCCGTCGTGGGCATATTGGCGGGCGAGCCCTCTCCGAGCAGTCTCGGGTTAATAAAAATGATATACGCCATAGCGAAGAAGGTTGTAAGTCCCGCTATGATTTCCGTTTTTACGTTAGTTCCGTTTTGCTTGAGCTTAAATAACTTTTCCATTATGTCTCCTCTTGCAAGTGTGAGTCGTAATGGAATAATTATACTATATTAAGAGACAAAAGTCAATAGATTTGGGCTTTACATTTTTTTGTCGTCTGTGGCAGGGTTGTCGATGAGTTGACCGTCCTCTGTAAAACGCGAGCCGTGGCATGGACAGTCCCAAGTATGCTCTGCTCTGTTGTATTTCAGGACACACCCCAAGTGAGGACATCGGGGCGTAGTTGGCGTTATCCAACCAAGCAATGCCTGACCGAGATTGCAAAAAAGTTGACCTCTGAGAATACTTCTTGAGGGCGAGAACACGTCGGCATATTTGTTCTCCTTTCCCGTCACCATATCCGCAAGCATTATTGCCGAGAGCATGGCGTTCGTCATTCCCCACTTGTTAAAGCCCGTGGCAACGAAAAGGTTATTCGTTCCGCAAGAATACTGCCCAATATACGGCATACCGTCAAGCGTCATGCAGTCCTGCGTTGCCCATCTGTGCGTTATCTTTGCGTTTGGATAATGCTTTTTAGCGAAAACTTCAAGCTCGTTGTAGCCTCCTCCCTGCTTTCCCGTGCGGTGACTGCCGCCGCCTAGCAAAAGATACTCGCCATAGTTTCGGAACGAAAGCCCCTTTTCCTCGCAGTCGATATACATCCCTTGCACATCCTCCGCACCCGAGAGAGCCAGCACGTACGAGCGATGCTGATACATCTTTATGAAATACCAGCCGTGCTTATTGATTATGGGAAAATGCGTCGCCACAATGATGCTTTTTGCCTTTATTTTTCCCCTATTCGTCAACACTCCGTCGGGCAAGAATTCAAGAGCCTTTGTCTGCTCGAATATTTTAAGTCCCTGACATATAGAGGACACGAATTTGAGTGGGTCAAACTGCGCCTGATGTGTGAGCTTCACTGCTCCAACCGTCTTTATAGGCAAAGGAATATCCTTTGCAAAATGTGCCTTAAAGCCTATTTTTTCATACGCTCGAAGCTCGTCCTCAATCTTGGTTAAATTGTCCGTCGAATAAACAAAAGCATCCTTTTCCTCAAAATCACAGTCCATGTCACGGCACATTTCCCTGTATTTATCCAGTGCGTCGGACTGTGCCTCAAAATACAGCCTCGTTTTCTCAACTCCGAATTTTTTGATAAACTCGTGGCAAGTAAGTCCGTGCTGTATCGTGATTTTCGCCGTCGTGTTTTTAGTCACACCGCCGCAGATTCTGTCCGCCTCAACAAGCGCGTAATTGACTCCCGCGTCGTCAAGTGTTTTAGCACACAAAACGCCCGTAAGTCCACCTCCCACGACGAGCACGTCAACTGATGTGTCTCCGTCAAGCGCATCAAACTGCGGTATTTTTGAATTTTCAGTCCATATAGATTTCATTTTTACGCCTCCAAGCTTTAATGCTTTATTATGCGTAGAATTTCGATTAAATATAAGTTTTTTACATTGGTAAAAAACATCAAAAAAGCACCCCGAGGGGTGCTTTTTGCGTTGGCTTGAGCTACCAAAATAGATGCCGGTTATAAAAGCAGGAAACAAGCTCTTTCAGCATATAAACCGAAACACAACCAACAACGCCGAGCATAATGACGGCAACTATGCGAACAAATATCCTAAGCCATTTTTGTTCCATCGTTTTGGCAAATCTTACCATCAAAAACGCCATATATCCAAAAACAGAAAGCAATAAAAGCCATATGGCAATGGCACATACTTTTTCATTGAGCGTATCTGTATACATTAAAAACTTGTTGGTTTCAACACCCCAAGGTTCGATCGGTATTTTGGCAACAAGTAAAAATACAAGGTTAATGATGATCACTACTGATGCGGCTATGTAATATACCAAACCGACAACGGACATTTTGCCTCGATCCTTTTGTCGTCGTTTTGTTCTTTCAAATAAAGATGTACTATCCAAAAAAACCACACGCAGCACAGGATTCTTGATAGAAATATATTTCCCGGTTTGAAAGCGGCTGTCGTAACCTGCCAAGATGCGAATGAAAAACAAACAAAATATAAATAACAGATACATCATCAGCATAACAATCACCGCCTTTCTGGGTTTAGTATATCATAAAACCTTTTACTTTTCAATCTGAAATGAAATGTGCCTAAAAACTGTGGATTTTTCTTTATTTTTCTTGATCCGAAGGATTGGTTGAAACAATAAAACATACAATTCTCAAAACAATATATGTAAAAAACACAATAAGCAGTGCTATTACATCCTCTTTGAAAATGTCTTTATAATATTCATTAAAAAATATGAGCAACAAACTCAAATTAGAAAGAATATTAAGTATTGATTTTGCCACGGTTTTGGGTTTGATAAAAAAATAATAAACGGTATAAAACAAATCCAACTCGTAGAAAACTACAAATCCACCGAGCACTATGAGCATAGCAGCCCCCACGCCCGCCATAATATCAATGCCGTTAGCTGGATCCATATCATAATTATAGGAATCTATTGCAGCTTTAATAAAAACGAACGAGGTAATAACAATCAACGCCAAAAAAATAGAGATAATTATTATTTTTTTCTTCTTCATGTCTCCACCGCCTTTCTAATTTCATTATATCACACTTGGGGGGGTTGCAATATGTTGAGGAAGAGAATTACAGTAGGGCGGCTGATTTGCAAGCAAATCGGCTTGCTCCCGCTGCTTTCCAGAGGTGACGGCCTGATTTAGAACCCTTACATAAAACGCAAGCGTTTTATGTGTATCGTTTCAAGTGACGGTCAGCGACTCAAAAAAGATGCCAATCGTTATTCTATATTTTCTTTTTGTCTATCATTCCTCATCGTTTTGATATGCTTAATGATCGATATAATTTCCATCACAAAAATTGTCACAGCACATATGGCAATTCTAATATTGGGAAACTCACTTTTGGCAAATACAATCGGGATCGTAGCGATTATTACCAATGCCATTGCACCATTAAAGATAGGATGAATTTTCTTAAATATTTTTATTACAGAAAGAACCGCATCTATAAAGTAAAATAATAAACTACACAGTGCCACTATGAGAGCCAATATGGCTAAAGCAAACGATTTACTTACGCCACTTTCCGGTTCAATCTCATTGATCGATGTGATAAACGCGCCAAGTAGCAATCCCACGCTAATTATTGTAATCAACATACCAACCATTGCAGGTATTTTGGAGTAAATTTTTTTCATATCTACACCGCCTTTCTTGACTTTATTATATCACATTCCTTGGTGGGTTGCAATATGTTGAGGAATAAAATTACAGTAGGGCGGCTGATTTGCAAGCAAATCGGCTTGCTCCCGCCGTTTTCCAGAAGTGACGATGAGATTTGAACCCTTATTTTGCCCAAGGGCGAGTTGTATCGGTTCAACTGACGATCGGCGGCTCCAAAAAAGACAGACACCCGATTGGGTGCAAATATAATCATCGGATTTGAACCCTTACATAAAACGCAGGCGTTTTATGTGTATCGGTTCAACTGACGGTCGGCGGCTCCAAAAAAAAGACAGACACCTAATTAGGTGCCTGTCTTTTTTTGGAGGTGACGATCGGATTTGAACCGATGGATAACGGTGTTGCAGACCGGGGCCTTACCACTTGGCTACGTCACCAAAAAAATGGAGCGGATTACGGGGCTCGAACCCGCCACCTTCGCCTTGGCAAGGCGACGCTCTACCAAATGAGCTAAATCCGCATATGGCGACCCGAAGGGGACTCGAACCCCTGACCTCTAGCGTGACAGGCTAGCGTTCTAACCAACTGAACTACCGGGCCATAATTTGACGCTTCGCGTCAAATTGGACTAGTTTGTGCTTCGCACAAACTGCCTATTGTATGCTCTCATTTTGCTTCGCAAAATGGGCTTTGGTTTATCCCTCTATTGAGAGTTAAACTTAAATGGTGGAAACAATAGGGCTCGAACCTATGACCCTCTGCTTGTAAGGCAGATGCTCTCCCAACTGAGCTATGCTTCCATAATCGCGCGGCTTCTGCCTTGCGACTTACCCATTATATCATAGACGAAATTGTTTGTCAATACTTTTTTTGAAAAAATTTTTATTTTTTCTTGCGCCTCAAAATTTTGAAAAAAAGCATTTTCCGACAAGGGAAAATGCCTTTTTTATATCATCTTTTGAACCTTACGAGTAAACCTATGCCATCCGCCAGCACCCGACCGAGTTCTTTTATTTCGTCCTCGGTATTATACTCGCACAAACTGACTCTTATCGTCGAATCCGCCTGCTCCTTTGTAAGGCCAAATCCAACAAGCGCGCTTGAAATATGCTGAGAGTGAGACGAGCAAGCCGAGCCCGCCGACACGCATATTCCCTTTGCCGACAAGAAATTGAGCATAGTTTCACTCTTTATGCTAGGAAGTCTTACGCTGATAATATGTGGCGCGCGCTCGCCTGTGGGAGTGTTTATCTGCGCGCCTGCGCGTATAATCTCTTCTTCGGCAAGCCGGCGAAGACCTATAAGCTTTTCTCTGTTCTCTGAAAGCTTGTCAAGACCAACCTTTGCCGCCGCAGAAAAACCGACTATGCCGAGAACATTCTCCGTTCCCGAACGCAATCCACCCTCCTGACCGCCGCCTATTATATAAGGTATTATTTTTTTCGTCTTTATTATCTCGGGAGAAACATAAAGCGCGCCAACCCCCTTTGGTCCGTGTATCTTGTGCGCGCTGATACTCACGAGATCCGCGCCAAGCTTTTGCGGGCTGAACGGTATTTTCAAATATCCCTGAACCGCGTCACAATGTGTCACAACGTCAGGATTGATTTTCTTTGCCGCAGAAAAAATTCTCTGAACGTCATAGACCGCGCCTGTCTCATTGTTTACCATCATTACGGACACCAAAAGCACTCCGCCGTCCATTTGCTTTTCAAAGGTCTCAAAATCAAAGACTCCGCCACGTGTGGATATTCTTACCACTTCAAAGCCGTCGCGCTCAAGCCTTTGCATAACGTTTTCAACCGACGGATGCTCCGAGTCTGTGGTTATTATCTTATTCCCACGGCGCTTGTCCTTGGAATAAACACTTCCGAGAATAGCGAGGTTGTTCGCCTCAGTACCCGACGAGGTGAATACCACTCTTTGAGCCTCACTCTTTTTAAGTCCGAGCGATAGCGCGACGTTCTCCCTTGCCTGCTCTATCTGCTTTTTTGCTTCAAGACCCAATGCATGTCTTGACGAGGGATTACCGTAGACGTCAAGCATATGAGATATACTCTGCTTTGAAGCCTCACAGAGTGCCGTAGTTGCGCTGTTATCAAAATAAATCATTACAGTTTCCTTATTTTACCTTAAAATGCTCTATCATTTTGTTTGCGTCTGCAATATGAGCATCATAATTTTCCGCTGTAGCGGTGTAGGTTATAACGTAGTATATCTCGCCCTTGAGAATTATAACCTGCTTGAATTTGTACTCTACTCCGCCACTCTTGCCAGCAAAAGTACCTACCATACTTCCTTCAATACCGCCCGCGGTCTGAACAGAGCTTTCGCCCTCAACAAATTCGGTCAGAATATTCTCGTACTTCTTCATACAGCTCTTCCAATACGTCTCGACCGAATGCTCCGTCTCGCTTGGCATAATGAACTGCACCGTAAGGTTCGACTTGTCAGCCGTATAAACATTGGTTATCTGACCGCTATTGTCAACGTGCCAATCGGTAGGAGCGAAAAGAATATACGGCCTTTCCTTTGAGGACGCGAGCTTCATTCCCTCGGGAGCTTCCACCTTGTCATATTTTTTGTTATCCTCGCTGACGTACGCATCGGCAAACTTGAAATAGCCAATAATTCCAATGTCTTCCTCGTCGGGATTTCCGTTCATATCAACAACTCTCTGCTCGTAATCCGTATCGGGCGCGCAGAAAACAAGAACGTACATCTGCCCGTTATGTATTGCCATTATCTGCATAAACTTATACGTGACGGGAATGACCTGTTCGGAATCACCAATCCCCGTATTCTTTTTCGCAGTGTAAACGTACTTACCTGCCGACTCACCGCCAAGCACCGTCGTGCCGCTTTCGCTCTCGATGTATTTGAAGTCTGTAAGCTCTGAAGAAAGCTTCTGTGTACAAATCTCCCAATATTCAGCAACAGACTTGCAACCCTTTGCGTCGTGGGGAGTATAAACGCTCACGACTGTGGCGGGCTCACCCGTAGCCTCACTTGAAAGCGCAAAGTACGCGCTTGTGACTCCGCTGCTCGTGTTAGACGCCCAGCCCTGCGTAGGCACGTACAAACGGAAGGTGTCGCCTTCCCTTGCTATAAGCTGATATCCATCGGGAACATCCTTTTTAGAGCAACCCGAAAGACTCAAGGCTGATATAATTATACAGAGTGTTAAAATTAAAATTCCTACTCTTTTTTTCAATTTTGTATACCTCTTTTTTTATTTCTGTCCGAGCATTGACTCCGCCGCAGACATAATGCCTATCTTACCGCTTTCATAGGTAAGACCGCCCTGAAAATACACTGTGTAGGGGGGGCGCATAGGGCCATCAGCCGAAAGCTCGATGGACGAGCCCTGAGTGAACGCTCCCGCCGCCATAATGACCTGACTTGTATATCCGGGCATTTCCCAAGGCTCGGGAGTGACAAAGGAATCCACGGGAGAGCCCTTTTGTATTCCTCTGCAGAACGCGCAAAGCAGGTCGGGCGACTCGGTAATTACGGTCTGAATTATGTCCGATCGCTCCTCATCCCAAGCGGGACTTACCTTGTATCCCATATTTCCGAATATATGAGCCGCGAGATGCGCAGTTTTAAGTGCCTGCGCGGTGGTGTGGGGCGCGTAGAAAAGACCTTTATAAAGGCTCTTATTCTGGCCCATAGTAGCTCCTACCTCAAGTCCGCAGCCTACTGAGGTAAGTCTATAAGACGCAAGCTCAACCGCGCGTGCAGTTCCCGCAATATATCCGCCAACCTCTGCCATACCGCCGCCGGGATTCTTTATAAGCGAGCCTATTATCATATCCGCGCCAACGTGTGTGGGCTCGTATTTTTCGGTGAACTCGCCGTAGCAGTTGTCAACAACCACGTAGGTCTCGGGAGAGATGCTCTTTACTAGCTTTACAAGCTCGCCAATCTCGGCGACTGTCAGGGTGCGTCTGTTAAGATAGCCCTTTGAACGCTGAACGAATATGACCTTTACGGGCTTGCCTGTGGCAATGTTTTCCGAAAGGACTCTTGCTATTGCTTCAAAATCAAGTGTTTTTTCGTCTATAAGCTCTATCTGTGAGTATTTTACGCCAAAATCCGCAAGTGAGCCGTTGCCTGCCTCGCCCGCAATTCCTATGACCTCCTCAAGAGTGTCGTAGGGCTTGCCCGCAACTGACACCATAAGGTCACCTGGGCGCAAAAGTCCGAAAAGACCAATAGTGAGAGCCTGCGTGCCGTTGACGATATTGTGGCGGACGAACGCCGCTTCAGCACCCATGACCTCTGCCCAGATTCTGTCAAGCGTATCCCTGCCTCTATCGTCGTAGCCGTAGCCGCTTGTGGAGTCAAACATAGCGGTCGCAACTCTGTTCTCTCTGAACGAGTCCATTATTTTGTTTGTGTTATAAAAGGAAACCTCGTCTATTTTTGCAAATATAGGCGCAAGGTCCACCTCGGCTTTTGCCGTCAAATCAAGTATTGTCTGTGAAAAATTCATACTGCCTCAATATATCAAATATTTGCGTCAAATGCAACTGCAAGCTCAACGCAAGCCTGCACGTCGTTCATATCTATCATCTCAACACCTGTGTGGATATAGCGCGTGGGAATGGAAATCGCTACCGCGCGCGAGCCACCGCGAGCCATCTGCATAGAAGATGTATCCGTGCCCCCATAGGTGAGTATCTCACACTGATGCACAATATTATTCTCCTTTGCAAGAGAGATGAGCTTCTGCGTGGTTTCCCAGTCGCAGATTACAGAATTGTCCTTAATCTTTATAGCCGCGCCGCCGCCAACCGAGCAAGCCATGGGCTTAGCACCGGGCACATCACCTGTTCCCGTCACGTCAAATGCTACGCCAAAGTCAGGCTCGATAGAGTATGCCGCAGTCTTTGAGCCGCGAACGCCTACCTCCTCCTGTACAGAGAAGCAGAAATAAAGGTCGTTGTTGCAACCGCTATCTGCTAGCTTTCTGGCAATCTCAATGAGGATAACACAGCCGATTCTGTCATCCATAGGACGACCGCATATCTTTCTGCCTATTCTTGTCACAGAGGATTCAAGATTAAAGCAATCGCCTATCTTTACCTTCTTTTCGGCGTCCTTTTTATCCTTTGCGCCGATGTCTATATACACCTTGTCAGCCGCAAGGTCTGCCGCCTTAACGCTAGCCTCGGGAACGAGAACTCCCTTTACGCCACTCTCGGATACAACGTATCCGTATGCCACCGCAACAAAATTGATGCCGCCAATGGGACTTACTCTGATAAAGCCTCTGTCGTCGATATGAGTGACTATAAAGCCTATTTCGTCCATATGAGCGCAGAGCATTACCTTCTTTTTGTTCTCGCCCTTTCCGTATTTTACGGCGATAAGATTACCCATAGCGTCCTCCCATACCTTGTCGGTAAGAGGAGCGATATATGTGAGTATTTTATTTGATACAGAATTTTCTCTGCCCGAAACGGACGAGCAGGAGTTAAGTGATTTAAGTGTGTTAAGCATTTATATAAATTCCTTTCTTTATAACTTGCCGCCCGCAACGAGCGCGTATACAAGCTCTCCCATAGCCTCGACGTCATCTGTGTGGACTACGTTTGAGGCACTGTGGATATATCTGGAGGGTGCGGAGAGTGACAAAACCTTTACTCCCTTGCCGCTTCTCTGAATATTTGCCGAGTCATTTCCTCCAGAAATATATCTCTTTATCTGCGCCTTGATACCCTTTATCTCGGCTACCGAGAGCGCTATATCAACTATGTTTCTGTCGTAAATCGTGCTTCTGTCCATAAGGGATATTGCGCCGCCCTCGCCGAGCTTTGCAACACGGCTTGCCTCGGGCACACCGTGTATGTCCGCAACTGCTGTGGATTCAAGAACTATCGCGGCATCGGGAGATATAGTGTTCGCCGCAACGACCGCGCCCGAAATTCCTATCTCCTCACAGCAGGTAAACGCAAAGTAAACGTCATACTCAAGACCCTTGCCGTTTGTATGGAGCTTTCTCATAATGTCTATCATTATCGCGCAACCCAGTCTGTCATCAAGAGCCTTGCCCTTTATAAGCTTGTCCTCTGAACCAAAGCGAACAAAATCCGACTCAAATACGCCAACATCGCCTATCTCAACGTACTCTCTCGCCTCCGTCTCACTCGACGCGCCGATGTCAATATACATTTTGCTTATGGGAGTGACCTTTGTACGCTCCTCCGCGCTCTGCATGTGTATCGCCTTTGAGGATATAATTCCGTTTATTCTCTTGTCTCCCTCACCGATAATCACCCTTTTGTCAAGTAACACCGCAGGGGATATTCCTCCGATAGTCATAAACTTGAGGTAGCCCTCCTCGGTAATGTCAGAAACCATAATTCCGACCTCGTCCATGTGGGCGCATATCATTACCTTTTTGGGAGACTCGGCATTGTACTCAATTCCTCTGCCTGATACCTTTGCAATAACATTGCCTAATCTGTCGCGTGTGTAAGAATCGCAATCTCCCTGTATCTGACCTACTATAAAGTCCGCAACCTCGCCCTCACAGCTCGAAGGCCCGAAAAGAAGGCTCAATTTTTCAAGAAGCTCAAGACCTGAATATTTCATCTACCGAACACCTCCGCAATTTCCTTGGATCTTATAAACTCGCAGACGAAATCCGAAAGCGCCTGTGCATCGTCAAGCGACAACACCTCATTTGAGGTATGCATATTCCTGAGAGGAAGGCTCGCGAGCACGGTGGGAATACCGCTCCGAGAAGTTGCCATTTTGTTTGCGTCAGTACCTGTGTTGTTGGGCTCTGCGTGCAGAGTGTATTTTATTCCCTTATCATCACACAGCGTGCGAGACATCTTGGTGAGGGCTCGGCTCGTCACCGCAGACACCGAGATCGCAATTCCACTGCCGATAACGCTCCACTTTTTGCCATCCTCCTCAGGCACCCACGAATCGGTAACGTCCATAACCAGCGCATAATCGGGGTCAATGCCATACGCAGAGGTAGCCGCTCCAAAGCCGCCGACCTCCTCGCGAGTGGTAAACACAAAATAAATATCTCCCGCAAGATCAGACGCCTCAGTATTAGCTATCGCATACGCCGCGCAAGCGCCGCAAGCCTTGTCATCAAAGGCTTTGCCTGCAAGTCTGCCTCCGAGAAGCTGAGTGTATTTGGGCTTAAAGCCTATGGGCGTGCCAATAGGACAAAGTCTTTCAAGCTCTTCCTTGGGCAGTCCCGTATCTATGAGTATTGCGTCTATCTCCTTTGCCTTATTGGCATCCTTGGGTTTTATAAGGTGAGGAGATGTTGACGAAACTACACCGTACACCTCACGCTCTCCGTATATTATCACCTCTGTTGACTGCAAAATTTTCGAGTCAATTCCACCGATATTGGCAACATTTAAAAATCCGCCATCGTTTATTCCCGACACGATAAGCCCTACCTCGTCAAAGTGACAGTCTATCATGATCTTGGGCGCATTTTCTCTGCCGCATCTCTTTATGAAAATATGATTTCCTATTTTGTCTGTATAGCTCTCGTCAAACAAGTCTCCAATAATAGAGTTAAGCTTGTCCGTACTATATCTCTCGCTCCCCGCCACCGACATCAGCGACGAGAGCGAGATTATAAGCTCTTTGAGTTTCATTTATTTTTGCCTCTCGTTTTATTCAAGCTCGTTTACTATCTTTTTGAAATAATCTCCGCGCTCCTCAAAGTTTTTGAAGGCGTCAAAGCTGGTGCAGGCGGGGGACAAAAGTACGATATCACCCTCATTTGCAAGATCTCTTGCCGCTCTTACCGCATCCGCAAAGTCGGGCACGAGCCTCACAGGGAGTGCTTCGGGGTCATATTTGGGGCAAGCCTCTATATCTTTTTTTATATCCTGAGCCGTAGCACCCGTCAGAATAACCGCCTTTACAGACTCGCAAAGGTCGCTTGCCAACGAGTCAAACGGTATTCCCTTTCCCTTGCCACCGCAAATAATGATGGGCTTCTGCGAAAGCGCCGAGATTGCTGCGTGCGTGCGTGAAGGGCTTGAGTCTATCGAGCTGTTGTAATATTTCACTCCGTCAAGCTCACGGACAAATTCAAGTCTGTGGGCAACTCCGCCAAATTCGCGTGCGATAGGAGAAATAAGCTCGCGCGACACGTAGCCGTCTGTAATGGCTATCGCTGCCATATAATTTTCAACATTATGACGACCGGGAAGTCTTATATCCGAGACCTTGAGTATCTCCTCACGTCCGCCGTATTCACCCTCAATGATGACCGAGCCACTTCTCTCATATATTGCCTTGCAGCCCCTCTTGTAAGGCGGAACTATGGCGTCATAAGAGCTTTTTCTCGACGAAAAATACGTAATCTTCAGGTCGCTGTTTCTCGCTATCTCTGAAGTCACGTCATTATCCGCATTGGTTACAAGCGCAGAGATAGGCTTGTGCATACAAATATTGCACTTGGACTGAATATATTCTTCGTATCTATCCTTGTGCCAATCCAGATGATTGGGGGATATATTTGTAATTATAGCTCTGTCG
>JAZOUO010000104.1:0-2372 GCA_045658225.1 Eubacteriales bacterium
GCCAAGAATATGCTTGACACCGCACCTCTTGGCGCAGTCAAAAACATCCTCTATACGTATCTGCTCATCAGCGTCGCCAACGCTTGCAAGCACGTGTACTCCGTCGCGAGATATGGGCATAGGGAGCACTGTAAAATCTCCGTCCGCAATAGCTCTCTCAAAGCCGCTGTAGACCTTGATACCTCTGACTGCAGACAAGTCCTCGCTTGATTTGCACATATTGACAGTATGTCCGCGAGACGCCAAAACCTTTGCCAATGCCGCTATGCGCTTGTCTCCTCCGATAAGTGTAAATCTATATTTGATACTGTGTTTCATATTCGCCTCCGTAAAGAAAAACTACTCATTCCTATTTTATGCCGACACAATTAAGCGTGACATTTGTCGAAAGAGAAAATATTTTGAAAACAAGGAACTTGTTAACAAAAAATTCATACAAAAAAACACCTATTATGTTATAATGATTATAACTAAATAAAATGCAAAATTTTTGTTTTTATGGAGGCAATTATGGCAGAATTAAAGATGCTCGCCATCGACCTTGGCGCGTCCAGCGGTAGAGGCATCGTCGGCTCGTTCGACGGAGAAAAGCTCACACTCAGAGAAAATCACCGTTTCTCAAACGATCCCGTTTTCGTCAACGGCAGATTTACTTGGGATATCCTCAGAATTTTCTTTGAGATCAAAAACTCCATCACAAAAACCGTTATCGAAGGCGACAACGTATCCTCTATGGGTATTGATACCTGGGGCGTTGACTACGGCTTTATCGACAAAAACGGTCATATGATGGGCAACCCCGCACACTACAGAGACACCAGAACAGTAAATATTACCGACTACGTAAAGAATTTCGTTTCTCCCGAGGAAATCTACAACGTGACAGGTATTCAGGCTTGCGACTTCAACACTCTCAATCAGCTCGCGGCTGACAGACGTGATGATCCCGAGCTTCTTGACAGAGCAGAGAAAATGCTCTTTATTCCTGACCTTCTCAACTACTTCCTCACAGGCAAGATGGCTATGGAATACACGATAGCATCCACAGGTATGATACTTGACGCGGCAAAGAGAGACATCTCTTACGACCTTACTGACAAGCTCGGTATCAAGCGTTCGCTCTTCGCTCCTCTCGTTCATCCCGGCACAAACCTCGGCGGACTTCTTCCTCAGATAAACGATGAGGTTGGTAAGAACAATATCAACGTATATACAGTTGCTTCTCACGATACCGCAAGCGCGGTTATTTCCGTTCCCGCAACCAACGACGACTTTATCTACATATCAAGCGGCACGTGGTCTCTTATGGGCGGAGAGCTCAAGCAGCCCCTCATCAATGACGCAACAAGACTTGCTAACTTCACAAACGAGGGTGGCGCGCTTGGTACAATCAGATTCCTCAAGAACATTATGGGTCTTTGGATCATTCAGGAGTCCAGAAGACAGTGGAAGCGCGAGGGTAAGGATTACAGCTTCGCACAGATGGAGGCTTGGGCTAAGGAGGCAACACCCTTCCAGTCGCTCATCAATCCCGACTACTACACCTTCGGTACTCCCGGCAATATGCCCGAAAAAATCCGCGACTACTGCCGCATGACAGGTCAGCACGTTCCCGAAACAGTAGGCGAGGTAGTTCGTTGCATCTACGAATCTCTCGCACTCAAGTACAGATACACAGTTGAAACAGTTGAAAAGCTCAACGGCAAGAAGACAAAGATGATAAACGTCGTAGGCGGCGGAACAAAGGATAAGTTCCTCTCTCAGATGACTGCAGACGCTTGCGGTATTCACGTATGCGCAGGTCCCGAGGAGGCAACTTCTATAGGCAACCTTATGATGCAGGCAATAGCAGCAGGCGAGGTAGCAGATCTCGCTCAGGCGCGTGAAGTAGTAAGAAACTCCTTCGAGATGAAGCACTACGAGCCTACAAATCAGCGCGGAGCATGGGATGCAGCTTACGAAAAGTTCTGCAAACTTCAGTAATAATCAGATAAATTACTTGCAATACAAGCAAAAACCACAACCACAGAAAGACAAGTATTTGGAGGAAAAAGATGAAGGAAGCACAAATTGCCGAATTGAGTGTCATAGGTATGAAGGGCAGCGAGGGCTTTGTCGAGCAAGTTGACAACTACCTCAAGGACTGGCGCAGACACAACAGCGAGGACACATATCTTGCAGAAGTCGTTTGTCCGAGATTTGGAACAGGCGAGGGCAAGGCAGTCATCCACCAGTCAATGCGCGGACAGGACGTATATATTTTCTGCGACACGTTTAACTATGGCGTAAAGTACCGTATGCACGGTATGGAAGTACCTATGAGCCCCGACGATCACTATGCAGATCTCAAGAGAATTATAGCGGCAATAGCA
>JAZOUO010000105.1:0-1057 GCA_045658225.1 Eubacteriales bacterium
TATTCCCCACTGCTGCCTCCCGTAGGAGTCTGGACCGTATCTCAGTTCCAATGTGGCCGTTCAACCTCTCAGTCCGGCTACCGATCGTCGACTTGGTGAGCCGTTACCTCACCAACTATCTAATCGGACGCGAGCCCATCTCTGTACAATAAATCTTTGACATATCCACCATGCGATAGTTATGTGTCATGAGGTATTAGCGTCCGTTTCCAGACGTTATCCCTCATACAGAGGCAGGTTGCTCACGCGTTACTCACCCGTCCGCCACTAAGTTATTCATCGTTCCCCCGAAGGTTCACTCAAAATAACTCCGTTCGACTTGAATGTGTTATGCACGCCGCCAGCGTTCATCCTGAGCCAGGATCAAACTCTCGAATGTTTGTATATCTAAGTGTGTCTCCACACTCTAATATCTTGATCCGAGTTCGCTTAATTCTTAGCTTTCTCTTTTACTTTGTTTAGAGTAGTTTTCTTCAAAACTTTCGACGAGATTCGCACTTGCTTTTCGCTTTGTACTTCTCTCTTGTTGTTCAATTTTCAATGACCCTTGCGCTTACCTGTCGGCAAGCAACTCGACAATTATACCACGACTCTCAACCTTTGTCAATAGGTTTTTTGAAATTTTTCAAAAATTTTTTCTGCCGTAATTTACGGCATCAAAAGAGGGGTGGGTTTTAAATTCTATCACAGTATTTTTCCTTTGTCAATAGTTTTTTGCAAATTTTTTCTCCACACCCTATTATTTCGCCATATTTGCACCTGATATTCACATTTTTTGTTGACTTTTTTCGATATTTTGGTATAATCATTTTATGCATATATCCTCTTTACATGTTGCGAGATATAAATAAGGAGAAAATATGGCCGAATTAATTTATGGAGTTCGCAAAGCCGACAAAAAAATCATCAGTATAAAAGAAGTTCCTGACAACATGACGGGCTTGTTATGCAATTGCTGTTGCCCCTCGTGCGGAAAAGAGTTGCAAGCCTGTTCTTTGCGAGGAAAGGTTCGTCCTTATTTTCGTCACCACACAGAGTCCTCTCTGTCCGATAACAG
>JAZOUO010000106.1:0-23390 GCA_045658225.1 Eubacteriales bacterium
GGCGCGTGTTTTTTGTGAAATTATATACTAGATTATTCCGCGAGCTTGTATACTTCAAACGTGCAAGGATAACCAGCTGTATTTCCGGAAATCGTGCCGTTCTTGTAAGCACGGAATTTATTCTGGCTACTAGTGTTAGAAGCGAGCTTGTTTGTATCGTCTCCTGTACCTGCAAAAGTAACATTACCGTCTTCATCCATAGACCAAGCCCAGTTGTAGGAGCCTTCCTGTATACCGTTATTGTTGCCAGCCGCGGGCTTAATGAATTTGCCTGCAGCGTCCTTAAGTGTTACGGAAGAACCGTTAACTGTAAGTGTCCAAGTTGCGCCAACAGCATCTGTGACTTCATTACCAACTATTGTGGGAGCAGCAGTTGTTATCCAGCCACCACTGAGCGAGCCCAAGCCCACACCATTCGAACATACTATAACATATGTGCCGCTTGTGAAGTCTGCTTCATTTGTCACCTTAACATACTTAACGGAGCTGGAAAGTGTAGCATCACATCTGTCGCACTTGCCTTCTGCGTTTGCTTCAGTGTGACCAAGTGCTTCTCCTGTAGTAGCACCGCAAAGTTTGCAGCTAGCGGGATTGACGCAATCTGCAGCCTTATAGTCATGCTCGTGAGGAACATGTGCTGTCAAACGGTTGCCAACAGAATTTGTACCCATCTGTACCGCACCCTGATATACAGAAACGATACCATACAATGTAACTGTATCACCTGCAACAGGCTTCTGTGTCATTTTGTCATATCTTACAGAGCCATCAGCAGAATATGTACCATATACACACAATTCGTTTGTGCCATCTGTAATATACATATTACCGTATGTAAAGTTATAAACATTCTTTACTGTACCTGTTACATAGTATTTTGTTGTTGTAGTTGTAATCTTACCAAGTGCAAGGAACTGAGCAATTGTAAGAGTTGTTCCCTCTGCAGGGATTACCCGTGTGCCGCATCCTACTGTATCACAAGTGAAATCAAGGTCTGCGTCAACGTGAGTAATTGTACGTGTCAAGCCGCAATCGCACTCTGCGTCGCAATCATTTGCCCACTTGTGAGGAGCTACGCGTGTTACGCCACAGCCATTGTCACACTCTGCATCGCAATCATCGGTGTAAACATGGTCGCCCGCCTCACGAGTTGTCTCATTACAGTTGTTGCAAACTACGTCACAACCGTTGGTGTAAACGTGGTCTTCGGGTACGCGAGTGTAGAAGCAAACGTCACAAACTGCATCGCAAGCGTTTGTATATGTGTGCTTTGCACATACGGGGAGACCTGCGCCTTCCTTTATGTCATTGAACTTGTTTGCTGCGTTTGTTCCTGTCTGCTGGATGTATGCTTTATAGTTAGGTGTGCTTGTGTTAGCCTTGTTTATCTGCTTGAGAGCCTCATTGAGATATGTTGTCATTCTCGTGGTAGCATCTGCATCAGAAACGCCGTTGCAAGCCTCTTCATATGCAGTGTAAACTTCTACAGTTGCTTCATACTTAGCTGTGTAAAGCTCAACAGCCGCCTCAATTGCTTCTGCATCATCGCTATCGATATCTGCTATAGCGCTTGTAAGGTATGCGTCAAACTTTGCAAGAATTTCATCATTTGTAATACCATTGCATGCTACTACGTATGCGTTGTAAACATCTACTGTTGCATCGCACTTTACTGCGAAGAGCTCGCAGATTGCTTCGAGAACAGCTACATAATCAACTGCCGCTGTGTTAAATGTAGCTACTGTGCCTGTTGCGTCGATTTCTTCTCTTGCTTCTTCAAGATACTTATCAAGGGATGCACGAGCTTCATCATTATCAACACTGTCGTAAGCTACTTTGTACTCGTTGTATACTTCAAGAGCTGCCTCATACTTAGCTACGAAGAGCTCGGGGTTAGCTTCTTCTACCTTTGCAAGCTCTGCGTCTGTGAAGCAATTTCTGTATCCGTCATTGTCTTCTGCAAACTTAGCCAATGCGTCTGTGATAGCCTTAACTTCTGCTATGTAAGCATCCTTAGCGGTATCGTCTGCAAAGTAAGGAGCTGCAGGGTCTGTACCGATAGTGGGGATTGTAAGATCTGCAATAAGACCCTGGATATTTGTAATCTGATTGTCGAGGTCAACAAGCTTAGCCTCAGCCTCAACGAGCTTTGCCTCGTCGATATCTACTGCCTCGCCATATTCTGCTACGAAATCAATTGCGTTCTCAGCAACTTCATCCTTCCAAGCATTAACGTCATCTCTGAGATCCTTAACGTCTGCTGCGGAACCTGTTGTAATAAATCCAAGGTTGTCAATTCTCTCCTGGAGAGCTGCAGCGTCTGCTGCGAGCTTTTTAACGAGAGCCTCGCGCTCTGCCTTTGCTGCATCAAGAGCTGCATTAAGTGCTTCGAAAACGTTGTAGTCATTAAGTGTACCAACGCCTTCGATCTCATAATCTGCTGCGTTTGTACCGTATGTTTCGAACCATACTTTTACCAGCTCAAGAGCTGTCTCGTCCCATTCGATGTTCTCAACTGTGAGAGACTTGTAGTAGTCTGTGTTGCAAGCAGTCCATGCTTCCTGTGCGTCCTTAACGTATGCATCATAGTCTGCCTGGATCTGAACAAGAATAGTGTTAAGATTTTCGTTAGTGTATGCGCCTTCGGAAACGTACTCAATAATAAAGCCTACACCGTCAGCGTCGGTTGCGTTCTGCTCCCAAGTATGGAAAGCTTCCCATGCAGCCTCAATATCAGTTATCATTGCAAAGTTGTATCCATCCTGATTTACCTTTGCGTTGATTGCCTTTATCTTGTTGATAAGGTCATTAGCGAGTTCTGCCAAATCAGCTATCTTTGCTTCGAACGCTGTATTGATCTCCTCGAAACCAACCTTGTTAGCAACTGCTTCGATAGCATCGTATCCTGCTGTGCTCTCGAATCCTACGTAGAGCTCATTAAGCTTAGCAACGAATGCGTCATAAGCTGTCTTATATTCATTAATTGTGTTATACTCTGTCTTTACACCTGCAAGAGTTGTAGCGTCAAGACCAGCTATGATAGCTGCAACTTCCTCGCCCTCAGCAACGAGAGCGATAACGCTTGTGAGGTGATCATAAGTTTCGGTCAATTCCTCAACCTTTTCGCTTGCTGCGAGAACGTCAAGTCTTGCCTTTGCTTCTGCAAGAGTTGCTGCAACTGCTTCAACTGCCTCAGCGTTTGCTGCGTTTTCAAGCTCTGCCTTTGCAAAGCCAAGAATCTTTTCTGCTACGAGAACAGCGAGGTTCTCGCATGTGTCTTCGAACTCAGCTGTGTCAACATCGATATCTTCGTCTTCATCAAGCTCAGCGATAGCTGCTTCTATTTCGTCGATGTATTCTTCAACTGCCTCTACAGCCTCCAATGTGGTAGCTGCCTCAAGAGCTGCAATAGCAACTGCTTCCATCTTAGCAATCTTAGCCTGCTGAGCTGCTATGTATTCAGCTTTAGCTGTTGTTGCCGCACTTTCAGAAACAGCGAGAATGTCCTTCTTTGCATCAGCAAGGTTGGTCTCTATGTTAGCCATAGCTGCCTTAAGAGCTGCAACGTCTGTAGCGTCATTAATAGCTGTCTTTGCAAGAGCTATGTATGCGGATGCGCGAGCTGCCTTAACCTCATCTACTCTCTCCTCGAGAGCTGTAACGTCAGCGCCTGCCTCGCTTGCTGCCTGAATCTTGCGGTTTGCCTGAGTGAAGCGGCTAGTTATGGAGAGATTTCCGTTAGTAATATCAGCGGCTATAATCTCGATCCATGCGCCTGCAACGTCCTTAAGAAGATCTACGTGATCAGCACTAAGAGCATCTGTGGTATCTGTTTCTACAGGAATGTCTGTGTCATTTACAAGATCGTTAACAGCAGTTTTAATCTTATTGATATTTGTTTCTATAGGAGTTATATCAGCATATGCGTCAGCTACATCGATATCTGCCTGTGCTGCTGCGATATCAGCCTCAACAAGTGCTACTCTTTCCTCGTTGTACGCAACGCAAGCTGCAGCGTACTTTTCAGCGAGATCAACTACCTTGCCGTCAACTACCAACTCAACATTTGCAACTCCGTCAAGTCCTGCTTTTGCTGCAAGAATAGCGGTTCTTTCTGCTACAAGATCTGCTGCGTTCTCAGCAGCAACAAGGTTGTTGTAAACTTCTTCAAGATTCTGAAGAGTAGGAACTTCCTGCTGTGCCTTAGCTACTGCTGCAAGGAATTCATCCTTTGCGGCGTCAACATCTGCAACTGTCAGTGCTCTGCCAAGGCGAATCTGAGAGAGTTCGTACGCCTTATCAACTGTATCATTTGTCTTTGCGTCTGCACCGTGGGTCTCACTAAGAATCTTCCAGCTGTCATAAGCTGCGCAGATATCTTTCCAAGCAACATCGATTGCTTCTGTTGCTGCATTGTATCCGTTGAGTACATTCTCAAGAGCTGTGATACGGTTGCCAAGTGCTGTGTTAGCAGCATCAAGCTCTCCCTTAAGACCTGCAATCTTACCTGCAAGCTCAGCATCTGCATTCTGGTATGCAGTCTCAATTGCCTTGAGTGTTTCATTCTCCAATGTGTTAAGAAGATCCTTTGTTGTATTCAGATCGTCCTGTGTTGCCTTAAGATCTGCCTTGTCAGCATCAAGCTGCTTCTGAAGGTTCTCGTCTGCAAGTTCAACAACCTCTATGATTGCCTGTGTTGCATTTACAATAGCCTGCTCAAGCTCTGCCTTGAGAGCTGCGTCTGCTTCTTTGGTCTGAACTGCAGCTACATCCAAAGCCTTGGTAAGCTCTGCAACAGCTGATGTAAGATCCTTCTTGCCAGCTGCGATATCAGCCTCAAGAGCTGCTACTGCATCGTTAACATACGCTGTGAGCTTTGCTATATCAGCGCTCAACGTCTTAATAGCCGCATCAAGCTCTGCCTTCGCTGCTGCGAGGGAAGCCTCAAGAGCTGCCTTATCAGCTGTGTCTGCTGCCTTAAGAGCTGCTTCAGCATTAGCAATAGCCTTGTTGAGAGCTGCTACTTCAGCGTTGATCTTCGCGTCGTTAGCTGTGATCTTGTTGCTGAGCTCGGTCTTTGTTGCATCAAGGCTTTCCTTTACTGCAGCAATAGCAGCGTTGAGAGCCTTTTCTGCGGACTCAAGATTAGCATCAGTAACTGCGCCTGCATCCTTTGCAGCCTTGATAGCTGCACTTACAGCAGCGATCTCTGCCGCGCAGTCTGCTTCATTTGCGGCGATTTTTGCTTCAAGAGCTTTTACAGCATCTTCAAGCGCCTTCGCGGCATCAGCCTTGTTAGCGGAAACCTCGTTCTTTGTGGTATCGAGGTCCGCGGCAACATCATCAGCCTTACAAGCTGTCAAGCAGAATGCAAGAACAAGCATAAGGGCAACGATGGCCACCGAAATTTTCGCGAAATTACGGTTCATAAATACCTCCATGTTTTTGTTTTTCGTTCTTTCAAAAAACATTATTTTTTTCAAGTCATCTCTAAAATAGGGATAGTTAGCCCACTTTGAGAGATTCTACCTTATTTACAAGTATAGCACAAAGGTTTTCACTTGTCAAGCACTTAAAACAGATTTTTGCATTATTTTTGATGAAAATTTTTCCTATAAATTATAATATATTCCAAAAAATGCATAATTTTTCGACAAACAAAGCCCGCCGACGGATGTCGGCAGGCTAAAGGATAATCATCTTTTGTGTTTTGCTTGACTTGTTTTAGCTTTTTGAGAAGCGTTTTTATTCTTCGCTTGTCCCTGACGGCGACTGTTTTCAGAAGATTTTTGCTTATTATCTCCGCGCCCGTTGCCCTGCTTTGCTTGAGGCTTTTTGCCTCCGTCGCGGTCGCGTCGATCAAGCTTTACGCCTCTGGATCTTTCCTCAGGACGAACAAGGCAATCCTTTCCGTAGCCTATAAGGTCTTCTCTGCCCGCACGTCTGAGTGCTTCGCGCACAAGCGTTGCGTTCTGTGGACGGTTGAATTGCAAAAGTGCTCTTTGGAGTTGTTTTTCGTGATAGTCAGACGCCACGTAAACAGGCTTCATATCAAGGGGGGTTATTCCCGTGTAATACATGACCGTCGACGCCGTACCCGGTGTGGGATAATAATCCTGAACCTGCTCGGGCGCATAATTGTCCCGCTTAAGACAAACGGCAAGATTTACCGCGTCCTGCAAGGTAGATCCGGGGTGGCTGGACATAAGATAAGGAACAAGATACTGCTCCTTTCCCGCCTCGCGACACAAGTCAAAATATCTCTTACGGAATCCCTGATAGACATCGAAATCAGGCTTTCCCATACAGCGAAGAACAGGGCTTGAGCAGTGCTCGGGAGCGACCTTAAGCTGCCCCGAAATGTTGTCGCGCACAAGCTTTCGGAAGAATGCGTCATTCCTATCGCACATAAGGTAATCAAAGCGTATTCCCGAACGAATAAATACCTTTTTTACCTTAGGCAAGCTCTCGATTTCTTCTATCAGTTTGATATATTCCGTATGGTCAACCTTCAGGTTTTTGCAGGGTGTCGGCGCCAAGCATTTTCTACTTGGACAGACGCCGTCCTTGAGCTGCTTATCGCAGGATGGATAACGGAAATTCGCAGTTGGGCCGCCGACGTCGTGTATATATCCCTTAAAGGTTGGCATCTGCGTTATGACCCTTGCCTCATTGACGCAAGACTCTATGCTGCGCGAGCGAACAGTTCTTCCCTGATGGAATGCCAAGGCACAGAAATTACACGCGCCAAAGCAGCCTCTGTTGTGCGTTATCGAGAACTGTACCTCCTCAATAGCGGGAACACCGCCTTCCTTTTCATACATAGGATGGTAAGTCCTTGCATAAGGCAGACTGTAAACATGGTCAAGCTCTTCTCTTTCAAGCGGCGGCATAGGGGGATTTTGCACAAGCATCTTGTTGTCGTACATCTCGCAAATAGCTTGTCCGTTAATGGAATCCTGATTTTTGTACTGCACGCCAAAGGCGCGAGCATATTCTCGCTTGTCTTCCTTTAATATATTGTAATCAAAAGTTGCCGCAACGGGAAAATTGACCTTATCCTCGGGCGAGCAGAGATACACAGTGCCTCGAACGTCGCGTATCTTTTTGACAGGAATGCCCCTGTCAAGCAGCTCCGCTATACGGATAAGTATATTTTCTCCCATTCCGTATGTCAGAATATCCGCACGGCTGTCAACAAGCACCGAGCGTCGCACCTTGTTATCCCAATAATCATAGTGCGCAAAGCGGCGAAGCGACGCCTCAAGCCCGCCGAGAATTATCGGCACATCGCCATACGCCTCGCGTATTCTGTTTGAATAGACTATAACCGCGCGGTCGGGACGCTTGCCCGCCTTGCCACCGGGAGAATAATAGTCGTTATTTCTTTTTCTTTTGGCAGCGGTGTAATGCGCTACCATGGAATCTATGTTTCCCGCGCTTACAAGAAAGCCCAGACGGGGTCTGCCAAAGCGCTTGAAATCCTCGCAGGACTTGTAGTCGGGCTGAGAGAGCATAGCTATGCGAAAGCCTTTATCCTCAAGGACTCTCGTGATTATTGCTGCGCCAAAAGTTGGATGATCAACGTACGCGTCTCCGCTTACATAAACAAAGTCCGGCGCATCCCAGCCCAGCTCTCTCATTTCCTCTGCACTTACGGGAAGAAATCTGTTATCCTTCATTTTTGCTCCAATAAAATTGCTTATTTTTTGGTTTTTTCCTTCTTGATTTTGAAGATTCTGCGTAATATGGGCGAAACTATACTCGGCGCGCGAACAAGAACTATCTTCATACTCTACCTCCATAGCAGTTCTATTCATAGATATGTTATGCCAAAGAGTAGATTTTTGTTAAATGCAGCGCAAATATATAACTTTTGCCCTTAAATATCCCTTGATTCTATAATATAAAGTCCGCCTTTTTTGACCGTGATAAGTGCCGCATTGCCCTCTATCTGATTTGAAACCGCATATTGCAATTTTCTGTCAAGAGTCTTGTTCTTGAGAGGATATGCCGCGCCCTCTATGCTGACCCCTTTTGCAATATCCGTCGCAATAAGCGAAAAATATTTGTAGTCGCTTCTCAAGATTATGTGATTGGTGTTTTTTATATAGGAAATTCTGTTCTGACCGCTGATTATATATCCGCGCTTGTGTCTCTCCCAGAGGTTTTCAAGAATTGCAAGGGTGGAAAGCGTGTGGTCAAGTCTTCCCGACGTCGAGCCTATGATAAATATCTCGCAAGCACCCATCTCGATAGCCTTTTCAACAGCAAGCTGGGTGTCCGTGAGATCTTTCTTTTCAGGGACTTGCAATATTTCGGGCACTTCTTTGGGAAGTTCGCTCTTGAGCGAGTCAAAATCCCCTATAAGAACGTCAACCTTAACGCCCATTTTCTTCGCGTTATCGTATCCCGAGTCTGCCGCTATAACTATATCCTCGCCCTCGGGTCTTTCTGTTATGTACTGCGGAAATATCTCTCCGCCCGTATATACGAATGCTCTTTTCATATCATTTATTCCACTTTTGTTTATTTTTCAACACATTGTAGAGTTCTATGTAGCTGTCGTGTCTGGATTTTGCCATCTCTCCGCGTCGGACTTTTTTCAGCACCGCACAACCATCTTCCTTTGTGTGAGTGCATTTTGTATATTTGCAAAGCCCCACACACTCGTGTATCTCAGGGAAAACGTTGGGGAGATTTTCAATATCAAAAAAGTCGAAGCGGTCAAAATCCAGCATCGAAAAGCCGGGAGTGTCGGCAAGATATCCATCTTTGCCGCAGACTTCAAAAAGCGTCACCGCACGAGTCGTATGTTTGCCTCTCTCAACCTTTCGACTTATCTCTCCTGTGCCAAGCTCGAGATTCGGAAAAAGCTTGTTGAGAAGCGTGGATTTTCCCACACCCGACGCACCCGCAAACGCGGAAAGCTTACCCGAGAGATTGTTGTTTACAAAATTCTGTATCTCGTCTATTCCCTCGCCCGTGGCGCAGGACAGTATAAATACGTCATATCCCGCTTTTGTGTAAATGTGCTTTATCTGCTCGGCATATTCCCTATCAAGCTCGCACTTGCCAACCACTATAACGGGAGTGATATAATTGTGCTCAAGTATGGCACACATCTTGTCCGTCATATCAAGCATAGGCTTTGGGGATGCCGCCGCCATAGTCACGAAAACGTAGTCAATATTGGCAAGAGGCGGACGGATAAGCGAGTTTTTGCGCTCGCATATCTCGTCTATGACGGCATTTCCATTGTCGTCAATTCCTATATTTACAAAATCCCCCACCAGCGGGGTAATATTTGCGTGTCTGAACGAGCCTCTGGCTCTGCATTTGATGTCTTCATCAGGGAGTCTGACGGTGTAAAGTCCGCCAACTCCGTGGATTATCCTTCCTTTTGAGCTTTCCGCCATGGATACCTCTCTTAATCTGAATTTACCGTTATTGTCACGGTGGTTTTTTTATCTATATAAATGTTCGGCGCGGGGGCTTGAGATATTACCTCCCACTCCACCGCATTGGAGTCAAATCCTTCTATTATTTCATAATTTACGCCAAGACCTGAAAGAAGCTCTATTGCGTCATCAATATCAAGTCCTATAATGTTTGGGAGCAAAATTTTCGATGTTGCCCTTGGTGTTCGGATATAAATTATTACCTCGTCGCCAACAGATACAGTTTGATTAGCCTGCGGATAGCTTTCTGTGACGGATTCAAAAGAAATCTCGCCCGAGTCGTCATATATTCTCACTATTTGCGTGTTGCATTGCATCTGACGAATTATGCGCTGAGCCTCGGCAGGAGTTTTCCCCAACAGATCAGGCATAACAAAGCTCTCCTTGCCAAGACTGATATTCACAGTCAGCACAGGGATAGTCCCACTTGGGATTTTTTGAGCCGTCAACCCATTTGGGTTTTGAGATATTACTACACCCTTGGGGTAAATATCCGAAAAAACATAATTTTTTTCTATATTGAATCTTGAGTCGGTTTTTATGTCCTGCTCATACGAGCCTACAAGGTCGGGAAACATAAGCTCATAGGTGTCCGACCTGCGATAAAAAAGCGTGTAGAATACTGCCGTGCTTATCAGCGCAAATACGACTGTTGATACCACCGCCGCAATTATCAGCTTTCTGGAAATTTTGCCTTTGTTTTCTTTGTTTTTTTGCATAGCACACCTCAATTTTTAATATGTACTATACAATTTGTTCGATTGCAAAATAGGTTCTCTAACAAATATTTTCAAGGAAGTTTTTTGAGGTGGTGCGAGGGAACTGCGATTATTTGCCGCAAGGCAAATTCGCGCAAATCACGCTTGCGTGTTTGCAGTTTTCCAAAAAAGTTCCCCCGCATCTTCTCCCCCATCAACCATCCTCTCTCCTCAACTGGCCGCAGGAGGCGTTGATGTCCGAGCCGAGCTTGCGGCGTACTGTCGCGCGTATACCGCGCGACTCAAGAGTTGCGGCAAACTGCGAGATGCCCTTCTTGTCAGCGGGCTTAAAGCCTGTTTCGTCCACCTCGTTTACGGGGATGAGGTTGACGTGTATCGGCATAGACTCGTCCCTTGTGCGAAGGGCAGAATTTAGCACCTGCGCGAGCTTTTCGGCGAGGGGCTTTGAGTCATTTTTGCCTGAAATAAGCGTATATTCAAATGAAATTCTGCGTCCTGTCTTCTTATAATAGTCGCGGCAAGCGGCAAGCAATTCTGCCATCCCCCAACGGTTGTTGACGGGCATTATCTCCGAGCGCGTCTTATCGTCGGGCGCGTGCAGAGAAATGGAGAGCGTAATGGGCAGATCAAGCTCGGCGAGCTTATATATTCCCGTCACGACTCCGCAGGTCGAGAGCGAGATGTGTCGGTAGCCGATATTTACTCCCTGCTCGTGATTTACGAGCTTCAAAAATCTCACGGAGTTGTCAAAATTGTCAAGCGGCTCGCCTATGCCCATCATTACGATGTTTGAAATTCTTATATTCAAATCTCTGTTTGCGGCAAGCACCTGACCGAGAATTTCTCCCGCCTCAAGATTTCTCACTCTGCCGCCGAGAGTTGACGCGCAGAACTTGCATCCCATTCTGCAGCCCACCTGCGAGGACACGCAAATAGTATATCCGTGCTCGTATTTCATAACCACGGACTCGATACAGTTTTTGTCCGAAAGCTCAAACAGATATTTTACTGTTCCATCAATCTGGGAAACCAGCTTTCTTTTGACTGTTGGCAGTGACGTGTCCGCCACCTCTAAAAGCTTTTCCTTTGTCTTTTTGCCCACGTTCGTCATTTCCGAGAGCAGTATTCCCTTGTGAAGCTGTGAGAATATCTGTTGCGCGCGATATTTCGGCTCGCCAATCGACAGCATAAGCTCCTCAAGCTCTGCGGGGTAATATGAATATATGTTTTGCATAACTTCCCTTTATATTCTTCTCAATTTTGCGATAAAAAATCCGTCGGTTTTGTGTGTGTCAGGATAAAGCGAAACTTTTCCACCCTCGGACTGTATCTGTACAACACAAAAATCCTTTGCGACAAACTCGGGGTGAGTATCGAGAAATTTGTTTACCACCCCAGAGTTTTCCTCGGGAAATACAGTGCAGGTGGAGTACAAAAGCACACCGCCCACTTTTACGTATTTTGACACGTTTTCCAGAATGTCCGCCTGAATTTTCGGGAGCTTGTCCGACTCGGACAAGTCCTTATATCTTATTTCGGGCTTTTTCGCCATAACGCCAAAGCCTGAGCAGGGTGCATCGCAAAGCAATACATCCGCGGATTGTTCAAGCGAGGGATCAAAATTCCTTGCGTCTGCCTCGCGAGTGTTTATTATGTTAATACCAAGTCGCTCCGCGCCCGCGCTGACAAGCGAAAGCTTGCTCTTATGCAGGTCACAGGAAAGCATTTTGCCCGTGTTTTGCATATTTATCGCCATACCAAACGACTTTGAGCCCGGACACGAGCAGCAGTCGATAACAAAATCCCCTGCCTTTGCGCCCGCTGCCTCAACGCATATCTGCGACGCCTCATCCTGAACAAAGAAATATCCCTCGTCCGCGCCGGGCAGTCCCGCATAGGACACGCCAAACGTGTTTATTCCGTGCGGCGAATTTTTCGTAAGCTGATATTTTATGCCCGCCGCGTCAAGCATAGCCGCATATTCCTCGCGGCTTGTTTTGAACGTGTTGACTCTCAACGTAAGCGGTGGCGTCTGGTTGTAGCTTTCAAATATCTCGCAAGCACGCTCAAAGCCAAAAATCTCTAAAAATCTGTTGCAAAGCTCTGTCGGGAACGAGTATTTTACGGACAGATGCAGAACCGAGTCTGTGTCCTTGTCAGGAAAGTCTATCTGCCCTTTTTTTCTAAGGTACGAGCGAAGTATCGCGTTGACAAAGCCCTTTGTGCGTCGGGGCGCGAGGTCTACCGTTTCGTTTATTGCCGCATACGAGGGTATCCTGTCAAAAAACTCAAGCTGATAAATGCCTATCCGCAATATTATCCTTGTGTCAGCGTCAATCCTCGACGGCTCGGCGGCAAGTCTGTCTATGAAAAAATCAAGAGTGATGCGCCTTTCCACAACACCCATAACTATCGCCGTGAAAAGACCTCTGTCACTCTCGCCAAGTCCACTTGCGCTCAGCGCTCTGTCAACTGCAATATTTGAATATTGTCCGCTTGAATGCATCTTCTTCAAAACGTCAAAAGCAAGTTTTCTTGCGTTCATAGCTCTTCCTTTCTGTTGGAGAACGTGCGGGAAACCTTTTTTATAAAAAAGGTTTTCCGCGCCTTTCCAAAAAATTTTCTCGCAAATTTTTTATGGTTCTACAGATAGTAATCAGAAATTTGTAAGTTAGATTTAAGAGAGAATATCGCCGACAGAGATTTTTCTGCCGTTGATAAAGTCCGACGCTTTCATTCTTCCCTTGCCCTCGGGAACTACGCCGAGGATGGATATAACTCCACCTCCGCAGGCAACTCTTATCTCACAGTCGGTGGATATTACAGTGCCGCAGGCGGCATCCGACTTCTCTCTTGAGAAAATTCTGCTCTCTGTTATCTTGAGCAACTTGCCGTCGGGGGTGTGTGTAAACGCAAGCGGTATAGGTGAAAGACCGCGAATACGATTGTGTATCTCGCTCACAGGTCTTGAAAAATCAATTACACAGTCGCTCTTTTCTATTTTTGCGGCGTAGGTCGCGCCCTCGCCCTGAGGGGTGGGGGTAATACTGCCGTTCTCAAGACCTTTTACAGTATCAAGCAAAAGCGACGCGCCAAGCTCGGCAAGTCTGTCATGTATAATCTCGAAATTATCGTTTTCTTCTATTTTTGCCTCAGCTTTAAGGAGCATATCTCCCGTGTCAAGCCCCTCTGCCATAAGCATTGTGGTAATACCCGTGACAGTCTTGCCGTCAATAATAACTCTCTGCATAGGCGCAGCCCCTCTGTATTCGGGGAGAAGTGAGCCGTGGACGTTCACGCAGCCGTATTTGGGGTAATCAAGCACATTTTTCGGCAGTATTCTTCCATACGCCACAACGACTATAAGCTCGGGGTCAATGTCCGAAAGGGTCGCGGCAAACTCCTCGCCGCGAAGCGTCAGAGGCTGAAGCACGGGAATGTTTTTCTGTTGTGCATACACCTTAACAGGCGGAGAGGTGAGGTGATGTCCTCTGCCCTTTGGCTTGTCGGGCTGGGTTATTACCGTCACCACGTCATGCCCCGCCTCGCATAAAGCCTTGAGCGACTCAAGTGCAAAATCGGGCGTACCCATAAATAAAATTCTCATTCTATCACTCCTAATATCAGTCCTCAAGCTCCAGCTCGTCGGGAGATACCATTCTCTCGGCTCTGTCAATATAAAGCTTGCCGTCAAGGTGGTCAATCTCGTGACAGAAGCATCTTGCCAAAAGCTCGGAGCCTGTGTAATCCACTATCTGTCCGTGTCTGTTCATAGCTCTTACGGTCACGTGCATAGGTCTCTTTACAATTCCCCATTCGCCAGGGACGGAAAGACAGCCCTCAAGGCCCTCTTGCTCGCCTGAAAAAGCGATAATTTTAGGGTTGATAAGCTCGTAAACCTCGCCGTCCTCGACCTCAACAACTACTATTCTGCGGAGTATGCCCACCTGCGGAGCAGCAAGTCCCACTCCGTTTGCATCTCTCATAGTCTCTACCATATCGTCAAGCAGAGTAAGTATTCTGGGGGTTATTTCGTCAACCTCTCTGCATCTTTTTCTTAAGGTATCGTCACCTTTTTTTACAATTTTCAGCTTTGCCATCTATTTAAACCTTCTTTCTGTTAGTTAAAGCCCCGTGGGGTTGAAATCAATGCTAAGTATTGTTTTGTCCTTGCCTTCCTTACTGAAGCTTCCCATAAGCTCCTCAAAGAAAAGTCTGCACTTTTTGGTAAGTCGGCATTTTATTATCATTCTCAGTCTGTATTTTTCTTCGACCTTATATACGGGTGCTTCAAATGGGCCGAACACCTCAAGCGGAATATCCGAAAAGTCATTTTCGGTGAGTCTCTTTATTTCGCTCGACAGCTTTGTCGAGATAAGTAATGCCTGCTTTTCGTCACCCGACACCACCGTCAACACCGCAATATCACAGTACGGCGGGAATGTCAGAAGCTTGCGAAGTCTTATCTCGGACTTGTAAAAGTCCTCGTAATTCTGAGCACAGGCGAGCTTTATTGTGTCATTGTCGGGGTTGTTTGTCTGTATGACAGCAACTCCGCTTTTCTCTGCGCGCCCTGCTCTGCCTATTACCTGCGCGAGCATTGAAAACGTGCGCTCGTTTGCGTGGTAGTCATCAAGATAGAGCGACATATCCGCCAAAAGAACGCCTACTAATGTCACATTCGGGAAATCGTGTCCCTTTGTGACCATCTGCGTGCCGAGAAGAATGTCCGCCTCTCCTCTGCGGAAGCTGTCAAGCAGCTCGCGAGAGGAATGTTTGCCCGATGTGGAGTCCGCGTCAAGACGAAGTGTTCTCGCCTCGGGAAACAGGAGAGAGAGCTCTTTTTCTATTCTCTGTGTGCCAAATCCTATGCGTGCCATATGCTCCGAGCCGCACGACGGACAGCTCTCGGGCATTCTCATTTTGGTTCCGCACCAATGGCAGAACAAAAATCCTCTTTCGTGGTCTCCGCGCTCTGCGTGATAGCTCATAGACACCGAACAATGAGGACACAGCACCGCCTCGCCGCAGCTTCGGCAGCTTACCGCGGTGTTATATCCGCGTCTGTTGAGGAACAGCACCGCTTGCTCGCCTCGGGAAATGACTGATTTGAGCCTTTCTATCAGCTCCGACCCGATGGGTGACGTGTTGCCGACTCTCGCCTCGCGTCTCATATCGTATATCTTTACCTCGGGGAGCTTGGCGTCACCGTATCGCTCTGTCAGCTTGAGCAATTCGTACTTGCCCTCAAGAGCCTTGGAGTAGCTTTCAAGCGAGGGCGTTGCCGACGACAAAAGCATCACAGCTTTGTTGTACGCACATCTGTAGCGCGCAATATCCCTTGCGTGATATTTCGGGGAGCTTTCGGATTTATAAGTCGCCTCGTGCTCCTCGTCTATAATTATAAGTCCAAGATTTTTTACGGGTGAGAACACCGCCGAACGCGTGCCGATAACGATGTCCGCCTCGCCCGACTTTATTTTTGAATATGCGTCTGCTCTCTCGCCTGCGGAAAGTCCCGAGTGAACGAGAGATACCCTATGCCCGTATCTTGAACGGAATATTCCAAGTGTTTGCGGAGTCAACGCTATCTCGGGGAGAAGCACTATAACTCCTCTGCCCTCACGTATAGCGGAGTCAATAGCGGTCACGATAACGCTGGTCTTTCCGCTTCCCGTGACACCGTGAAGCAGCACCGCGCGTGGCTCACGCGAGCTTATATGCTCGCATATCCTGTCCGCCGCCGCCCTTTGCTCTGCGTTGAGTATATACTGTGTCGGCTGTCCTATGTCGCCCGACACCGCCTCTCTGTATCGGCGTTCCTGACGCTTTTTTATGACTCCCTTTTGCATAAGGGTCTTTATAGGCGCATCGGTCGTATTGCTCTCGGAAAGAATCTCATCAAGAGTCCTCTCTCTGCCGTCAGAGAGAATGTCAATTATTATTTTTTGCTTTTGTGCGGTTATTTTTACGCCCTCAAGCGCAGCCTTGTCAAGCGAATAAAAGCTTTCGTATATCTCGCCCGCAACTCTGCCGCTTTCCACAGTCTTTTTGATAACCTGCTTTGAAAGCAATTTCTCAACAGATTCACCTGCCGCTACCGCGCCAAATCTGCCCTTGAGCATATCCATACTCACAGAGCCCTTTGAGAGTATATAGTCGTAAACAAACAGATTCGCAGGGGTAAAGCCCGCAGAAGCGTTTGGATTCATCTCTGTGTCTGGCGAATAATACTCGGTAAGTCTGCCCAGCGCCGCCGCGGGAACAACACATCTTACCGCATCTCCCATCGTGCAAAGCATCTGCGTCTTCATATACATACAAAGCCCCAGCATCTCATCTGACAAGGGGGCTCTGTCGGGGCAAATGTCTATTACTGCCTTGGGATTTTTATATGTGCTTATGCTCATAAGTTCCCAGACTATTGCCATCTGCTTGCGATTAGTGCGTCCGAACGGCACCGTCACGAAAGATCCTCTCTGTACCTTTCCGCGCAGATCAATGGGCACAAAATAATCATAGGAGGTGTCTATTGCATACGGACTGTCGAGCAAATACACCGATACGTATTCGTAATTTGCACAAGCTCCACTCAGCATAGCTACACCTCCTTATAGTATCCCCACTCTTTTGTGTGGTGAGAATTATTCGAAATCTTCCTCGGCCTCTACTGCCTCAGTCTGCTTTTCGCGTCTGACGATAACGTAATCGCCCTCGTGAATTCTTCTTATAGCAGTCTTTACTGCCTTGTCGTCGCGAAGCTCCTTGTCAATCATAGTGTTCGTAGGATGATCGCTGTCCTTGCCGTTTGCATTCGCGTGCTCTGCGTCCTCGCGCTGCTTTACGTATTCGTCCGTGACGATGCGCGCGCACTTTGCGGTTGCAAGCGAAAGCTCATATCTGTTGTACTGTCCCTTTGTAAGCTCGTTTATCGTTGGATAAAGCATGATTTCTCTCTCTTTCGTTTATATGATTTTTGATTTGTTTACTGTTTTATCAATCCTCGTCGGACGTGTCTTCCTCAACAAGTGTATCCTCGGAGTCAAGTCTGTTCGCGATAGTCTCTGCTTGAAGCATTGAAAGTATCACGTGGTCGGAGTCGGTTATAACTACCGCCCTGGTTTTTCTTCCGCAGGTGACGTCAATGACTCTGCCCGCGTCCTTGGAGTCCTGAATGAGTCGCTTGATGGGTGCGCTCTCAGGACTTGCTATCGCGATTATTCTCTCAACCGCGACCATATTTCCGTAGCCGATATTTATAAATTTCATATCTCTATTCCTTTACTCAATATTTTGTATCTGCTCGCGTATCTTTTCAAGCTCGGTCTTGACCTCGACCACAAGCCTTGCAATATCCGCATTAGCGCACTTGGACCCCGTTGTGTTTATCTCGCGGTTCATTTCCTGAAGCAAGAAGTCAAGACTTCTGCCAACGGGCTCGTCTGCCTCAAGATAGTTGTAAAACGCCACGAAATGCGAGTTGAGTCTGACTATCTCCTCGTCTATCGCCGCCTTGTCAGCATAGATAGCACACTCGGTGAGAATTCTGTTTTCGTCAACTGTCACGTTATTGTCGGATAGCACCGCGCGGAGCTTTTCCTCAAGCTTTGACTTATATCCGCCGATGTCCTGCTCGGACAATTCCTTTATCTTTTCCACAACGGTCTGTATGCGAGCCGCCTTCGTTGCGAGGTCACTCTTTATTCTCTCACCCTCGGCTGCCCTTGCGTTTATAAACGCATCCGCCGCCGCAGAGAGAACTATTTCAAGATCCTCCCAGTCGCGCTCATCGTCATCCTTCTTTCTGAAGGTCAAAACGTCAGGCGCTTTCGCTACGTCCATAACACTTATCTCGCCAGAAAGACCAAAGTCCTCCTTGAGCTTTTTCAGAGCCGCTATATAACGCTCCGCATACTCGACGTTTACGCCAATCTCTGTGTCCGCACTCTCGGTAAATTCAACCGAAATAAACACGTCCACCTTGCCTCGCGATATGCCCTTGCCTTGAAGATAAGGCTTTATTTTCTGTTCAAGATGAGAATAAACTCTCGGTAGCTTTACCTGACAGTCAAAATATCTGTTGTTAACAGACTTTATCTCGACCGTTATATCCTTTCCCCCGAGTGTCTGGCGACTTCGCCCGAAGGACGTCATACTTTTCAGCATAAATCAGCCTCCCCGTAAAATTGCGCATATATAATTATTTTAATACTCTTTTTATATCTTGTCAAGTTTTTGTGAACAATTATTTACTCGTCGTTCATTATTTGTTTGCTTTTGCCCACAAAAATCATGCCGAAGGGGTGTTTTCCCCTCCGACATGACGTTTTATTATTTTGTCTTGCTTTTGAATACGAAAAATTTACTGAAATAATAGTTGGCGATTATCTCGATAACGGAGTATATCGCAAGCGCCGCGGTCGTACCGAGTATCTCTGCCGAAAGAGTTATTCCAAGCAGAGTGAGGTCGCCTGTTATTATCGCCGCGAACATAAGCTCAAGCAGATACTGAAGCACGAGCGACAAAAGAAGCGTCAGCACTCTTCCCTCGGCAAATATCAAAAGCTGCTTGCCCGTGGATACGTCTTTGTCTGCTTCGGTAAACACCCACTTTTTGTTGGTGTAAAACGCAACCAAAACTCCCGAGCACCATTTGAGCGTGTTCGCCACAATGTTGGTCGCAAGATATTTTGCGCTATCCTTTCCGTTCTCAAGTGCGCCAAACGCAACCTTTCCTATCCAAAGCGTAAGATAGAAAACCGAAAAGGATACAATAGTCGTTATAACTCCAAAGAAAAGGTATTTAATTACAACCTTGTGTTTTTCGTAAAATTCCTTTATTTTAGACATTCCTCTCTCCAATTATTCGATTTTGAATGTCGTTCCCTCGCGAGAGTCTATAAGCGTGACGCCCTTATCAAGAAGGTACTGACGTATGCGGTCAGCCTCGGCAAAGTTTTTATCCTTCTTTGCCTGCTTTCTCTGCTCGATAAGAGAAAGAATCTCCTGAACGAGCGGATCGCTCTCGTCGTAGGCAACTTCCGCCTTTGTCTTTTCCTGTTCTGCCTTTTTCTCGGCACGAAGCTTTGATGCAGCTTCAATAAGTCCGCAGGAAAGAACTTTGTCAAAGTCCGCTACAAGCGCGAGCTTTGTCTTTCCGTTTGTGTTAAGCTTGAGCACGTCGTAAAGCGCGGTTATTGCAAGCGAGGTGTTGAGGTCGTTGTCAAGCGCGTCTGTAAACTTCTTTTTGCCCGCCTCAAAAGCCGCCGTGTCAAGCTCGCCGTCGCACTCGTCAAGTTGTGCGAGTCTTGCTATAAGCTTGTTGTAGGAAACCGTTGAGTTGTCAAGGTTTTCATACGAGAACACAAGGTTCTTTCTGTAATGCGACTGCAGGCAGAAGAATCTGTATGCAAGAGGATTATATCCCTTGGACTCAAGCAAGGAAACCGTCAGAAATTCGCCCGCAGACTTGGACATCTTGCCCGCGGTTGTGTTGAGGTGGTAAACGTGGAACCAATAGTTGCACCACTTGTGTCCCACAGACGACTCGGTCTGCGCTATCTCGTTGGTATGATGAGGGAACTGATTGTCAATTCCTCCACAGTGTATATCAAGATATTCGCCAAGATATTTCATACTTATTCCCGAACACTCAATATGCCAGCCGGGATAACCGATTCCCCAAGGAGAATCCCACTTGAGCTCCTGCGAATCAAACTTGGATTTTGTGAACCAAAGCACGAAATCCGCCTTGTTTCTCTTATTTGTGTCACCCTCAACACCCTCGCGGACTCCTACCTCAAGGTCTTCCTCCTCAAAGTCGTTGAAAATGTAATACTGCTCAAGCTTTGACGTGTCAAAATACACGTTTCCGCCCGCCTCGTAGGCATATCCGCGCCCGAGAAGTCCCTCGACGAGCGCAATAAACTCGGGTATGCACTGAGTTGCGGGGGCTATTATTTCGGGCTTTTTGATGTTGAGCTTTACGCAGTCCGCAAAAAACGCGTCGGTGTAAAACTGTGCTATCTCAAGCACCGTCTTTTTCTCACGCTTTGCGCCCTTAAGCATCTTGTCCTCGCCCGTGTCGCCGTCACTGGAAAGGTGTCCCACGTCGGTGATGTTCATAACTCGGGTGACGTCAAGTCCGCTGTACGAAAGGTACTTTTCAAGCACGTCCTCCATAATGTAGGTGCGGAGGTTTCCTATATGCGCAAAGTGATAAACGGTAGGCCCGCAGGTGTACATGCTGACCTTGCCCGCCTCGCGCGGTATAAATTCTTCTCTTTTTCTTGTCGCAGAGTTATATAAAATCATAATTTTCTCCTATCAGCTCTCAATAAGTCTTGCAATTTTCTGTCCGACGAAAAGTATTTTGCGTCCAAATTCCTCGCGGACATAGCTGTCGCTCGGTACGTCCCCGGCTCTGACCTCGACGTTTATGTATCCGTTGTATTCTATCTGTGCGTGCGCTCTCGCTACGGCTTCCCAATCAATTCTGCCATCAAAGGGCATTATGTGCAAATCCGTGTAGCCGTTATTGTCGTGCGCGTGGACTGTCATCAGTTTGTTTTTCAGACAAAGGACGTCATTTACAGGTCTTCCCGAAATGTTGGCGTGACCAAAGTCCCAACAAACGCCCACGTCAAGCGCCTCGGCAAGCGACAAAATCTCCGCCGCGGTACAGCCGTAAAGGTGGTCGCCGTCTACCTCGCAGGAGCTTGCCATATTTTCAATACAGAGATTTATTCCCTTTTTTTCAGCATACTCACAAATAGGGGTCAAAAATTCCATATTTGCTCTCGTCCAAGTCTCAGCGGTATGTCTCTTTCCGTGAAGTGCTATGGGGTGTATCACCGCCAGCGGAATGTCCATTATTGCCGCCGCGTCAATCCCCGCCCTTATATCTCTAGCAAATCTCTCCATTGCTACCTTGTCGCACGGGTCGGGCATATAAAACGGCAAATGACAGGACGGAATATCAAGGTTTTTCTGGACAGCTCTCTGCTTTGCCGCATAAAGCACGGTTTTGTAAGAGTCGTCAGCCGCACTAAGACTGTCAAACGACATATCAACTCCGTCAAATCCGATTTTTGACATATAATCTATCATTCCCGTGACAGAAAATCTTCCGTTTGGGTGAGCAGAGTATATTCTCGACGGCGCGCAAACTCTGATTTTTGACATGATATCCCTCCTTTTGACAATTTTTTCGCAGTCCTGCAAGCTTGGCAAACATAAAAGCATGCTCAACTGCTCATAGCTGATTTGATTATATCAAAAATTCCTGCCCTTGTCAATGATTTTCTGCAAGTTTGGCAGGACAAGAAACTACCGTTTTGATTTACCCTGATAAAGCGTTAAAAAGTGCATAAAAAACATTTCACAGTATGATTTTTTATGTGAAAATATACAAACTTGAAATTTGTTTCTTGACGGCTATGCGGTTTTGATATATAATGAGTAATAATAAAAGTTTTCAGCGGAGGTTTTTTACCATGAACAGAGTTTATAATTTTTCGGCAGGTCCTTCAATGCTCCCCGTCCCCGTCCTTGAGCGCGCACAGAACGAGCTTTTGTGCTACGGAAGCTCAGGAATGTCGGTAATGGAGATGAGTCACCGTTCTCCCGATTATGAAAAAATTATTGCAAAGGCTGAAGCAGATCTCCGAACGCTTATGAACATCCCCGACAATTACAAGGTTCTTTTCCTTCAGGGCGGTGCGTCAACACAGTTTTCTGCTATCCCACTCAACCTTATAAACCTCAAGCCCGCAAAAAAGGCTCTTTATGCAGTGTCGGGTCAGTTCTCGGGCAAAGCGTATAAGGAAGCACAGAAAATGGGCTTTAACGCAAAGTGCATCGCTACGACAAAGGACGACAACTTTACCCACACTCCTGTTATCACAAAGGATATGGTAGATCAGGATGCGTCGTACCTGCACATCTGCTTTAATAACACAATATATGGCACAAAGTATTCCGACATACCCGACACAGGCGATGTTGTTCTTGTTGCAGACCTTTCGTCCTGCATTATTTCCGAGCCTGTTGACGTGTCCAAGTTCGGCGTAATCTACGCAGGCGCGCAAAAAAATATGGCACCCGCAGGTCTTACTCTCGTCATAGTTCGCGAGGACCTTCTCGGATATGCCGACGAGTCCATTCCCACAATGCTTGACTGGAAAGTAATGGCTGACAACGGCTCTATGTATAACACTCCTCCCTGCTACGCTATTTATATGGCAGGTCTGGTATATGATTGGATAAGCTCTATCGGCGGTCTTGACGTGATGAAGGAAATGAACGTAAAGAAGGCAAAGCTTCTTTACGATTATCTTGATAGTCAATCTTACTACATAGCACCCGTTGTGCCCGAGTCGCGTTCGCTTATGAACGTCACGTTCGTCACGGGAGACGCAGAGCTTGACAAGAAATTCGCATCCGAGGCATCCGCCGCAGGACTCAAGAATCTCAAAGGTCACCGTTCGGTAGGCGGTATGAGAGCGTCTATATACAACGCTATGCCCTACGAGGGTGTAGTTGCTCTCGTTGAGTTTATGAAGAAATTTGCCGAGGAAAACCCCAAGGCGTAAGCGTGAAAGGAAACACAGTCATGAACATAAAGCTTCTCAATAAAATCGCAAAGGTGGGAACAGACAGACTTCCCGCAGACAAATATACAGTAGGCGATAACGTCACCTCCCCCGCAGGAATAATGGTGCGCTCGGCTAATATGCACGACTATGAATTCAACCCCGAGCTGCTCGCAATAGCAAGAGCAGGCGCAGGCGTAAATAACATACCCCTTGACAAATGCACAGACGAAGGCATCGTGGTATTCAATACCCCCGGTGCTAACGCAAACGGCGTCAAGGAGCTTGTAATCTGCGGTCTTATGCTCGCCGCACGTGACGTCACAGGCGGCATAGAATGGGCAAAGACCCTTACTGCCGACATCGCAAAGACAGTCGAAAAGGGCAAGAGCCAGTTTGCAGGAACAGAAGTCCTTGGCAAGACTCTTGGTATTATAGGTCTTGGCGCGATAGGTGGTCTTGTAGCTAACACCGCCGTTCATCTCGGTATGGACGTAGTCGGCTGTGACCCCTACCTCTCGGTTGAGGGCGCGTGGAACTTAAACCACCACGTTCGCAAGGGCGCAACCTACGACACGATTTACAAGGAAGCAGATTTCATCACGCTTCACGTTCCC
>JAZOUO010000107.1:0-1080 GCA_045658225.1 Eubacteriales bacterium
ACCTTTGCGGCGGGACTTTGCTCATTCACATTCATATCCACAGGCCACGAGCTTATTCTTGAGCTTGTTAACGGAAAAACCACAATTATAATGCTTATTCTGCTTTTGGTTGTCCGCTCCACGCTCACTCTGTGCGCCAACTCCAATCGCGTGACGGGAGGAATTTTCCTACCCCTTATGGCAATAGGCGCGATAGTTGCTTCCCTGCTTGCCACGGTTCTGAACCGTGTCTTTGAGCTTGACAGCTCGTATTACACTATCATTCTGATTTTGGGTATTATATCCTGCATCGCGGGTATGATGAAAATGCCCTTGACCGCAATAGTATTTGCGGCAGAAGCGCTTTCCTGCTATGACAATATTCCTTTCGTAATTATCGCGGCGGGAATTGCTTTTATTATCACCGAGATATTTGGCGCGGAGTCCATCAACGACCGCGTGCTTGAAAACCTTGCGGGCGAGATAAACGAGGGCAAGAGTACTACCATAATTGAGCGATACATCACCGTCGGCAAAAACACATTTGCAGAGGGTATGCACGTGCGCGATATTTTCTGGCCCAACGGACTGTTCGTTCTCTCTCACAAGCACACTCTGCCCGTAGACCAGCGCGACAAGCGCGCAGTCAAGGCAATTCACGAGGGTGATGTGCTCCATGTGCGCTGTACTACTTATGACGTACAGCAAACCGAGGAAGAGCTAATCGCAATTCTCGGCGATGGCGCAGCTCATACTGAGTGACCGCTATATATTTGATGAACTAAATCCCCGTCCGATTGGACGGGGATTTTTGTCGCAAAAATTTACTAAGCTTAGTGCTTCGCCTCATATAGCCGTAGCTCACGAAGCATATTCTCGGGTCTGTGTGCATCTATTCTTGAATATTTTCCGTGCTTGCCTATCTCTATCATTTGCCCGACGTGAAAAAATCCGAGTATCGACGGCGGCAGATGCGTGACAATATCGTCAATATTGCGTATGACGGTAAAGTTTTGCCATATCCGCTTATGCTCCTCTGACTTGCGCCCGAATATCACTCTCGGACAACCAAAGCCGTATCCGAAAATATGCTCTCTTATG
>JAZOUO010000108.1:0-18995 GCA_045658225.1 Eubacteriales bacterium
GCTTGAACTTGCAGCTTCTATTTGTTGTTTTATCGTTATGAAATACATATGGTTATGGTGAAAAATATTTCAACATCGCAAATTATTTTTGCAAATAATGTTGATTTGTGGCGTAAGTTGTGCTATACTTTTATTATATTATATTTAAATTATTTGAGGTGAAAACATGGCTGCTAGCTATAAGAAACTATTCAAATTAATGATTGATCGCGAGATTAAGAGTAAGGATTTGGCCGCTAAAGCGGGTATCAGTCCGACCACTCTTGCGAAGATGAAAAAAGACGGCGCCACCGTGTCAAGCGATGTGCTGGTGAAGATCTGTACTGCGCTTGGATGCACTATGGATGATATTGTAGAAATAATACCTGAAAACAATGATTAAGGAGAATTAACGATGAATGTACTTAGTTTGTTTAGTGGATGCGGTGGAATGGATATTGGATTTGAAGGTAACTTCAAATGTTTAAGACGCTCTGTAAACGTCGACTTGCATCCGGATTGGATTGTTGAGGGTGATGAAAAGTGGGTAACGCTCAAGAAAACAATTTTTGATACTATCTTTGCCAATGATATAAGACCTGATGCTAAGGCGGCATGGGTTTCATACTTTGAAAGCAGAAAAGAAAACGCTAATGATGTATATCATATAGAAAGCATTGTTGACTTGGTAAAACGAGCAAAGAATGGGGAAAAGGTATTTCCTGAGAACGTTGATGTAGTAACCGGCGGATTTCCTTGTCAAGACTTTTCCATATCAGGAAAACGCAAAGGGTTCAATTCAGAAAAAAGCCATGATGGCGGAAAACTATCTGATGATGAGCCGTCAGTTGAGAGCAGAGGGCAGTTGTACATGTGGATGAGGGATGTAATAACTATTACAGAACCATCACTGTTCATTGCTGAGAATGTAAAGGGATTGACAAATCTCGAAGATGTAAAAGAAGTTATCGAGCGAGATTTTGCGAAAGCGGGTGGTAACGGCTATCTTGTTGTACCTGCCAAAGTATTAAACGCAGCTGATTATGGAACGCCACAATCGAGAGAAAGAGTCATATTCTTCGGATTCAAAAAATCCGCACTTACTAAGGAAGCACTCAAAGCGTTAAGAGCGAAAAATATTAGTACAGAGTTCGATCCATATCCTCCTAAAACACACGCATATACTGTAAGTGATAATTCGTTGATGCCGGTTGTTACCTGCAAAGAGGCATTTACCGATCTGGATGAGCCTGACAAGACAAGCGATCCTTCTCAGAGAATTTACTCAAAGGCTAAATATATGGGCAAACATTGTCAAGGACAGACCGAGATAAAAATCAATGGAATTGGTCCGACTATCCGTTCCGAGCACCATGGAAATATCGAGTATAGAAGATTAAGTGAGGAACACGGTGGAATTATTACCGATGAGTTGTCTGCGGGACTTGAAGAACGTAGACTTACGGTAAGAGAGTGCGCAAGAATACAAACATTCCCGGATGACTATAACTTTATCTTAAAAAAGACGGAACAAAATGTGTCGGTATCATCAAGTGACGCTTATAAAATTATCGGAAACGCTGTTCCGTGTATGCTAGCGTACAATATTGCTCAGCATCTATCAGAACGTTGGGAAAGGTATTTTGGTGAAAGCAAATGATTATATCTGAAAACAACAAACCCAAGTTAGAAGAATTTAGTGAATTGATGCGGGAGACTGACCTGCTTTTGAATTTAGATGCCGCAAGTAAAGAGGAATACTATTCAAAAAGAAATGGTACTGAACTTGAGGTGGATGTTTTCGAGGCACTGAATAAAACCGCAAAGGGAACAAAGTTCGAAAATACTATTCAACTTGTATCGGGTGCTTCTTTCCCCGATATTGTAGCGAATAAATTCTATGGAGTAGAGGTTAAGAGCACAAACAAAAATCATTGGCATTCGGTTGGCAGTAGTATTCTTGAATCTACGAGGAATCAGGATGTTGAACGAATTTTCTTAACTTTTGGTAAACTAGGATCTCCTGTAGAGTTTAGAAGCAGACCTTACGAAGAATGCCTCTCGGGTATCTCGGTTACGCATTATCCAAGATATCAAATAGATATGACCTTAAAAGCTGGTGAAACTATATTTGATAAAATGGGTATCGAATATGACGAGCTTAGAAAAATGGACAACCCCGTTGCGCCTGTTTCAAAGTATTATAGAAGCTTACTGAAACCTGGTGAGAGTCTATGGTGGGCTTCGGGTGACGATGTTGAGAATACTGTTGCTCCGGCTACGGTTCGGTTGTGGAGCGCATTGTCACCCGAAGCGAAAATGAAGTACACTGTAAGAGGTTATGCGTTATTTCCCGAAACTCTATCCACGGTAAGAGATCAAAAGAAATATCAGAGATATGCTCTGTGGTTAGCGACAGAATGCGGTGTCATAAACACCTGCATCAGAGATAGTTTTTCAGCCGGTGGTCAAGTAGAAATATCTACTGTGTATGGTAAGTTTGAAAAAATGCCGGCTGCATACGGAAAAGTCGCTAAACACAAAGATTTAATTATTGAAACGATCTTGGCTTCTTCCGAGGACATGCTTAAGGAGTATTGGGGAGTTAAGACCATTAAAGAGAATCGCCTTTTGCAGTGGTGTGAGTTGGTAGCTTCTTCCGTGGATGCGCAGTTGAGTTATCATCAGGTTTTGCAGCTCTTAAAAGGAATTTTTGTTTTGTAAAAGTAGGATTAATTATGAGAGTGTGTAGCTTGTTTAGCGGGATTGGTGGAATAGACTTAGGATTTATTCAAGCTGGATTTGATATTGTATGGGCGAATGAAATTGAAAAATACGCTGCGGCTACATACTGTCATAATTTTGGAACAGCGCATTTTTTGAAAGCCGACATAAGAAAAGTTGATGTCGATACTATTCCGGCTTTTGATGTGCTTGTCGCGGGATTTCCGTGTCAGTCTTTTTCAAAAGGTGGAAAAAAGAGAGGATTTGATGACGAGAGAGGAAGCTTATTCTTTCAAGTTGTTCGCATAGCGCAATCAAGGCGACCTCGAATAATATTTCTTGAAAATGTGGCTAATTTATTGGAACATGACGAAGGTAAATCGTTTCTGACGGTATATAACGCCTTAGCTCCATTAGGATACTCATTCAAGTATCAAGTGTTAGAGCCATATGAGCACGGTGATGTTCCTCAAAGAAGATCAAGGATTTTTATAGTTTGTTTCCTTGATATAGAGGTGTGCGATAGATTTTCGTTCCCCGAGCGAATCGAGATGAAACAAAATCTAGTCGACATGATAGATCGTTCCAGGAAACACCGCGAGTGTTATTATTATGATGAGTCGCATCGTAACTATCAAGAGTTGTTACCGCTTGTAATGAGAAACGATTGTGTATACAAGATTTATGATTGGGGTGTATCGCGTGATGCTTATACAATATGCCCAACTTTAACGGCGTATATGGAACGTTGCTTTGAGCGTGTTCCTATTATTCGTGATGATTATGGGATTAGACGTTTGACACCTTATGAATGTCTTAAATTACAAGGATTTCCGGACGATTTCAAATTCGCTCCGAATACTCCAATGAAAAATGCCTATAAACAAGTTGGAAATTCTGTTTGTGTACCGGTTGTTAGGAGAATAGCAGAACAAATAAAAAAGGTGATGGAATGATAACTGAAGTTGTTGCGGCTCTTATTTGGGAAAATAACAAATTCATGATATGCCAACGCCCGGCACACAAGGCGAGAGCACTTTTGTGGGAATTCGTTGGCGGTAAGGTTGAGCCAGGAGAAACAAAAGAACAGGCGCTCATCCGTGAGTGTCAAGAAGAGCTCGCAATTACACTTTCAGTTGGAGACGCATTTATGGACGTTGTTCACGAATATCCCGATATTACGGTACGCCTGACGTTGTTTAATGCGACTATCTCTGAGGGTGAGCCACAAAAATTAGAACACAACGACATCAAATGGATAACGCCGAGTGAGATACCGAACTATAAGTTCTGCCCGGCGGATAAGGAAATACTTGCAAAAATTTGCGAAAATAATTACCTAGTATATAAAAGAGGACATCATAATGTTTTTTAATAAGAATGTTTTTATCTCTCATTCATCTGCGAATAAAGAAATTGCAGAACAGTTAAGTGCGTATTTGACAAGAATTGGCGTAAAGGAGAAAAATGTTTTTTGTTCTTCTATTATTGGACAAGGTGTAGCCAATGGTGAAAAACTTAATGGTACAATTGGAAAGGCAATAAGAAACTCCAAGCTGATAGTTTTTTTGCTATCTCATGATTTCCTTAATAGTAGTTATTGCATTGAGGAGCTCGGTGTTGGATGGTATTTAAATCAACACCAAAAGGCATCATGTTTTTATTTGGTGCTTCCCGATATGGAATTGTCAGATTTGAACGGGTTTGTTAACTCGAAAGTTGATAAATTTTCTTTTGTTGATCCGGAACACAAAGATGAATTAGGATTGTTTGCTCTTGATGTCGCCAAGGCGTTGCAATTGAAAAAACCTGAACATCAGATAATCGTTAATGCAAACAAAACTTTTTTCAGTGCGATAGAGAAACACTTGGTCGATTTGGTTTCGAGGACAGAAAACAAAAAGTTTGAAGAAGAAGCGAAGCAAAAAGAGATAAGCAATCTCAAAAATAAAATAGAGCAGCAAGCAGAGCTAATTGAAAAGCAAGGACAAGAAAAACAAATAGAATTCGAGAAAACAGAAAAAGATAAGCGAAAAATAAAATATCGCACGATTGAAGATTTGTTTTTTTTGCTAGGTATGACAAGTGGAATTAGCACAAAACAATTCAATTCCCTAAAAAAGCAATTTTGGATTAATATGCTCAACGAGTATGTTGAATTAGAGAAAGAATTTGAAAGCTCGTATTTATCTGTCGCTAACGTGGAAATGCAAATTTTGTTAGCCAATATATATAGTCATTTAGGATGTATTGAAGATGCATATAAAAGAATGTTGAGATTCATAGAATTATCAAAAAATAATTTTTATCCTTGCTTCTTTGATAATATTGTTCTTGATGAAACAAATTTTGCTGATGAGGCCATCGAACTGTTAAAAAATAAAATTCAAGAATGTCCAATCGGCATTGTCCAAGATTCATACAAAGAAACTTTAGAGTTCTTTGAAAAGAGAAAAATAAATTTATTGTCCAAGTATGAGTAATATTAGTTTTTATAGATGACACAATGGCATATTAAAAACGGCTACATATGACAAGAGATTACACCACCGAAGCTCGCTCTCGCTGGGGCGACACCGCTGCCTATTGCGAGCACGAGCAGAAAACAAAGAACTATACAAAAGAGAAGTGGGCTGAAGCAAACGAGGGTTTAATGGCGATCTTTGCCGAGTTTGCCGCGTGCAAAGAGAGCGGTGCGAGTGCCAATTCACCAGAGGTACAGACGCTTGTCGCCAAACTTCAGGCGCATATCACCGCTAACTACTACACCTGCACGGACGAGATACTCGCAGGGCTGGGCAAGATGTACATTGCCGATGAGCAATTCAAGAAGAATATCGACCAATACGGTGACGGGACTGCTGAGTTCGCAGCTGATGCGATTGCCGTGTTCTTTCAGTAGAAGTGATATGTTGATAAAAAAGCAAATAGAGGAATGCCTGATAAATGTTTCAAATGCATTAGGGCGGCCTATTGATTTAAGCAAAATCAATATTATTGACAGAGGACAACCCCATGTTGCGCCACGCAGTCTCCCTAAAGGTAAAATGGCGGTATATATTTTCATTTATGATGGAGTCTTCTTAAAGATAGGCAAAGTTGGTCTAAACAGCAATTCCAGGTATATTAGTCAACACTACAATCCCAATTCTTGCATGAGTAATCTTGCAAAATCATTATTGGCAGACGCAGAAATGTCGAATAATGGTTTTTGCGAGAAAAATATTGGTGCGTGGATCAAGCAGAATTGTCAGCGGATTGACATTGAAATTGATGCTGATCTCGGGATTTTTGCGCTTGAGTTTATAGAAGCTATCTTACATTATAAATACACGCCTAAGTATGAAGGTTTTTCTTCACAACGATAATTCTGAAAAATGGCGAGGAAATAGCCGGGTTCGTTGCTGATTCGATTGCCGCTTATACCAAGTAAAATATGAATCAATATCTCAAAAATCTAAAAAAGATCGAGTTCGTCGTGACCTACGCCTGCACGGGGCGGTGCAAGCACTGTTCCGAGGGAGAGCACACGTCTTGCGGAGAACGGATTCATCCGCAAATTGCAGCGGATGCGGTGCGCAAGATCACTGAGGAGTATGACATCAAAACCGTGATGACCTTTGGCGGTGAGCCGCTTTTGTACACGGATGCGGTCTGCGCGATCATGACAACCGCCAAGGAACTGAATATCCCCAAACGGCAGGTCATTACCAACGGCTATTTTTCAAAGGATGTCGATAAGATATGCGAGGTCGCAGAGCAACTTGCCGTGTGTGGCGTGAACGATCTGCTTTTATCGGTGGATGCGTTTCATCAGGAAATCATACGGCTTGACGTTGTGAAGCAGTTTGCAATGGAAGCTAAGAAGTGCGGCATACCGATTCGCCTTCAATCTGCGTGGCTCAGGAGTCCTGTGGATGACAATCCGTACAACTGTAAAACGCGGGAGATTCTCGGCAGCTTTGTAGATATGGAGTTCCCCGAAAACGAGGGGAACGTGATTTTCCCCGAAGGAAACGCGCTGAAATATCTCGCGGAGTATTTCACGGACGAGCTTCCCGAAAATCCGTACGTGGAGGATCCGCGCGACGTGCGTTGCGTGTCGTTCTCGCCGAACGGCGACGTTCTCGGTGGAAATGTGTATCGGAATGATATTATGGAAATTATAGAGAATTACGCTCCGTAAAAACATAATGGATGTACTGAATATAAAATTCTATCTAAAAAGGAGATCTAACGGTGGCAGGAAGAAATTTTTCTGAAGCAATACAGTTTGGAGTTGTAAAAGCAAATTTAGAAAAACATAACGGAAAAATTCAATGTGAATTGTGTGGTAAGCAAATTTTATCTATTGGCGATTGCCATTTTGACCATATAGTTCCTTATGCTAAAGGCGGTGCTTCAACATTGGATAATTGTCAAATCCTTTGTGTTGAATGCAATTTGAAGAAAAGTGACAAAGAATTAAAAGAGATAGCGTTAGAAGAAAAAGCAAGACAATTCTTAAGTGGAAAATCTTTTAAGGAAGATACTGCCCAAGAGAACACCGCCCAAGAGGATATTGTTTCAAATGATAACGATGACGGTAAAATGACAAAAGAAAAATTTGACCGAATTGTCGGAAAATTTATTGAAGAGAAAGGCGATATTCGTCAGATAGATTTTAACCGAGAGTATAATCATTTGCCCGGAATAAGTTATATGGTCAAGTATTATGGAACTCTGAATGATCTGAAAAAATCCTTCGGCATCGCCGATATTTCATTGAATTGGAACAGAGAAAACATTAAAGAAGCACTCGTGAATTTTGTTTCGGGGCATGGGAAAATTACTCAGAAAGATATAAGAAAAGAAAACGGCTTGCCTTCCATAAATTGTATCTTGAACTATTATCCCGAGTACAAGAATTTCACCGAAATAAAACAAGGTTTGTGTAATATTGAATCTCGTGGAATTTGGACAAAAGAAGAAGCAATAGAAGCTGGAAAGACTTTCGTAGCTAACCATGGCGGAAAGATTGTGCAAGCTGACTGTACCCCCGCTAACAACTTACCGGCAATGGCTGTAATATACCGTTTGTTTGGTAATATGCCTACATATCAAAAAGCAATAGGCTCAGTAGTTTCCAAGAACAACTATGTTTCTAAAGAAGATATAGAAAAGGCAGTTGAACTTTATTTTGGAAGCAAAGAGCGCGTAGTTGAATCGAGAAAAGCTTTTTTTGAGTCTTTCCCCTATGGTATAGAGGTTATTCGTGGGCGGTATAAGACTTTTGATGCATTTGCAGAGCAATTCAATATTACTGTGCAAAATACGAAAAAAGCTAAATATACGAAGCAAGAAGTAGATGCTGTTATATCGGAATTTGTGAAATCCGGCAAACCCATTCCTCACCATCACGATTTAACAAAAGAAGGGCTTCCAGCCGCAAGTGTTATAATGCGATATTATGAACATTGGAGAGAGCCTTTTGAAATATTCCAAGCGTTATATAAGAAAATGGGTGTTTGATAATATATTGATGACGAGAGTTAATTGAAAAATATGACCAACCAAGAAATTGTGAAAATTGCGATGGCACAATCCGCCGTCGATCTCTCGGCGGATGCGAGTGATTTTGAAAAGAGTGAAAACGTGGTCGTCACGTCACGCGAGAGCGATGGCGCAAGGCGGTATTTGAAGCTACCGTTTTCCTGTCAGCTCGTGTCCTATGGCAACAACGTGGTGGCATCGGTGTCGCCCGAATTTCGCGAGATCACCGAAAATTACATAAACAAATATCCCGTGGAGCATCTGTTCGAAACTCCGCATCTGCACCTTCTAAACGAGGCCTTGATGGCGAAAGGGCAGAAGATCTGCTTTATGGCGGAGTATTTTCTGCCGGATGTGAATATCCTTCGTCCGCTTGATTGCTCCTATGAGCTTCGCATTCTCACGCAAGAGGACTTTGCCGAGCTCTATCTGCCCGAATGGTCGAACGCGCTCTGCAAGGACAGAAAGCATCTTGATGTGCTTGGCGTGGGCGCGTACGATAGCGGACGGCTGATCGGTCTTGCGGGCTGTTCTGCCGATTGCAATACGATGTGGCAGATCGGTATTGATGTGCTTCCCGAGTATCGCAGACAGGGAATTGCCGCAGGCTTAACAAGCCGTCTTGCCATTGAGATTCTGAATCGCGGAAAAGTGCCGTTTTACTGCGCCGCTTGGTGCAACGTGAAGTCTGTTCGCAATGCCATCAAAAGCGGCTTCCGTCCCGCGTGGGTGGAAATGACGGCGAAGTCATGCGAGATGGTCGATGGGATGAACAAATAAGAATTTGCAGGTAATAAGATGATTATTTTAATCACAGGAGCATCGCATACAGGTAAAACTGCTCTTGCTCAAAAGTTGCTCGAAAAATATAAATATCCGTATTTGTCAATCGATCACCTAAAAATGGGGTTAATCCGTAGTGGGAACACGGAGCTTACACCAATGAGTGAAGATAAAGAGTTGACCGCATACTTATGGCCTATTGTTCGTGAAATGATTAAAACTGCAATTGAGAATAAGCAAAACTTAATTGTTGAAGGTTGCTATATTCCATTTGATTGGCAAAAGGATTTTGGCTCTGAATATCTTGAAAACATTAGATATTATTGTCTTATAATGAGCGAAGGATATATCAGAAGCCATTTTGCTGACATAAAGGAATATGCAAATGCCATTGAAGATCGTTTGAATGACGAAGGGTGTACAATGGAGAGTGTATTGGCAGATAATGCAGAAATGTTAAACCTCGCACAAAAGCATAATGAAAACTATATACTCATTGAAGATAAATACGAAATCAAAATTGATATATAACGACAAATTCCAATTTAATCAAGTATTTTGGAGGACATAAAGATGAAGGTCTTACTCATAAACGGAAGCCCACGCCAGAACGGAGAAACCTATCAAAGTCTCGCGGTTATTGAAAAGGTTTTGCGTGATCATGGCGTTGAAGGTGAGTATTTTCAGCTTGGAACAGATGCCGTGCGCGGATGCATTCACTGCGGCGGTTGTAAAAATACGTATAGATGCGCGTTTGATGACGATGCGTGCAATACCTTGATTGAAAAAATTGTTGAGGCAGACGGCGTGATCATCGGTACGCCCGTGTATTTTGCAGGCGCGAACGGTGCGCTCTGTGCCTTGCTTGACCGCGTCTTTTATGCAGGCGCTTGCTATGGAAAGCTTTTCGCAGGTAAGCCCTCTGCGGCGGTCGCTACCTGCTGGCGTTCGGGCGCAAGCGCTACGCTTGACAGGCTCAACAAATATTTCACCTATTCTGAGATGCCCGTTGTCAGTAGCTCCTATTGGAACATCAAGCACGAGGGCGAGGATCGCTTTGGCGAGAAAACCTTAAGGACACTCGCCGAGAATATGGTGAAAATGCTTCGATGATTTTGAGGTAACGATGGAACTGAAGGATTTATTAGATAAGCCTTTGCCGACGATACCGCCCGAGATATCCGAGCAGATCTGCAAGAGCGAAATAACAAAGACGCTGTTTGAAAACAAAAATGATATACTCATAAGCCCCGATTTGCAAAAAGAGGTCGGCTACGCCAAAATGGACGAAGGCACGTATCTTGTGTCCATGGTCTGCCCGATGAAGGGAATCACGCCCGAGATGATCGGATGGTGGTTTTGGTGGCACGCGCAGGACAGCCTGCGGTATCGGGTTTGGTATCCCGGAGAACACGTGAGCATAAGGTATCACAAAAAGAATAAAACCTATTTTGAGCAACCGACAGTACCGCCCTTTGCCACTAACACCCATTATCCGGTGGAGAGAATCGGTGGTATGAAGATGCCATTGCGTATTGACTTTGTTACTCCCGAGGACTTCGGCTTTTCAAGGTCGGTGATGAACGATAATCATATTCCGCTCATCGTCTGCGGTCACGTAAGCGCCTTTAACGGACTGATAAAGCACACCGAAATGGCGCATTTATTCAAGCAAACCGAGGACGGACTCTATATGATCAGCCGCTTCTGGCTCGGAAAAACGATGAAAAGCAAGCTTTTTCGCAAGCTCATTATTACCGAAAAGATGGCAAGAGGAATGGCGGAGCATTGTTGCGTTGAATACAGAAATTTGTTTGAGATACTTCCTGTTCTGTACGACGAATACAAATAATCAACTTCCAATACATGTGATGCGTTCTTGAATGGAGAAACCCTATGATTTTGCAAACAAAACGTCTCATTCTCCGTCCGTGGAGCGAGGATGATGCGGAAGAACTATATAAATACGCGAGCGACCCCGAGGTAGGCCCACCTGCCGGATGGCCGCCCCACACGAGTGTGGAGAACAGCCGCAAGATCATTCGTAGAGTGCTGTCCGCGCCCGAGACCTTTGCCGTGTGCCTCAAAGAGAACGGCAAGTCTGTTGGAAGCATCGGCTTTCATCGCAACGACCTTGCAACAGAAGTCGATGAATATGAGCTTGGCTATTGGATCGGCAAGCCATTTTGGGGGCAGGGACTCATTCCCGAAGCATCGCGCGAGATGCTTCGCTACGCATTCGAGGATCTCGGTATGAACCGCATCTGGTGTGGCTATTACGACGGCAACGAGAAATCCCGTCGCGTGCAGCAAAAGCTCGGATTTGTCTATCAGCGCAAGACCGAGGGCATTGAAGTGTTGCTCCTCGGCGAGATCCGCACGGGGCACTCTAACCTCATGACCAAGGAGCGTTGGCAAAAGGTCCAACTGTTCCGTCAGCAGAAAAATCTGCTCGATACCTTTCTCGGTAACGGTGCGATTTCACAGGCGCAGTATGACAAGAGCCTCGGAGACTTGCGCGACTTTATGGAAATGCATGGGGTAGAATAAAACAAAAGGTATGAAAATGAAAATTGAAAACAACATCCTAAATCACTACTTAAAAAACGTATATTTCATCACCGGAACTGCTTATGCGGGTAAGTCCACCACGGTAAAAATGCTTGCCGAGAGATACGGCATGATATGCTGCGGCGAGAATTATCATATGGCGGTGTCCGAATCAGTAGCAACGCCCGAGACGCATCCCGACCTTTGCTATAACAAGAGCCTGACCGATTGGCGCGAGTTTGTCACGCGCACACCCGAGGAATATGAGCGTTGGATATATGCTGTCGGGCGCGAGGCGGCAGAGTTTGAGGTTGCGGAGCTGATCGCCATATCGCAGGTGGGAAAGGTGATCGTGGATACCAATATCCCTCTTGACGTTTTGAAGGAGATTTCCGATTATAACCACGTTGCCGTTATGCTGTCACCGCAATCCATGAGCGTGGAGCGGTTCTTTGACAGAAGCGACCCCGACAAGCAGTTTCTGCTGAACGTCATTGACAGTTGCGACGATCCCGAATCGGTCAGAGCAAACTACTGCGCGGGACTTGCGAGGATCAACAGCAAGGAGCACTACGACGAGTATGCAAACAGCGGATTTTTCACCGTCGTGCGCGAGGATAACGGCGCAGACACGAGAGAAGAAGTTTACAATAAAATTGCACGACATTTCGGACTGATTGAGTGAAACAAAATGATTAAAGAACTGATGCATGATCCTATCTTCCTGGCAGGGAAGTCGGAAGTTGCAACGAAAGAAGATTTGCAGGAGAATAATCAGTTCTGTGTAAAAGTCAATCAATTCTCAAAATAAAAAAGAGGAATTAAAAATGTGTATAAAGTTAGATGACTTGTTAAGAATTCCAGATTCGGAAGCGAATAATGCAAAAGTAAGATTTAACCAACACGATGGCCATGATGATCCAATGGATTTATATTTAAGAAATCCGGAAATTGTGAATTCACAGTGGTTGTTTTGGCGTAATAAGCAAAGATTTTTCAATGTTGGACAAATTGCCATTTGCTTAATGAAATTATCCAACGACGAATGGCTGCTGACCACAATTAAGCGTGTAACAAAAGAACTTGATGTAACTAACGGTGTTAATTATTTGGGTGAGGAACTTGAAGAATATAAGCAATATTTCGGACGAGTAAAAATCAAATATCACAGAACTTCACAATCTCAAGGAATGTACTACAATACGGTTCGTGATGATCTTGAGGTTCTTGAAATATTACCGAATGTGTTTGATGGCGATGAATTTCCCGGATACGATAGGGTGCGTCTTTCTTATACACAACTTGAATCTATCATTGAACGGAAAAAGAAAAGCTGGATAGCAGCGCTTGAAAATCAGAAAGCGGTTTATCTTATTACCGATAAAAACAATGGCAAGCTACCGTTCTCGATGAGCGATGCACATTCCTCTTCAAAAAGCTTGATGCTGTGTGTCAATTCTTTTTGCAGTCTGGAATAGGATAGGCTCGGACTGCTGGGCTTGAAGATTTTGCTCTTGATTATCTTGTTGCCGTATTCGTCGCGACCACAAAATACCCTGATGATGTAAGTGCCGTTGTCTTTTTGAGTTACACTTGCCATGGTGTTCTCCTTTTCAATTTTTTAAATTGAGTTGGAACAAGGGAAAAAACCAAATGACTCTACTATTTTGAAAATTGGTGTTGCACGGGTGTTGCACCGCGAGTTGCACCAACCCTTTTTTGAGGTTTTTTTATGCCGATTTTGCGCACCCTCCCAAAAGTCCCAAAATCGCTAAAAGCCTTATAGCATAAAGAAAAGCCGAGCACGTTTGTGCTCGGCTTAACTGGTCTGAGTGACAAGACTTGAACTTGCGGCCTCTACCACCCCAAGGTAGCGCGCTACCAGCTGCGCCACACCCAGATCTGCAGTCTTTTCTCGACGACTTGTATATTATATCACAAGGGTTTTTATTTGTCAATATGTTTTTTGAAAAAATAAAAAAGTTTTTGTCAAAAAGATGTTTAGGCTGTTTTACAGTATAAAATAATATAAATTATCCCTACTATAAGTCCGTTGATTGCTTATAGTACGGATTTTGTATTCAAGTCGGATTGGCTTAGCCAAAGCGGGTCATATGAGACTGAAAACCCGAATAGACTTTGTGTCCGTTCGGGTTTTTCTTGTTTAAGCAATAGTTTTAAATTGTGATTGGCTCTACTGTTTCTTCATTTGTTTGAGGAACATCAGTACAGCTGCGGTGAGTACAACTACCGCATATCCAAGCACCCACCACAAGTGAGAAAGAGCTACGCATAGGTCGCCCGAAATAACTGCTCGCTCCATTTCTACGGCGTGGACGAAGGGAAGGGCGTATGCAATCTTTTTGAACACACCGCCCACAAGCTCAAGGTCAAACCAGATGCCTGAGAGCCACGCGGAGAGATTGGTCAGAAGCGCGCCGCAGATTCCACCGACTTGTTTATCGTTGAATATACTGCCGCAGAGAAGGCCAAGTCCTATATACAAAAGTGCGATGGGAATGATAAAGACAATGGCGAGCAGAATATTTACGCTTATCTCAAGCTTCAATATTACCGCAAAAATATAGCACGCCACGCCCTCAGCCAAGGCTATGGGTATTAGGGGCAGAGTATAGCCGAGAATGAAATCCACGGGTGTCATTGGCGTTGTGTAAAGACGGGACATAAAGCTGCTTTGTCTGTCCTTTGCGATGACGGTCGCGGAGAACAGAGTCATAAACGCGAGCCCGAATACAGCCACGCCGGGCGCGAGGTGCTGTATTTCAAACAAACTTACGGGGATATTTGCCTGAATTGCGCTGAGCAATAGCAAAAGCACTACCGGAAATCCAAAAAGAAAGCAGAGGTTTAATGGGTCGCGCACAATTTCCTTGAAATTTCTCTTTGCAAAGGTCAACATTCTCATTTCGCCACCCCCCTAACTATGCTGATAAAGGCTTGCTCAAAATTATTCGCTTGAGCAAGTTTCTTAATGTTTTCAGCGGTGTCGCAGACAAGCAGCTTGCCATCCTTCATAATGGCAATACGGTCGGAGAGCGCCTCTGCCTCCTCCATATAGTGTGTTGTCAAGATGATAGTGACTTTGCCCTTTAATGCGCGGATAATATCCCAAAGCTCGCTTCGCGCGATAACGTCAAGACCCAGAGTTGGTTCGTCGAGAAATAAAATCTGCGGCTCACTTATAAGAGCCATAGCGATACTGAGTCTACGTTGCCATCCGCCCGACAGCTTTCCTGCCTTTCTTGAAATTATGCTGTCAAGACCGAGGAGAGAGGTAAGCTCGCTGATTTTTTTCTCTCGCATATTTTTATCAAATCCGTAAATTCCGCATATCAGCTCAAGATTCTCGCGCACCGAAAGTGCGGGGGCAATGGCGGTTTCCTGCGGAGATACTGCGATCATAGATTTAACTGCCGACGTGTCCTTAAGTATGCTTTTGCCGTTCAGATAAGCGTCACCGCTTGTGGGCTGAGTAAGACACGACAGCATTTTTATAGTCGTAGTTTTACCTGCGCCGTTGACGCCGAGCAGGGAAAACAACTCGCCTGACTCAATACAGAGCGAGAGATTGTCAACCGCGAGAACGTCTTTATATTTTTTGGTAAGTCCTTCAATTTTTATTGCGCTCATTCCTATACCTCCTCAGACAAATGTCTTGCGCGAACACCTTGGTATATGTCCGTCATCATATCGCTGATGCGCTCCCAATCAAGCGAAAGATAAGACGTAGCGAGCATGGTCGCTATGCCGTGAACGAATGCCCACATCTCAAAATGCACAAGCTCTGCCTTTTCTTTTGAAATATTGTTTGCTTTCATAATTATTTCAACAGACGCCTCAAAGTCGGGTGATGCCACAAATTCCTCGCCATCTCTGTTGCGCATAAAAAGTAGCCTAAAAAACCCTTTTTCCTCTTTGGCAAAACGTATGTATGCCATACCGTAAGCCTTATACGTGGGATATTTTCCACTCTGTGCTTCGTTCTGAAGAAAGCTGAGGTACAACTCGTATGCAGCGGCAATAACCTCGCTCTGCAATTGCTCCATTGTTGTGAAGTTGGAGAATATCGGCTGCGTTGAGCAGTTCAATGCAGACGCAATAGCTCTAGCGTTGATAGCCTGCTCACCGTTTGTTCTCACAAGCTCAAGAGCAGTATTGATAATGTCTGATTTTGTAATTTTCACCTTAGGTGGCATAATTACCTCCATAAAATAGCAATCGTTATATATCAATTGTTATTTTATCACAAGTTGATATGCTTGTCAATAGCTTTTATAAAAAAGCCCTCGTTCAAAAATAACGAGGGTAGGATGCCTTATGAATTTATTATATCCTTAAAATAGTCCGTAGGATCGGGTGTGGGTGGAGATACAAGGCTATCAAACAGCTCGGCGCCTATATATTCGCGAGCCTCGTTTATCCAAGTCTGCTCGCGCTCGCTTTCCATATCGCGAATGGCGTAGCATATTTTTTTGTAATCGCCTGGGATTATAAGCAGATGCATATCATCGGCGTAGCCATTTTCATAACGCAGTCCCATATACAGACTTGATTCATCATCAAGTGGCATATCTGCGTAGCGATTGATAATAAACCAATCAAGATTTTTGGAATTGCGGAGCTTGACGTATGCCAAAACAAATGAATATGCACCCTTGTTTTCAGTCTCGGGGTCATCGGTTCTCGTGTGGAAGCCCTGCTCATCGAACACGACGCGACGGGTTTTACTGCGGAATTTGAATTCGTCAAGCTCAACTACGTGCTGCCACATCTCCATATTTTTCATAGTGATACGAATAGTATCAAACGAATACGTTGCCGTAGTATCGTTATAAAAATCGCACAGAGAGAGATTTTCGGGGTATGGATGGGCGGCGATGCCCCAATCAAAATCTCCGTCGCGGCGGGAGTATTTTGCAAGATATGCGAGACACTCGCGCGCGGTGTAATATCGCATCTCGTCGGGCTTGAGACGCATATTGAAGTGGTGATCAAGCGAGATGTTTACACGGCTGTGCGCGTAGTATTTACGCGCTATAAGGTGCGCAAGACGGAGCTGCTGCGTGTATTCCTCCATATAGTTCTCGCACGTCATAGGGCCGCAGTTATGCCACGTGTCGGGAGTGTTTACCTCGTTGCCGACGTCAAGCACGTGAGCGCAGCAAAGAGGGGATGATCTATCTACGTAGCGAGCGCAGATAAAGTCCACGAATGCGCAGTACATATCAAGTCCCGCCTCGGTCCGAATGTTGAACGCGCTCATCTCCTCGTTAAATCCCACATCCTCATACGCGGGATGCAGAATTATCTTCATAAGGTCGTCGTCCGAGCCACACAAGCGGTAGCTCGGTCTGTTGATAAGTCTTATAAGACAGGGCACGTCACGCTTGATGCAGGGAAGCATAAGCTTGTCGTAAAGGTCCATAAATTTGCGGTCGAAATAATACTTTTTGCCGTTATAGATATGTATTATATCGTTTTCCTCAGGCGTTAGCTTCTGTATCCACGCGCAGTTTACCTCGGTCATCATACAGCCAAAGCCCATATAGTCGTAGTCATATTCCTCGGACGTCACCCACGTGCCCACAGGCTTTTTTACGGCAGGCTCGACGGAGTTATCGCGGCAGAAATCGGCAGAGAAGTCTGTCACGTATCTGACGCCTTTGACAAGGCTTCCGTCTGCATTGACATCAAACCGACAAGTGAGCAAGTCGTAGCTTCCGACGAATCGGGGGAATACGATATGCCCGTCGCGTACAAGGGAGCTTTCGCTAATCAGACGCCCTATGTGCTTTTGCTCCGCGTCGCCGCGGAGAAGCGGCACGTATGCGCCTGCGGATATATTGTCCGCGCCCACGCCGTCAATGTGGATAAGTATTTCATTTTGTTTTGCTATTATGCGATCTATTTTCATAAACGCCTCCCAAAAGACTGTCTGTATTGATTATATCAAGATTTTTGGATTAAATCAAGTATAAAATCAAATAATTCGGTTATTTAACGGATAGAAACAAAAGACAAGAGCCGAGCAATAATCTCGGCTCTTATATTTACTTATTTTCAAGACTTTTCTTTATCGCGTTGATGCTCTCAACACTGATTACGTGCTCTATTTTGCACGCATCCTCGGACGCAATATCATCAGGAACGCCCATTGATATAAGCCAATTTGATATAAGCGTGTGTCGCTCCATTATTTTCTCAGCTATCTCGCGACCCGAATCAAGAAGGATAATATGTCCGTCCTTGTCGGTCTCAATATATCCGTTCTCGCGCAGATTTTTCATAGCAATGCTGACGCTGGGTTTTGAAAAATCAAGCTCGTTTGCTATGTCTATTGCTCTGACAGAGCCGTTTCTCATTTGCAGACGGAGAATGGTCTCAAGATAATTTTCCGCTGATTCGTGTATTTTCATTTTCCGCCTCCTTTGATTACTTTATTTTATTGTATCACATTATCTCAAAAAATGCAATAGTCAATTCAAATGAAAAGAATACTGCCCACGTCGTATAGCCCCTCGTCAGATAAGGAGATGACGTTTTTGCCGTGAGCCTTGCAAAATTCAACTATTTTATCTCCGTCGGGGTGCAGGGAAATGTCGCCGCAAAAATATATATTTTTTCCGTCGCCGCCCGACGCACCGCCGATAAAGCCGCAGTCGTAGCCACGCAGCCCTACGCCATCAGCAGACACGAGCAGAGCATCAATGTTGTGTTCCACGCAAGCCTTATAAATAGATTTGTCCGATGTGATAATAGCGTTATCATCCACCTTGCAGACGGAACATTTTGTATATCCCTGATTTGTGTGGATAATCTCAAGCTTTTGGGACGTCGCCTCGGCTGATATGAGCTTTGATACTGTGTTTTTGTTGCACAAAAGTCTATCTCCAAGCAGGACGCAATTAAAAATCACGTCGCAAGGGTATTCTGCCGACGTAGGCTCGCCCGACACAACAAGCTCAAGCCCCGAAATATCTGCTATTTTATCAATTATACCTTTGTTGCTCTGATAATACCCGACGTGGCAAAAAAGCTTGCCAAAGCAAAAAAACACAAGCATATCGGGGTGCGCAGAGACGGGCTCTGCAAGATGTTCTGCGCGCGGCATAGATATGACATCAAAGCCAAGCTCTTGCAAGCAGGAGAGGGATGCATGTGGGATTCTGCAATCAACTATTGCTACCATATAAAACCTCCAAGGTATGAGTAAAGGGCGCTTCCGAAGAACACGCCCTTTGACTGTAAATATGGAAACCTACGCTAAATTATGCGCGGTTAACTTTGCCCGAACGAAGGCAACGGGAGCATACCGCAACGGTCTTGGGTGTACCGTCAACTATAGCCTTTACCTTGCGGATATTGGGCTTCCAAGTTCTGTTTGTTTTTCTGTTAGAGTGGGAAAC
>JAZOUO010000109.1:0-19067 GCA_045658225.1 Eubacteriales bacterium
CCAGCCAAACACAAAGGGGCGCAGATGCGCCCCTTTGTGTTTGGCTGGGGTGGCCAGATTTGAACTGACGAATGCAGGAGTCAAAGTCCTGTGCCTTACCGCTTGGCGACACCCCAATATTTGTACTGTGATATTATATCACACCTCGGGCGAGAATGTCAATACCCAAAGGACAAAATAAAAAGTTCTTTTTTCTCTGTCTTGCGAAAAATATCGAATAGTTTTTTATGGCAATTTTAGAAAACACCTTTACAATTTGCACAAAATCAGTTAAAATATAAATATAGAGACGCAAATAAAAAAGGGAGAGCTTCATATATGAAAAAAACGGCGTACACACCCGAACAAATAAAAATGTTGAATCTTCTATCCAAGCAATATCCCTCGATACAGACGGCAGGGGCAGCTGTCGTCAATCTCAACGCGATACTCAATCTGCCAAAGGGAACAGAACATTTCCTCAGCGACCTGCATGGTGAGGCGGAGGCATTCAAGCACATACTTAATAACTGCTCGGGAGTCATAAGAGAAAAGGTGGACAATTTGTTCTACCGCTTCGTTTCCGAGAGCGAGAGACGCGAGCTTTGCACTCTCATCTACTACCCTGCGGAAAAAATAGAGGAGCTTCACGCCAAGGGAGAGGACTCGCCTGAGTGGTATGACCTCACGCTTTACAGACTTGTTGACCTTGCGCGCTCGGTCGCGTCAAAATACACGCGTTCAAAGGTGCGCGACGCGCTCCCGTCGGAATATCAAAACATAATCGACGAGCTGCTTCACACCTCAGGTGAGGAGCACAACAAGCAGGAATATTACCGCAACATTATCTCCACCATAATTGAGATTGGGCAAGCACCCGCATTCGTCGAAGCGCTCTGCTCGCTTATCAAGCGAATGGCGGTGGACTGCTTGCACGTCGTAGGTGACATTTACGACAGAGGTCAGCGAGCTGACAAAATACTTGATATGCTTATGGCTCACCATAACGTTGACGTTCAGTGGGGCAATCACGACATAGTCTGGATGGGCGCTGCGGCAGGAAGCCCTGCATGTGTTGCGAGTGTGCTTAATCTTGCGGTGCAGTACAATACTCTCTCACTTGTTGAAAATTCCTACGGAATAAGTCTTCGCGACCTTATTGGCTTTGCGCAGGAAACTTACGGAGACTGCTCGGGCTTTATGCCTCGTTCAGCCGAGGACAAAGACTATATCAAGAATAACATGAGCAGTCTTTCAAAGGCTCACAAGGCGATAGCGATAATTCTTTTCAAGCTTGAGGGACAGCTTATCATGCGCCATCCCGAATACGAGATGGAGGGCAGACTTCTGCTTGACAAGATAGACCGAGACAAAAAGGCAGTCACTATCGAAGGCGTGGAATACCCCCTTGACGACTGCGATTTCCCGACTATCGACATAAACAACCCCTATGCGCTCTCTCCCGAAGAGGAGGGACTTATGGCGTCGCTCACCCGTGCGTTTAAGCATAGCGCGGCGCTTCAGGCGCACGTCAAGTTCCTGTATGCAAAGGGAAGCCTTTATAAAATTTACAATCAAAATCTACTTTTCCACGGTTGTATTCCCATGGCCGAGGACGGAAATTTCCAGGAAGTGAAACTTTACGACGGACGTTCTGTGTCAGGCAAGGAATATATGGATAGCTGTGACAGAATTGCGCGTCTTGCATACTATAACCACGACAAAAACGCACTTGACTTTATGTACTATCTTTGGTGCGGAAAGCGCAGTCCGCTGTTTGGACGCGAGAAGATGACCACCTTTGAGAGATGCTTTATCTCGGACAAAAGCGTATGGACAGAAAAGAAAAATCCTTATTACTCGTTTATTGATAATTATGACGCTATATGTAAGATCCTCCACGAGTTTGGACTGAACGAGAGAAGCTCGCACGTCATAAATGGACATGTTCCCGTAAAGGCGGGCGCAGGTGAGAATCCCGTAAAGGCAAACGGCAGATATATTCTTATTGACGGCGGTTTCTGCAAGGCGTATCACACGACCACGGGTATTGCGGGCTATACGCTCATTTACTCGTCTCGAGGACTGAGACTCGTGTCTCACGGCGCGTTTGAGGGCAAGGCGGCAGCTATTAAGGAAAACAAGGACATTCTTGCTACGACCGACGTTGTGTTTGAGATGATGAACAGACGAATGATGGTTGCGGATACTGACGAAGGCAAGGAGCTTATAGACAGAAAGTCTGACCTTAAGGATCTGCTTGATGCATATCGCACGGGTATGATTAAGCCCAACGAACAAATTTAATTTTGATAATAAAAAACGCTTACCGTAAGGTAAGCGTTTTTGTTTGATGTTATTCGTTTGTGGGTTCTTCGACTATGGGAGTTTCCACAACCACGGGAGTTTCCTCAACTGCGGAAGCCTCTATAACCGTTTCAGCCTCATGCGTTGCTTCAATAATTGCGGCGTTGGTGAGCTGTGCTACGCGAGCAAGCTCTGCCTCCTCTTGAGCGATACAAGCGTTGTTTTCCATCTGTACCGCGTGTATCTTGTTAAAGAGTATTCCCGCGCAGATAAGAAACGCGCCGATCGCGGCGGGCAAAATATTTGGCATGCTGTTTGACATTTCAAACGAGCCGATATTAAAGCGGGCGAAAGTGGTTGCGCCGAGCGTTATCGCGGCGTAAATTATACCCATTACCAGCATAAATTTACCGGGGGATTTTTCTGCTCTGTACGTTCCGAATGTGCAGGTGTTCTCAAGCTCCAAAACATAATTTTCAGCTTTTTTAAGCATAATGCCGTAAATAATATAGAAAGGAATGTATACAATTAATTCAATTATTGATCTGAATATAAAAAAGGCAATAATTTTTCCAATAACATCTCCGGCATCTATAGCACCGGATGTAAGCTCATCAGCTATATCCTGAGTAATTAAGCCCCCTGTAAGAAGCACATCTGCAAATTGTCTCATAAATTCGCCGTCTTCAAACGTCGCCTTTGTTGCTTCCCATGTAAAGCCGAATATTACCGCGCAGATGATGATCATGACAAGACATACGATAAGCAATATGTAAAGCACCTTTGAGAATATGCGCCATGCTTTAAGCAGTCCTCTGATTTTTGAAATATTCTTTGCGTCGGGAGCAGTCTTTGCCGTGTAGGTTTTCCAGCAGGCGATAACGGCTATGAGAGACAAGACAAACGTAAGTATTGCCTCTATTCCTCCGCCCATGAAGATGGATATAAAGCCCACCCCGCAGAGAATGCTTGTGAAAATCGAAAAAATAAGAAATATTTGAGAATGAAAAATATCAGAGAGAATGGCAAGGGTTCTGTTTTTGGCCGCCAGAAATCTACCCTTTTGCTGTTCCATGGCGAAATGCTCGCCGCATACGTTGCATATAATAGAGCCGTCATTCAGCTCCGCGCCACATTTTGGACAATACATAAAAAACCTCCGTTCAATATTATTTTATGCACCCATAGGATGCAATCTTACACTGCTATTATATCACAAAATCAGGTATTGTTCAAGATATTTTTTGTTTTTGTTTCTGCAACATAACCAACGGATTTTACGATTGACATAATTCTTTGTTTATGATAAAATATAAAGAGAAGAATCCAGAATGCGAAAGGCAGACAATGTCTATGAATAAAAACATAAAAAGACCCGAGCTACTCTCACCCGCGGGCAACTTTGAAAAGCTTAAGGCTGCGCTTCTTTACGGTGCGGACGCAGTGTACTGCGCAGGAATAAACTTCGGCATGCGCTCGGCAGCTGATAACTTCACAGTTGAGGAGCTGCGCGAGGCTGTGGAATACACCCACAATAGAGGCAAAAAGATATACCTTACTTTAAATACTATGCCACACGGCGACGAATATGCCGATCTTGAAAAATTTATTGTTGAGATAAAGGACTTTGGAATTGACGCATTTATTATCGCCGATCTCGGTGTCATGTCTCTTGTCAAGAGAGTTGCGCCAAATATGGAAATACACGTCTCCACACAGGCGAGTATAGTCTCTCCCGAGGCGGCAAGAGCGTATGCGGCTCTTGGAGCAAAAAGACTTGTGCTTGCGCGCGAGCTTGACTTTAATGAGATAAAGGCAATAAGAGACGGACTTGACGAGGATATTGAACTTGAAGCCTTTATTCACGGCTCTATGTGCGTGTCGTATAGCGGAAGATGTATGCTTTCGCAGATGCTCACGGGCAGGGACGGAAACCGCGGCAAATGCACCCAGCCTTGCCGTTGGAACTATGTTGTCTATGAGGAAAAGCGACCCGACACACCCATACCGATAGAGCAGAACGAGCTTGGCACGTTCATTATGTCCTCAAAGGATATGTGCACCATTGAGCATATCCCCGAGCTTATAGCCAGCGGAATAAACTCCTTCAAGATCGAGGGCAGAATGAAGTCCGCGTACTATACCGCAGTGGTCACGAATGCGTACAGAATGGCGATAGACACATATTTGGCAGACCCTGAAAATTACGCATATAACTCCGACTGGTACAGAGAGCTTGACAGCGTATCCCACAGAGAATACTGCACAGGGTACTATCTTGACAAGCCAATGGAAAATCATCAGCTCGCTACGCAAAACGGCTATATACGTGAAAAAGCATATTTTGCAACCGCCACGGACTATAATGAACAAGAGGCGGATCAGCTTTTAAGTCTTGGTGTTGAACTTGAAAATGAAAGCGGCAGGCTTTACAGATTTATACAGAGAAACAAAGTGTCCATAGGTGACAGCGCGGAGGTCATTTCTCCGTCAAAGATAGGCAAGCCATTCACAGTAGGCGAGTTATATTCACAAAATGGAGAGGCTATACCGTCAGCTCCTCATCCGTCAATGATATTCTGGTGCAGAGTACCGTTTGACGTGAGCGAGGGCGATATTATGAGATCGGGAGATTGATATGTTCATTGAAATATTAAAGAGTATTCTTTTTGGAATAGTGGAGGGAATTACCGAGTGGTTGCCCGTATCAAGCACGGGGCATCTCATTTTGCTCGGCGAGTTTTTAAAGCTTGACGTTGCCCCTACCCTCGGCGCAACGTTCTCAGAGGAATACGGCAGTATGTTTGAGGTGGTTATACAGCTCGGTGCGATACTTGCCGTTGCTGTGATATACTTCCAGAAGCTCAATCCTTTTTTAAACAAGAAAAACACACTTGAGAAAAAAAGCACTTGGAAGCTTTGGGGCAAGGTTGTTATAGCGAGTATTCCCGCAGCGCTTGTTGGAGTTGTGGGCGACAAGCTTCTTGAAAAAATCTCGGGCAAGGATATAGACGGCTGGATATTTAATTGGAAAACAGTTGCGGCGGCACTCATTATCTATGGAATTTTATTTATTGTGATTGAGAAAACTCACAAGACCGACGCATCAGTTGAGCGTGTTGAGGACATAAGCATAGGACAGTCCTTGGCTATAGGTTGCTTTCAGGTGTTGTCTATTGTTCCCGGCACGTCGCGTTCGGGTTCGACTATACTCGGCGCAAGAATGATAGGCATCTCCCGTCCTGCGGCGGCGGAGTTTTCATTTTTTCTCGGAATCCCCGCGATTGCGGGTGCGGCGCTTATCAAGGGTGCAAGCTTTGCAAAGTACGTGCTTGAAGCAGACGTCACTATTCCCGCAACTGCGATAGTTGCCCTTATCACAGCGACGGTCGTGTCCTTTGCGGTATCTATGGTGGTGGTTCGATTCCTTGTGGACTTCGTGAAAAAGCACAGCTTTATTCCTTTTGGAATATATAGAATCGTGCTTGGCGCGCTTGTGATAATCTACTTCCTTGTCAGAGGCTAAATAATGGAAAAATTGACTTTGAGATACCCCATAATAGTTGAGGGCAAATACGATAAAATAAAGCTCTCGTCCATAATGGATGGCACAATTATCACGACTGACGGATTTGGGCTTTTCAAAAATTCGGAGAGACTTTCTTTGCTCCAAAGGCTTGCCGAAAAAACTCCCGTGATAGTTCTGACCGATTCCGACGGCGGCGGCAAGGTGATACGCTCGCATATCACATCGGCAATACCCAAGGACAGACTTATCCAGCTCTACACCCCTCAAATTAAGGGAAGGGAAAAGCGAAAAAATGCCGACTCTGCCGAAGGCTTTTTAGGAATTGAGGGAGTTGAAGCAAAAATTCTCTACGATCTGCTTTTGCCGTTTTCGGCAGAGGGAGACCGTCAAGGCGCAACTATAAGCCGCGCCGAGATAACGAAAACGGATTTTTTCTGCGACGGGCTTTCAGGCGGCGAGAACAGCTCGCAAAAAAGAGACCTGCTCGCAGAGAGACTTGGATTGCCTCGCGGAATGACCGCAAATTCTTTGCTCGAAGCGACAAGGATACTCTGCACGTATGAAGAATACAAATCTACAGTTCGGCAAATAAGCTGATTTTTAATAAAAAACACCGTTTAATGTCACCCAATGTGGCAAAAAACGGTGTTTTTTATTTCCATTTTTTTCAGCAACTGTCACACTTTTTGCGCAGTGGTATATATTTTAAATATATTTAAGATTTAACAAAAGCTAAAGCATAGTTGACAAACTGTATTTATTATGTTATAATATGACGAAGAATGACTGAAATCCGAGAATATTGTCTACTTGATATAGCCGAAGGTTCAGCTGATTACAACATAGCCGGACATAGGAATGATATAGGAGGAAACATGGATAATCTCAGAGAATATACGGAATATACGGCGTTTGATAATAAACAACCTGATTTCGAAGGATCCTTCGATTACAGAGTTAATTATTCCGATGAGTATTATGACGAATATATTTCAAATTTTAAACCCAATAATAAAAAAAGACTGTTTTTCAGATTTATAAAGCGCACATTTGATATAGTTATGTCTATATTATTGATGATTATTTTGGCGCTTCCCATGCTTGTAATAGCCATTGTTGTTAAGTGCGATAGCAAGGGGCCCGCAATTTTCAATGGAGATCGCGTGGGCAGAGACGGCAAGAAGTTCAAGTGCTATAAATTCAGAACTATGAGAACTGATGCCCCCCGCGAGTGCCCTACATCCTTACTTGATCACCCCGAAACATATCAAACTCGCGTTGGAAAGGTCCTTCGCAGATATTCCCTTGATGAACTTCCTCAGCTCATATGCGTGCTTCGAGGTACAATGAGCTTTATTGGATACCGTCCGCTTGTACCTACCGAACAGAATTGCAACGAAATGAGAAGAAAGCTTGGAGTTCTCACAATGCGCCCCGGTATTTCGGGATACGCACAGGTTCACGGAAGAGATGAGGTGTATTATAAAAACAAGGCTATAATGGATGCATACTATGTTAAGCGAGCATCTATTTGGCTGGATCTCAAGCTTATGTTCCAGACGGTGTGGGTAGTCCTCAAGCGCAAAGGAAATGCATCTGAAAATCAGGAAGAAAAGGATTGCAAGTAAAACAGAAAATCCTCTATAAAGATATATGGAATTAACGTATATCACAGTAGGAGAGTAATTTAAATACAGATATGCTAAATTTTCGAGCTGTGCAGTGCGCTTCCGCATCATACGGCTCGAAAATATTTTAAATTAAGAAGGTGGATCAAATGTCAACGAGCGAACTTAAGGTCAAGCTTACACAAATGCTGGCGTGGTTTCATAATTTTTGCGAGGAAAACGGTCTTTGCTATTATGCGCTTGGGGGAACTATGCTTGGCGCTGTGAGACACGGAGGATTTATTCCGTGGGATGACGATATAGACATCGGCATGCCAAGACCGGATTATGAGCGTTTGGAGAGCATTTTGTCGGGCAAAAAGGGGAAATATGTTCTGGAAACACCCAACACTTCCGCAAACGACTATTTTTATCCGTTCTCAAAAATATATGACACCGAGACTACCCTTGTTGAGAACACGGGTGTTAAGATCAAGAGAGGTATATATATAGACGTCTTTCCCATAGACGGAATAGGAAACTCACTTGAGGAAAGTCGGGAAAATTATGCCGTGATACAAAAAAAGTTCAATCTGCTTCTCACTCGCACGGGGGGTATCAGACGAGGAAGAAAGTTTTATAAAAATGCCGCAGTTGCGGTCTTTAAGCTTATTCCGCCTTTTATCTTAAAGAAAAAGAAGCTTTTGCTTGATTTGAGGGATGCATGCAAGGCGCATGATTACACCCATTGCACTTGGTGCGGAAACCTTGTTGGTGCGTGGCGCTTTAAAGAGGTTATGCCAAAATCTATAATGGGAACCCCAAAACTATATCAATTCGAAGGACTTGAGATATACGGCGCAGAGGATGCAGATGCATATCTTACCCATCTTTACGGTAATTGGAGACAGTTGCCACCTGAGGATAAGAGAGTCACACATCACGATTACGTTATGTGCGATCTTAATTTGTCTTATATTGAGCAATAATGGCAATAATCTGTTTAAGTGACAGTCAGAAAGGTAAAAAATGAAAAGAGTAATAACGTACGGAACTTTTGATCTTCTGCATTATGGACATATAAATCTTCTTCAAAGAGCCAAGGCGCTTGGAGATTACCTTGTAGTAGTTTTGTCGACTGACGAATTCAACTGGAACCAAAAGCAGAAAAAATGCTATTTTACTTATGAGCAGCGAAAAAAGCTTCTTGAGGCGATACGCTATGTTGATTTGGTTATTCCCGAAGAAAATTGGGAACAAAAACGCACCGACATGCATGAGTATCACATTGATACGTTTGTTATGGGTGATGACTGGAAAGGTAAATTTGATTATTTGGAAGAAGAAGGCGTTGAGGTAGTATATTTACCCCGTACGCCCGAGATCAGCACCACACAGATCAAAAAGGATTTGAAATAACAAAAAATCTTATAAAATGGGATAACGGCTATGTTAGATAATTTGGTGAGGAACAAAATATTTAATTATATATACACGCCAATACTATGTATTTTGGCGTGTCTTGTCGTTGTGCTTGAGATCGAGATATACGGTGCCGCGCTTTTCTTACTTGTTGCTTGTTGTATGCTTGTCATATCCTCGCGATTGACGGATGCAATGCTTCCCGTAATGCTGCTTGCGGTGTTTGTCACAAAGCTTTACGACTTGCTTGGCAATCAGGAGTATATGGCGCAGGTAATGCAGATAATCTGGGTTGTAATTCCGGTGGTGGCGTCTGTGATATTCCATTTCATATATTATAGAAAGCCGTTCAAGATTGGTCGTTCATTCTTTGGACTTTGCGGTATTTCAGTAGCGCTTATCCTTGGCGGTGTAGGTACTATTCCCGCGACCGACTATTTTTCGGGCGCGCTGTTTTATGTGTTGGGGCTCGGCGTCGGAATGATGGCTTTTTATCTTCTTGTCAAGTCACAGTTTGATGAGGACTCGGGTGCCGAGGTTGTCAAGGTGATGTATCTTGTGGGACTTTTTGCATGCTTTTGCGTGACTATGTTTTATGTGCGCGGCTGGGAAGAGTTTTTGAAAACTGGAGAATTTATTTATTTTCAGTCTAAAAACAATCTTTCAACGTTTTTAATGTTCGCATTACCTTTTCCTGTGCTGTACGCGGTGAAAAACCCATTACATTTGATAAGCACAGTTCTTATGTATGCTTGTATTATATTTACTGGCTCGCGCGGCGGACTGCTTATGGGAACGATAGAACTGTTCATTATCCTTGCGGCATATGTGATACTGTATCCCCAAAATATAAAGCAGAGAATTATCGCAATATCAAGCTCGGTTGTGCTGACCGCTGCGGTAGTATGTCTTATTCCTGTTATTGCTAAGCTTAACGGCGTGTCTGCTGAGTCGGGAGAGGCTATATCCAACATAGGCGAGCTTATAGACAAGCTCAAGAGCTATCTTGTCCGTGATGATGAGGTTAGATTCCGAGTCCTGCAAAGGACCGGAGATGACTTTAAGAGTAATCCTCTTTTCGGTGTTGGAATGGGATACACCGGAAACGAGGACATCTGGAGCTCCAAAGCTGGCGCAATGAACTGGTATCATATGTGGTTCGCGCAGGTATTTGCAGGACTTGGAATAGTTGGAATCCTGACATACGGCTATCAGCTTGTGGACAGAATAATCATATTCTTCAAAAACAGAAACAACCTGAATCTTACGCTTATGCTTTCGTATGTGGGACTGTTTTTGATGTCGCAAGTAAATCCGGGAGAGTTTTGTCCCGCACCGTACGCAATGCTTGGGGTGACTTTCTTTATAGTTATGGAAGGGAATTCGGGCGACAAATTTTTAAAATTGGACAAGAAAAAATAACAAAAAAGCACTTGCTGTAAGGCAGGTGCTTTTTTCGTTGAAATTTGATTTTAAAATTATTTTCTAGGTCAAAATAGAAGCGGGTTGTTGACAAGACAACATCTATATGATATAATGTAGTTGTGTTTACAACAAATATTTATAAAAAAGGAAAAATTATGCGAGAAAGATATCAGCTGTTTACCACTCTCATAGCGAATGTCAACAGAAATATAAAGAGAATAAAAATTGAGGAGATGTCGGAGTTTGGTCTCAAGAGCATTCATGTCTCCTGCCTTTACTATTTGCACAGAGACGGTGGACTCACCGCCAAGCAGCTCTGCGAGGTGTGCGAGGAGGACAAGGCAAACGTGTCTCGTTGCGTTGAATATCTTGAGGAGAATGGATTTATAAAGGCTCGTCCCAAGGATGGCAAAAGATATAAGGCTTCGCTTGAGCTGACCGAGAAGGGACAGAGTACGGCAGAAGTTATTAACTCCAAGGTATCAAAAATTCTTGACGAGGTTAGTGCAGGTGTTTCGGACACTGAACGAGAGATACTTTACAGAAGTCTTGGGATTATATGCGATAATCTCCAGAGAATATGTGAGAATTACGACGCAAAGGAGTAATACCAATGAAGATAACCACCATTCTTTTTGATCTTGACGGCACACTTTTGCCAATGGATCAGGAAAATTTTATAAAGGCGTACTTCGGAGCTCTTGCAAAAAAGCTCGCACCGCACGGATACGAGCCCAAAACACTTCTGGACACCATCTGGAAAGGCACGGGTGCGATGGTCAAAAATAATGGCACAAAGCTCAATTGCGAGGTCTTCTGGGACGTGTTCGTCAGTGTGTACGGAGAAAAGGGCGAGCATGACTCGTATTTATTTGACGAGTTTTATGAGCAGGATTTTGACCGCGATGTGCGTGTTTCTTGTGGGTATAACGAAAATGCATCGTGGGCGATAAAGCAGATAAAGGATATGGGATTTCGTGTTGCGTTAGCTACTAATCCGCTTTTTCCGTCCTCGGCGACTATGAGCCGTATTAAGTGGGCGGGGCTAGACCGAGAAGATTTCGAGCTTATAACCACCTACGATAATTCCCGACATTGCAAGCCCAATCTCGACTACTACAGAGATATTATGTCCGAGCTTGGAGTCTCTCCAGAGGAGTGTCTTATGGTAGGCAATGACGTTGGTGAGGATATGATAGCCGAGAAGCTGGGAATGAGGGTATATTTGTTGCCCGGAGACCTTATAAATAAGCAGGGGGTTGATATTTCTATGTATCCAAACGGAGACCTTTGCTCGCTGGTTGAATACACAAAAACAATAAATAAGGAGTGAGATTCATGGAGAGAAAAATAAAAATAGTTGCAGACTCGTCTTCTGACGTATTCTCGCTTGCGGATGTGGAGTTTGAAACCGCGCCGCTTAAAATTATTACCGATGAGGTGCAGTACGTTGACGACGATGCACTTGACGCGCACAAAATGGCGACGGATATGCAAAGCTATAAGGGAAAGTCGTCCACATCGTGCCCTAACGTTGACGATTGGCTGTCTGCCTTTGGTGACGCGGAAGAGATATACTGCGTGACTATTACAAGCGCCCTGTCGGGTAGCAATAATACCGCGCGTATTGCCGCAGAAACATACCTTGAGGAGCATCCCGAGCGCAAGGTTTTTGTGCTTGACTCGCTCTCCACGGGTCCCGAGATGGGACTTATGATCGACAAGCTCCGCGAGCTTATCCTTGAGGGAAAGAGTTTTGATGCGGTCTGTGAGGAGATAACACAGTACACAAAGAAAACAGGACTTTTGTTTATGCTTGAGTCTATGAAAAATCTTGCAAACAACGGTCGAGTAAGCCCCATTGCCGCAAAAATGGCGGGAATTCTCGGCATTCGTGCCATAGGCAAGGCGAGCGATGAGGGCAGACTTGAGATGCTTGACAAATGCCGCGGCGAGAAAAAGGCTCTTGATACTATTGTGGCAAGACTTCGCGAGGTTGGGCTGCGCGACGGCAAGGTCAAGATAGGACACGTTAGCAACGAGGGCGCGGCAAACACGCTCCGTGAACTTATCAAAAAGGAATTTTCCAAGGCAAGTATAGAGGTCTATCGTTGCCGCGGACTTTGTACGTTCTACGCCGAGATGGGCGGATTGCTTATCGGATTTGAAAAGGCGTGATAAATAACAGCAGGGTGCGTTGTCGCACCCTGCTGTTTGTTTGTGGGGGTATAAAGACTAAATTGACTCGCAGAATTGTATAAATTTCGGAGTCCACCATTCGCGGTAGCCGATAAGTGTCGGGTGGACGGGGTCTGCCATATATTTTTGATAATTCGACTGTGAGACAGACCGCATCTCTGTATCACTCCAAAGGTTTAAGACATGAAAATCATATTCCCATTGTAGCGCAAGCAGCATATCTACCAATTGCGCGTATGCCTTGCTTTCAAAATAAGTTCCCGTATAGAACACAACAGGGCAATCAAACGATTTTTTTACATATTCCGTTATAAAGCGGATTGCTTTTTCTGTTTGTTCGAGAGGAATACTTAACGCCGCGTCATTTGTGGAGAGTTGGCAAATAAAAAGGTCAACTTTAATGCTGCTGTCAAGTTTTTTCAGTCTTGAAACGTATGAGCTTTCGTTGATGTCCGCAAGCGTCGTACCCGAGACCGCCTCTTTTATTGCATTGATGCCGCAAGACTCTGCCATTATATCCGCGAAAGACACGCCACACGCCGCTGACCCGTAAGTGACTGACGAGCCGAGAAATAATACGGTTTTGTTTTGTAGATTCATTGTAAAGCCGCCTTTTATTTAAGTTGATAGTTATATTGTAGCATATTTTGGGGAGCCAAGATGTGGCTAAATCGAACTTTTAATAACATTACGATTTTGTGCTTTAATATTATTGTTTAATCAATGGCTCGATGTAAGGTTTTAACTCTTGTATTAACTTGTAAACAGTTGTACAAGGGTCTTTTTTTGAAGGTAAAGTTCTATCGTCGTACGACCGTTCTATTCTAATCGCATTACCGATTGCGTGTTTTAAACTTCCGTGTTGCGTAGCAATATCAAAGATATTAGACAAATTCTTCTCATATCCCTCATCGGATATTTTACGTTCCTTGAAAAGTTGATCTAATTTTTCGCACCAAAGAGAACGATGTAATGCTGAATCCGAGTAATTAAAATGAAGATATATCCAATACTCAAAAGATTGATTACTCCACCCAACATGAAAACCATTATCCTCAGCTAATGCTATCGCTTCGTCAAATTGTTTAAAATCATCCTTATCAAAAACCACCCACACTTGCTCATATAATATTGGAGAACGCGCGACAATTCGAGAAGCTTCATTCACCAAACTTACAGTATTTTTGCCTTCACCACAAGTTTCTATAGTTGGTTGTTCCAATTGTATACTATTGGATTTATATAGCTCATTTATATAATTAGCTAATCCGTCAAAATAAAACGGTTCTGTTTTCGTTCCCTCAGTCACAATTAAAAAAGAGTTAGGTTTTGGCGTTTTAGACTCGGCTTTTCTTTCTTGAAGTTTTGCATGCCTCTTTTTAAACAAATCATCAGTTCCCATCGGTATCCTCCCAACGGCTGAACTTTTTTAGATTAGGAATGGCATCATATACACCACTCAAATAGTCCTTGGTAAATGATTTATCATTTCTAATTTTATAATCCGCCAACGAATACAAAGTAGACTCTCCATATTCGTTTTTATCGGTAAACCAAACTTGGTCTCTACGTACATATTGTTTATCCAACAGTGTGGTATCGTGTGTTGTATAAATTAATTGTGCCTTTGTAGCGCTATTGTAAATCAAATCAATGATATATTTTTGCAATAAAGGATGAAGCTGATTGTGTAATTCATCAATCATCAATCCTTTTCCGTATTCAATCGCCAATTTTACTAATCCAAAAACTGCAATAGCTTTCCTTGTTCCTGCAGATTCCTTTTCTAGAGGAAATCTAACTTTATTTCCTTGCTTGTCAATATGATAGGTATAGATATTATTTTTTTCGTCGTTTTTCTCAATGTAAATATCCTTAATGCCAATATCAATAGCATTTAAAAATTCAAGCAAAAGAGCCTTATCTTTTTCTTCAAATGTTTCGTCAAGCAAAAGGTCTACAATAGCATCAGATTCTCCGCTACAGTTAAAACGAAGAGGAAGAAACTCCAAGATACAGTATAAAACATGTTCAAAAACTTTATTTTTTAATTTCAAACTACTGAAAAACGAAAGAGCTAGAACATCAATATCAATATCATCTTTATATTTTTCACATGTTTGTTTTACAGAACTACCGAGAGAAAAGATCTTTTCACTTCTTTCCAAAATAGTGCTTTGTCTATTAGAAGATAAACTTGTTTTATAAAGCCACTCGGAGGTAATTCTTTTTTTATTATAAGTAAATCCATACCTATACTCATACCCTGCGAAATGATATACTGCTTCGAATTCGGTATCATTAGACCTAGACTCAACATCTAACATAAACGGATTGTAGCACTTAGAAAGGAATGTTTCTTTCGTGTCTTTATTATTTTCTTGGAAAGAAGATTTTGCAATCTTTTGGAACATTGAGTAAGCATCAATGAAATTGCTTTTTCCGCTTGCATTAGCACCAAATATAGACACCACTTTCAAAAAATAATTTTCTTCCGTTTCCGAAATTAAGTTATATGGATGCTCCTTGTAAGCTTTTACAGCTCTCATGTCCAAAGTAGCTTCTTCTCTAAATGGACCAAAATTTTTAAATCTAAAAAGAACCAACATAACAAATTCCTCCTATATCTGTTGTGCTATTATACCACAAAATTAGCATTTCGTCAATAGATTTGAGAAATTTTCTCAAAAATCGCCATAAAAATCTTGATTTTGACATTTTTGTGTGTTTTTTGCATATAATTATACTCATTTTATGATACAGTCAATAGTTATTAAAAACAGGTTATGTAACATATTTCAACCAACCTGTTTTCACATAAGCCTTAAACATTTGCACAGTTTTTAGTTGAAATCCATATCGTTCAGCAATACTATCGTCGCGTTCAAAAACAAGCTCATAGTTTTGTGCAGCATCAAGCAACAAATTCCATATGCAAGAAAAGGTACCACGCTCCAACAAATTTGTATAGTGGATTACATACATTTCCGGGCATATCATTTCAACACACAAATCTTCCACATTTATCTTCTTAATAGCATTACCTATATTCGATTGTGATAACGACAATCTTTTAGCCAATTCTGTTTGTGAAACCATACAAACGCCATCTTCGTTTTTATATTCAAGCATTACATTTATGAGATTTTGGCATTTACTAAAGCTTTCCGCGAACAAAGTGTTTTCCATATTAATTGTACCTTTCTTTTTTATTGTCATTAAGGACATTTATCATTCTTCATAAGGAAAAACTTTCACTATAAATTAAACATAAATGGATTAGCCACATTTTCTGCACCGAACACTTTTACAGCCATTCGATACATTGCTTTGGCGTGGATTCGGTCGTGCCAAATGAATCGGCGAAGCACCTTGCGAAGCGACCAATCCTCGCCATAGCTACCTTCTATAACAGCGTTATTGAGATAATCTGCCTTTGCTTCAAGTTGTTTAAAACCACGTTTTCTACACTCATAAATATTGCCGTTGTTATCGGCATTAACATCTATTTCAGCAAAATAATATCCATTTACATTTTTAGTATGCTAGTACATCTCGTCAGCAGAACGAGGAACATTACCATAAAAGGTCTTGCGCTCGGGTATAGCCGTTGCTCTTTTATCGGGAATAGATTCATATAAAGCAAGAAAATCCTTTGCAGATATCAGAGCGAAAGCTTTTAATTTCTCGTATTCTTCTGCTGTCAGCGGTTCTTTTTCACTTTCAAAAAGAACATCAGAATTGGCATCTTTAATATTGAGGTCGGATATTTTCTCACCGGTTATGACAATTTCAAAATTATTGGAAGCGTTTTCACCACACCATTTAAGATAAGATGATATCTCTGCAGGCATTTTTGCTTTCGCAACATCAAGGCTTTCGCCACGAGTATATGCACCTACATAGTCAACAGCATATAATAAGGTGTCATTGCCGTTATGTTCCCATATGCAATTTATGATCATATTATTTCTCCAATCTAAAGGTCAGCCCATCATATTTATGTCCGTTAACCTCTCGTGTACCTATGTTGCGATTACACTCCACAAAGCCGAGTTTTTCGGCACAGCGTAGCATACGGACATTGCCCGACCAAGTTTGTGTGTAAAGCTCGACCACGCCGTTCTCAAAATAGTAGTTCATAAAGGCACGGAGAGCGTTTGTGCCAATTCCTTTGCCCCATATCTCGGGTTCGCAAATACAAATCCCGACAGCATGATATACAGTCTGACCATCTTTAACCTCGTCAATCCACTCATAGTTCTCATCAATTGGATATGAGCTTACCCAACCAATATGTCGGTTGTTACAAACAATTTCCATTTTCCATCGACGTGTTGTATCGTGAAGAGCCTTGACAGATTCGTAATAATCACGCCAAGATGTACGCTCGGTTTCCTCGCTCGTATCCTCTTTCTCCCAAGGGGCATCCCAATTTTCCCACTCGCGCTCTAGTGTGAACCAACGAACATAGTCCTCAATGTCTGATTCTATCATATCACGCAAAATTATATTTTCATATTCGATATGCATGCTATCTCCTACATTCTAAACTTGGATTTATTTGTATAATTATATCACATTTTTGTCGCAATAGCAATATTTTTAAATTCATAAAATACTCATATTTTAAATTTTGGCACCGTGGCGTGTGCTTGTTTTGATACAAGTGGGATAGCATCGAGGAATAGAAAAAAGTGCCCCATGAAAATTTTTTCGGACATCGAGTCCTCAAAAATTTTGGGAATCAGAACTTTCAACTCGACTGCGTCGAGTTATCGTTCCGATTCCTCGGACGGAGTCCGAAAAAAAAGAACAGGAGTGCTTCAGCACTCCTGTTCTTTTTTTGGTGAAACGGACGATTGAATGTCCGAACCGAGATGGTTTGATATGCAGAAAACAAATAAAGCCTCGCGCGAGGCGGGGCTTTAAGAAGAATGCAATTTATTTTGATTCAGCCATTTCTTTGGCTCTTTCAAGCAGCTTGGCATAACGTTCATCTTCACTCACGGAATTAAACCAAGGCCATTTTGTCATCGCATTGAAGATATCATCAGGTCTCTGCCAAAACAGCCAAAGATATGGGGACCAAACAGTTTTCCCATCTTCAAATTTAATATCTGTAGAGTGATTCTGGTCTTCCTTGTTGATAGTTGCGTTCCCAAAAGCTGCTTCGTTTCCAACACTCATCCACGCACCTCGGGGGATTTGATTCCAACGATCATATCGTGAAAATGCTTTTTCTAACAAGGAAAATCCTTCGTCAAGTTTATTACATGCAATAAGTGCTCCGGCAGCTTTCAAAGTAAATTCCGCATAGCAACCGCACCAAGCGTCCGGTACTCCGTTTTCTTTGGTACAGCATGGATCAAAATGCTCTAAAAGAGATAATTTATGTTGTTCCCAAGCAGCAGTTCGTTCCGGTTCGGAAAAGTTTTGAACCCAATCTTGCTTATCGGGATTGCCGTAATAATTCATACAATGCCGTCCCAAATATTGCATAAAAATCAAAAGGTCCGTGGCGTTACGTTCACGACGAAATTCATCATATCTGCCTTGCAAAACGTATCTTTCTTCTCTCAGTTCTCCAATAGCAATTGCCTCTTGCCAATTGAGTTCACTTTGTCCAATTAAGTCTTCCAACTTATCGTCGGTTGCGACAAAGCACATACGGTGGATAGAAGAACGGCGGTATTCTTCATCTGTGCATTCAGACATAATTCTTTGATGAAGCTCTTTTAACAACTCAATATTATCAGAAATAATATCCATATTATCAACAATTAAGTCACCAAGATAATGTATGAGCTCAAAATTGTTCGGATATTTTTGGTACATTTCTTTGGCAAAAGCAAGTTTCTCCGATTTTGAATATTGGTTGCTTCGATACTTATTCCCGAAGGAAATCATATCCTCATCCATCGTTGCTGCATCATTACCGATGAGCTCGTCAACCGTTATCTTAAAATAATTTGCGATTCGAGGCAAAAGAGTAATGTCGGGATAACCACCACGCTCCCAGTTGGAAACCGCTTGCGGTGAAACCATTAGCGCATTGGCTAACTCTTCTTGCGTTAGTTTCAGTTTTCTTCTTTCGCGGAGAATCACTTCCGCAATTTTCAATTCAGCCATAAAATCCTCCTAAATGATTATTAGAGGTGCGCACCTTCTGATAATATAATAGCATCAATAGCACGTAAAGTCAACAACTGCGCCATTGAGTTTTCTCAAATAATGTTTGAATAATACAAATCACGCTTGTTTCTATTTTTCCGACGCTTGCGTCTGGGGCAAGCATAGCGCGTGGACGTCCACCGCCAAATGGCGGCGCCACCTCGCACCGTCCCTGCGCTCACGCTGGGACATAATCGGGCAGAAGCCCGAACCCACTTGCCTTTTCTTTGCACAGAAAAGAGCGAGGTCGCGTGACCTCGCTCTGAAACTCAACAATTCGAATAATTATAGTAAAAAACAAATCCGAACCAATTTCGATTAACGAAATAGTTCGGATTTGTTACGTTTGGTGACCCATCCGGGAATCGAACCCGAGTTTCCAGCGTGAGAGGCTAGCGTCTTGACCGCTTGACCAATGGGCCACG